>WRCX01000107.1 GCA_009783705.1 Candidatus Bathycorpusculum hydrogenotrophicum | reverse complement strand
GGGTGCGGTCTCGGGCTTTTTTGGAGGCGGCATTGGAGGTGGGGGCGGTGGTATGCGCATGGGTTCCATGGGTGGGGGTATGCGTGGCATGGGTTACATGGTGACGGGTACAATGAATAGGCAAAAAGCTCCTGCCCAAGAATTCCTAAACAACAGAGCAGGATCTACCCTAAACGCCGCCTTATACAAAAACTCCGCAGGTGACGTCCTCCCAACTGCTACACCTGAATCAAGTGCACATTTTATGGAGGAGCTTGCCAAAAAATCAAACGAGGACGTATATGCAGGTTATGTTGCAGGCAACTATCCAGAGATAGCAGAGAACCTCAAAGATCCAAGAGCGGCTGGATTTGAGGTTAAACGACACTTGCAATCTTTACCACCTGAAGTGGCTTTTAGTAACTGGCAAAGAGCACAAAATCAAGGCAGTACACCCAAGGAGGGTCGAATGACTTTTTACCAAAATGCTCGAGATGAGGTGGGGGTAAACCGCGAAACAGTTGTCGCAGTCCAAAAAGGAATCTATACGCCCAACCTAGAAGCCTTAGACACCGCTCCAAGATTCGCTATCGACACTTTCAATACAGGCGCAGTCACAGAAAAAGGAACAGTCGCAAACGCAAAAATTTTTGCCGCAGTAAAACAGCTAGGTACACCAGATAATCAACAATGTATTGATCACTTAGCAGAAACCAAATTTCGCACTGCACCACCTGAACTTTTGGGAGAAAGGCTCGCCCAAGTTTCAGGAGTAAAGATGACTGCAAAAGAACAAAGAACCTACGGTTATGCTATGATGAAAATTCGTAATGTAGTAGCTATGCGAAATCCCGCTTTAGCTAACAACATGGCTCATTATACCATGGGAAACGGAAAAAACCGCTTCAATAGTTTAATGAATGATGAAAAATTCACAACACAAGCAGTAAAAGATTTGGAAACACACACAACCAGTGCTTGGCTCGCTAATACCTTAAACGTAAAACAAACAGACGTGCCCTCAACTGAAAGCCTATTCAAAACCCAGCCAACAAAATCTACAGGTAATGTTAACGTTCCAGTTAACAACCCAACTTTAAACCCGATTATTTTGTCCAAACAGCCAAAAAGTAAGCCAATTAATTTCGTAGATATGCAAAAAAGAGATTTCGATGGAGGTGAAGGAGAGAAACAATGGTAAAGAGCAGTCAGGTTATGTAGACTGTTTGTTTTTTTAGTTCCTGTTCAATTGGGGTTATTTCTGGTAGTATTTTTTTGATTTTATCTATAAAGAGTTTTGCGTAATGACAGGCTTTTGCAGGGTCAATCGCATCTAGACTAAGAGCTGTGTTGTAGAATCTGAAGAGTTCGGGTTCGTTGACTATTGTTGCAACTTTTTCTACGGTTTTTATGTCAAATGGCAGTATTTTTGTTGGTGGCCATAGGGCGTGTATTCCAAGTTTGGCGGTTAGGGCTTCGTAGGCGGCTTGAGTTGCTCCAAGGATACTTTGTTGTTGGAGGAATTTGTCGGCGAGGTTGAGTTGCCATTGGATGTAGGTGTCTTTTATGTTGATGTCGCGTTTTTTTCCTGCAAGTAGGTCGTCTTGGAATCCTTCTAATATTGGGTCGCAGCCAAAGAGTTTAGTGTAAAAACCTATTGAATAATCATCGGTATCGCATAGTTTTATGATTTCACTGCTTACCCAGCAAGTTACTCTGTCTCCTTTCCATCTACTGTAGCTGTACACACTTGTCAGAGTTGATGCATAACCCTCAAGCATAGCGGTAAACTCTTCTTTTGGTGCGGTTTCTTGGAATTTTTTCTCAACAAACTCGTAGATGATTTGGGGTACTTGATGGAACATTTCAGGGTCTTTTGCGTTCATTTTTTCAAATAGGGTTTTCCATGTTGTTGAGTCGTAACTCATTTTTTCAACGACCAATTTGGCAGTTTCTAACAGCTTATCCTGAACTGTTCTATCGTCTTTCATTTTGGCAAGTACATAATCATGTATTAGCCATGAAGACCAGTCGTTGTGGTTGTATTCTCGGAGGTATTTTTGGAAGATTTCTTCTTTAGAGAGATGCGCAAAATAATATTTGCCAGGCATGTAGTGGTGTGTTACGTATCGTTTTGCCTGTAGTATCGCCCAGTCTCTATCTGTATAAGTTTCAACATGTCCACACTGAGTGCATTTGGTGGTTTTTATTTGGTCATCAAACACGAGCTTGTTTTTCTCTTTACGGCACTGGCGGCACCAGTCTCCGCTGTCAGACCATACATTAAAGTTCCACTCATCATACACTTGACTATCTTCTTGTTTAGGCAGGATGTTACTCATTTACATAGCCTCCTATGGTAAGCAGACTTACTTTAGGTCTTTTAAACATTAACCCACACGACCTAACACTACCTAATAACACATATGGATAATAATCTCTTATACTGCCTAAGCGTTTAAACGCACATGAACTCATTTTCTCACCAATCTAACATGCTTCTAAAATTAAAAAACCACACAATCCCCATACGAGATACGCACTATAATGGAG
>WRCX01000106.1 GCA_009783705.1 Candidatus Bathycorpusculum hydrogenotrophicum | reverse complement strand
ACGCCGAGTTGTTGCCCCAAAGTCCCCCCACTACTACCCGGAGCAGCTATCAAAGGCAGCTCTAAAAGATACGAATAGATGCCTTCAGGACCACCAATTATCACATTAAATAAGGTTGACATAATCACTGGCGTTGCAAGATAAATAACAAGCATAGTAATGGTGAAAAACGCAATGAGAATTCCTGCGTCCACTCCAAGCAAAGCACGATTAGACTTTAGTCTACCCATTACACCTTGAATTTTCCTATAAATTTGACCAGTACGCCAGAGCTGAAACTTCACTAACTACACCATAAAAAAAGACCTGACAGTTTAAAAACAAGAAAAACACAAACTCAACAAAAAACTATTGCAGTATAATTGCGCATTTGCTTGTATAACCCTCACACAAAACTAGATATACACGTTACACCAAGTATGAGTAGTTATTAACAAATAGCGGGTTGACATGACTATGAGATTAACCCAAATTAACTCCTTTAGAAAAAGGTGAATGCCATGACTGAAACTGTATTAAACACCAAAACCTTACCTGAAGCCTTATCCAAATTAATTAGAACAGAAAAAGTAAAAGTCCGTGAAACAGATGGCGAAATTCACCTCATCCCCATACAGGAACCAATTGACTACATTAGCAAACTACGTGGCTCACTGGCTAATCATCCCGAGATGTCAGTTGACAAATTTTTAGAGCGCAAACACGCAGATAAGGAACTAGAAGAATGAACACGTTTTACGTCATGGACGCTTGTGCATTAATTGCTTTTTTACGCGATGAACAAGGTGCAGACGTTGTTACGGCTATTTTGAAATGTGCAAAGCAAGGTAAAGCCGAAATTTGTATGAATAGTCTTAATCTGCTTGAAATTTATTATGACATTTATCGTAATGTAGGAAAGACAAAGGCTGATGAAGAACTCTTGATGATTAAAGAGTTGCCTATTATGATACAGTCAGAATTGACTGATAGGGTCTTTAATGAAGCAGGGCGGTTTAAGGCTTCATATAGGATTTCGCTTGCGGATTCAATAGCTCTTGCTGAAACCACAGTTTCTGGTGGGGAATTGTTAACGGCTGATCATCATGAATTTGATGTTATTGAAAAACAGGAAAAAATTAAATTTCACTGGATAAGATAAGTCTCAGTAGTGCTTATTGTTTGTTGTAGAGCGTGTTTTTTTGGTTAATTGTGGGGAATAGAAAAGGTTTGTTTGTTGTTAATACTTGATGGTTTATGAGTTACTGCTTTACTCGTACTATGTACAGAAGAAAGCTTACAATTATTGCAATGATGATAATTGCTATGAGGTATATGGTGGCTTCGTTTAGGGGGATTTCCCATTTAGGTGCAGAGTAGGGTTGTACTGGGGTGATTTGGTGGAAAGTGGTGCCCCAAATGTTTGTGGCTTCTACATAGAGTAGTGCTTCGCCTTGTTTTGTTAGAGCGGTTACGGTTTTGTCTTTTTGTACTGCGATTTGGGTTTGGCCGTGAAAGCTTAAAATGTCTTCAAATACTGTGCTATATCCTTGGTAGTATTGGATAAATTGTTCGTGTTGCGGGGACATTTGGATTTGTTCTTGGGGCATGGTTAGTTGTAGGGTTTTGAGCAGTTTAAGATCAAGCTGATTTTTTTGAAGGACGTTCCAGTTTTCTGTGGGTAGATTGGTTATTTGATAAACTGTTATGTTGGTTAGTCCTCCAAGTTCTACGGGTGCATTTAGGTTTAGTATGGTGTTTTGAGAGCTGTCGGATAGGACGGTTATTTGTAGGGGTGAGTTGGGGTCAAAGTTTAGAGGCAGGTTGTAGGTGTTGTTGGTTTGAAAGTTGAGTTGTATTGTTTTTTGCAGGGTAACTTCTTTTTGTTGTTGCCCAGCGGTTATTTTGAGGTTGTAGTATAGGGGGCTTGTGCGTTTTAGGTTGGCGTTTATTGTGCCTGTGTCTTTGAAGGTTTGGGGGCCTGAATCATAAAGGTCGGACATGGCCATTTTGAGGGCTGTTGGGTCGTTTGTTTGTTCTTCAAGATTTGAGCGCAAAATATCGGTGATAGTTGTATTTAGGGCAGATTCAAATGTGGCTTCTATGCTAACGGTATTGTCGGTGATCCAGTTTTGTTGGGTTGGGTTCCATTTGTAGGCCGTTGCATTAATTGGCTTGTCAAAGTATTCATGCTCACAGGTAATGTTAGCGACAAAATACCTTGGGGTACCAAAGAGGTTGCAACCAAGTGTCAGGTTATAGTAAAGGGTGTTTGTGAAATTTTGGTTAATGATTTCTTTAGCCACTTTTGAGTCGAGTTGGTATTGGAGTTTAGCATAACGCTCCTGCGAAGTGAAGTATTGGGGTGTGGTGTTGAGGAGCTGTAGTGTTTGATTTTTACTTACTCCAGTGTTTTTGGCGATTTGCTCTATGTTCTTATTATGGCTATACATGGCTGTGATGGTGTTGCCAAAGGGTGTGGTGGTTAGGGTTCCATTTGGAGAGTTTATTTGGTCTAAGAGCTGATTTTGCAAATCCTCCTGACTTACATTTTGATTATCCAAGTTGGGGTTTATTGCGGGTGGGAAGATGAGGCTGGCTTGCCACTCAAACCACTCAACATAATCTGAGCCGTCTGTTGCTGGGAGGATTTTTGTCCAGATGAAGGT
>WRCX01000105.1 GCA_009783705.1 Candidatus Bathycorpusculum hydrogenotrophicum | reverse complement strand
CTTTTGTCGCTGTCACGGGCTTGGCATGTTTCAACTTCGCCTGTCACAGGATCACGCTGGAGATCAACTGGGCGGTTGGCTTCACCGTTTTTGGGATGGAGTAAAACAACCGGCTTGCCGATGAGGCTGGCTGCTTGGGTTTTGAAGCCCTCATAGGGTTTAAGCGCCCCGTTATGCACGCCTTCTTTGGTAAAGACGACGGGGATGCTGTAGGCTTCCTCTGTTTCGGCGATGTCGGCCATGTTTACTGTGAAGGTCTCTGGACTGTTGGTGTATAGTGTGGGCTGGTTGTTTGGCATCTGGTTCACGTATTGTTGGGGGAAAATGAGGAGGTTAAGGTGTGTCGATGAAGTCTTCGATTTCTTTGATGTGATTTTTGTTTAGCGATATTTGGATGCCGTAGCTTGTGGGATGAAAGATTACATATCCCAGTGTTTTTAGTTGTTTGAGGGTTTTTTCGCCCTCACCACGCTCGTGTTTTTGAAGGGCTTTTAGGGCGTTAACAGGACTTGTGTGTTTTGCGCCGATGTAGTCTTTTTTGTAGAGGGTTCGGAGGATGCGTTTGGCGGCTTCGATGTTCACTGTTCTTCTACACCTATATTCTCTAATATCCACACCCCTATATAAGATTATCTTTAACATCCATACCCAACCAACACATAGAAAATACTTATATGCTACATCAACCACACATATAGCAATAATGGATGGATAAAATATGACAAACCCCCAAACCCAACACGACCCCGGCCCCCTAGAACGCCTCTTCGGATCCACCTCAGCCACAGTCCGCATCATAGACTTCATGTCAACCTTTGACTGCTACGACTACAACAAAAAAGACATAGCCGAAAACAGCAACGTCAGCCAAAAATACGTCAAACCCGCCATCGAAAAACTCGAAGAACAAGGCATCGTAAAAAAAACCCGCAAAATCGGCTGCTCAGACATGTACCAATACAACATGCAAAACCAAACAGCAGAATTACTCGCAAAATTAGGCATGTCCATAGCCAAACACGACATCCACAAAACCATAGCCGAACAAGAAGCCCAAGAACAAGCCAGCCAGCAGCAGCCAGAAATCCAGCCCGAGGCAGAATTATTAACCGCCACGTGAAACCCATGACAACCCAACAGCACGACCCCGGACAACTAGAAAATCTATTTGGCAAATCCGCCGTAGCCCGAGTCCTAGACTTCATACACATATTTAGAGTCTGGGACTACAGCAAACAAGACATAGCCAAAAACAGCGAAGTAAGCTTCCGCCACGCCGTTATGGCCATCGACAAACTAGAAAAACTAGAATTCATAAAAAAAACCCGCACAGTGGGCAATGCGCAAATGTGTCAATACACCACCGAGAGCAAAGCCGCCATGGCCCTAAACACCTTCACACTCCTCTTAGCAGACCAAGAAGTCCAAAAAATCATAAAACAAGAAACCCCCAAACCAAAGAAACAACCCAAACCGAAGCAGAAGCCAAACTCGAAGCAGAACTGCTAGCCACCCCAGCCTAACCGCTCTTCTCTTTCTCTGCACATTTCATTTTTTACCCTCACAATACTGATCAAAAGTTAAAAACTGATCATAACGCCGAATAACATACCGCGCAAACCTGTGACATAAACTGTAGCGTTTATCACCTTTGCGGAAATTCATAGGATAACACTTAACACCTAACTCTTTAAGAACAGCATATCGGTGCTGTAAACTATCCAATGCTAACTGCGGATTAGACTCATAAGCATAAAGAACATAAAACATCAGATGTTTGGCAGGAATACCAGCAGAAACTAACAACTCCACCTTATCTCGAATCATCTGCTCCATAATAGGCGTATCATGATCATATGCAAAATAGAGCCGCGGAACCTTGAAACTAAGCGACCTATACTTAATCTCAGAAAGCAACCCAGCATTAACCTTATCAACTAAACGAATATCCAAACCTTGACTAAAACAAATTTGCTGACCACCCTGCCGCATAGCAATTAAAATATCCCTATGCCCTCCATATGCAAGCAAATTATTATCATAAACAACACACCTATCCTTAACCATCCAATCTAAACCCTCAAACTTTAACCAACCCTCTTTTTTCGGCACAATACAAAACTCACAATTACGTATACAGCCACGAGTTATGAAACCAAAACTATAATCCAGATGACTGTATAGTTCGGAATCAGGCGGACACATTTCAATACAGTCAGGTAATTTGGACTCAAGCTTGTACCCTGAACCGCCGATATTAACAACTTTACCCTGAGACTCCAACATAGCCTTCTTACCCAACATGATAGGCAGATTCCAGCTAAACAAAACCGACATATACACAATATCAGGATACGCTAAATTTAGGCCGACTATATCCCCGCGGCACTTATGAAAAGTACTAATTTTTTGAAAAGCCACATTAGGATAAGACGTATCACCAATTAAACTAACTCTCACAGTACCGCACTCTCTCGCTCTGTTCCATTCGGCAAAAACCCCAAAAATGGAACACTAATTCTATACATCAAAACATAACACTAAACCATAACGTTGTACCATTACATTAAATCTTCAAAAAATGGAACACCCAGAGCAGCCGCCTCACGGGGCATCCACAAAAGTAGCCTCATAACACTTTTCATGATAAATCCTACTCCGCCCATACCGACCGCCTCCATTATGAGAAACAACCCG
>WRCX01000104.1 GCA_009783705.1 Candidatus Bathycorpusculum hydrogenotrophicum | reverse complement strand
TTGTTTCTTTGCTTTTTCAGTTGGTTGGGTTTCGTAGTCTAGTTGCATTCTTGAAAGAGGCACCTTACCTAATACCACTGGAAGCTTTTCGACTGCTGTAGGCAATCCCACAATTTGTGCTAATTCTTGGGTGGAGAGCACAATGGGTTGCCGCTTCCTAAATGCCACAAACAAACAAACCGCCAAAAAAACCCCAAAACCAACAAACCCCAAATCCACTCCAGATATTGAAGCAGACAAAACAAGGTTTAGAGGATTAAATACTCCAAAAAACCCAGCCAATAACAGAAGGCTTAGCGGTATTGCCCACCAGAGACGGCAGAGAACATTATTTCGCATAACATGTCTTGTGGGTGTTCTAAGAGTTGTGGTTGGGTGTTGTTTTTGTTTTTTGGTTGTTTTGAAGGTTTTTAGTTTGTTGGTGGGGGCTGCTGGCAATGCTTTTTTGGTTGCTTGAATGCTTTGTAAAGACTCCCCAAAAACATGGATTTTGCAGACAAACAGGTTGCTTGCAAGTTTTAACTCCGCACCCCGTACAAGCTCGCGGCTCCAAGAATCCACCCTAACCACTCCCGATCGCCCCTTAGCGGACTCACTTTTTGAGCCTTTTCCAATGCCAGCCCCTAACAAATCAACCAAAGGCTCTAAAACCAACGAACTTGTCGATGAGGATGATTTGGGTGTGGTTTTTTTGTGCACAAAATTCTGTATACCCCCTACAGCATTAGGATCGGCCTGCACAACCACCTCAACACACACCCCCAACCCCACAACAGAGGCAACCAATCGGTCAATAAGATTAACCACCAGCTCTTGTCGCTGACCATTAAACACTAACGGCAATGCGTAGTCCTTAGCTAACTCTAAATCCGCACAAAAACCATACTGTTGCCTTGGCAGATCAACATCTCCTACAACCTCCACATCAAGTAAAGTTCGTATGACATTTGACATCTGCGCACGTGTCTGCGTATCAAAAAACTCGAAGAAAAACCTAACAAGCGACCGCTCGCCATCCCCACAACCGCCATCTCTGGGTGCAACAATAAAAAACCTAAACGGCCTACCCAAATTATGCAACACATCTAAAACAGACGCAAAACTTGCAGACTCCAACTTGGCAGTAATAAGCGGCCTAACCTCGACCCAACAACCCCCACTACCACAACCAACAACTAAATCCATCTAACATCAACACATAAACCCTCCACAAATTTAAAAGAAAACATTATTATGAAAGGCTAAATTTTGTTTCCTTAGCTTTTGAAGTTAGGACAAACTGTTTTATCAGCTTCTTTCGCAATTGCCTCGAATTCGAGGTAATTAACACTTGGATTGTACTTTTTTTCAATAGAGCTAAAGATTAACATATAGTGGACCTCTTGCAAAACTGCTCTTTTTTCAAAGACCAAACGATCCAGAGCTAAAAATTAGCTGATTGCTAGTAGTACTGATGTGACGAAAACTTTATAGAGCTAATGTCACATATATCTGTCATTATGGTTTTTATGTATTACCATATGTCGTATAAAGTGATGTTGATGGTTAAAAATTTAAAGCTCAAATCTGCACGAGCAGCAAAAGACATGACACAAAAAGACTTAGCAGACGCCGTTGGTGTAGTGCGCCAAACAATAAACGCCATAGAACTCGGCGAGTACAATCCATCTATCCGACTTTGTATTACAATCTGCAAAACACTTGGTAAAACATTAAACGACCTATTTTGGGAGGAAAATACACAACAATGAACAAAGAAAAAGAAACGTTTGACGAACGTCAACTACAAATGCGAAA
This sequence comes from Candidatus Bathycorpusculum hydrogenotrophicum, assembly GCA_009783705.1. GTDB lineage: Archaea > Thermoproteota > Bathyarchaeia > Bathyarchaeales > Bathycorpusculaceae > Bathycorpusculum > Bathycorpusculum hydrogenotrophicum. Next base: position 1,033 of record WRCX01000104.1, on the reverse strand, counting down.
AAACATTTTCAAACACGGTTTCTTCATCGCGATAAGTGCTCTTCTGATAAATGCCTTTTTAAACGACATAGGTATTGTGTGGGCAAACGCATTACATCAAAGCATCTTGATACTTGTGCTACTTATAACAGCCGTTTCTGTGGAATTTCATATACGCAACGTATATTTTGGAAGGGATATCCCACGTGTACCAATGCTTGGTGCTATTGGTGTTTGCGCCCTCGCTTTGATGGTGCTTTCAGGTATACACTTTGCAGAAGGTGCAACATTTATCGCTAATAAGAGTCTTACCGATGAAGGTGCAATGGTTATCTACTGTGTGATGTTTACGGTAAATGTATCCTGTGGTATAATTCAGTCTCTGCGCAGTAACCGAGCTGAAAAAATAGGTAATACTGAAATATAACGAGTGGTTTTTAGATGAAAAAACAGTTGCTTTCTTTTTTTCCTTTTTCTTTACGGTTTATAGCGGTTCATGTTGTAACCTATGTTTTTAGTGGACTTGTATTTATGCTCATTAGTGGTTATTTTGACTATTTTACTTCTGACCCTTTGATGAGTGTAATAATGAGGCCTTCAGATGATCCAATGGTGGCTCTTGCTATTCCGGGGCAAATAATTCGTGGTTTTATACTTGCATTTGCAATATACCCTTTCCGTTCAACGATTCTTGAAAAACCTTTAGGATGGCTTAAATTATTTTCATTAATGTTCATCTTGACAAGCATAGGTGCTGTAATACCTGGTCCCGGTGCTCTTGAAGGTTTTTTCTACACCTATTTTGACTTTAGTAATCCGTTAATGGGTCTACCAGAAATCACCGTTCAAATGCTTGGATTTTCATGGTTATTCTGTTATTGGCAAAACAAAAATAGAAAAACCCAACATTATCTACCCAACATACCCGTTCCAGAATCAAGTCAAACCTTAAGCTAAACTATTCTCTGCAATTACGGCAACAACTCAAAAATTCCCAATAATTTAGTTTTGCGAAAAGTCTATTGTGCTTTGTTGTATGGTTTGTTTGGTTTCT
>WRCX01000103.1 GCA_009783705.1 Candidatus Bathycorpusculum hydrogenotrophicum | reverse complement strand
GGGTGCGGTCTCGGGCTTTTTTGGAGGCGGCATTGGAGGTGGGGGCGGTGGTATGCGCATGGGTTCCATGGGTGGGGGTATGCGTGGCATGGGTTACATGGTGACGGGTACAATGAATAGGCAGAAAGCTCCTGCACAAGAATTCCTAAACAACAGAGCAGGATCCACCCTAAACGCCGCCTTATACAAAAACTCTGCAGGCGACGTACTCCCAACAGCTACACCTGAAGCAAGTGCACATTTTATGGAAGAGCTTGTCAAGAAGTCAAACGAGGACGTATATGCTGGTTATGTTGCAGGCAACTATCCAGAGATAGCAGAGAATCTCAAAGATCCACGTGCGGCTGGGTTTGAGATAAAGCGACATCTACAAACGTTGCCACCCGAAGTAGCATATAGCAACTGGCAAAGAGCCCAAAACCAAGGCAACCTACCCAAAGAAGGGCGTTCAATATTCTATCAATATGCTCGTGACGAAGTGGGAACAAACAGAGAAACCGTGACGGCCATAAAAAAGGGTCTATACGTACCCAATCTCGAAGCTTTGGATACTGCACCTCGCTTTGCCATAGACACTTTCAACACAGGTGCAGTCACAGAAAAAGGAACAGTCGCAAATGCAAAAATCTTTGCAGCAGTAAAACAACTAGGCACACCAGAAAATCAACGAGACATTGACCATTTAGCCGAAAAAGACTTTCAAAATGCATCCCCTGATAGTTTGGGCAAGACTTTTTCACAGATTTCAGGGGTAAAGATGACCGCAAAAGAGCAAAGAACTTACGGGTATGCTATGGCAAAAGTTCGTAGTGTAGTGGTTATGCGAAATCCGACCTTAGCTAACAACATAGCCCATTATACCATGGGAGATGGTAAAGACAAGTTTTCTTGTTTAATGAATGATGAAAAGTTTACCACACAAGCAGTAAAAGATATGGAATCACAGGGAACAAGTGCATGGTTCGCAAACACCTTAAACGTAAAACAAACAGAAGTGCCTTCATCAGAAAGCTTATTCAAAACCCAACCAACCAAACCTACCAATAATGGTAACATTCCAGTTAATAACCCAACTCTAAATCAGGTTATTTCGCCTAAACAACCAAAAAATAAGCCAGTAACTTTAGGGGACATGCAAAAAAGAGACTTTGAAGGAGGAGAAAGGAAACGATGGTAAAAGAGTCGCTCAGGTTATGTAGGCGGCTTGTTTTTTTAGTTCTTGCTCAATCGGAGTTATTTCAGGTAGTATTTTTTTCACTTTTTCGATAAATAGATTTGCGTAATAACATGCCTTTGCAGGATCAATCGCATCTAGACTAAGGGCCGTACTGTAGAATCGAAGAAGCTCGGAATCGTTAACCAAGTTTACGACTTTTTCAACGGTTTTTATATCAAAAGGTAATACTTTTGTTGGGGGCCATAGGGCGTGTATTCCAAGTTTGGCGGTTAATGCGTCATAGGCGGCTTGAGTTGCTCCCAGAGCTTTTGTCTGTTGCAAGTATTTATCGGCCAGTCTAAGTTCCCATTGGATGTATGAGTCTTTTATGTTGATTTCCCGTTTCTTTCCTGTAACAAGGTCATCTTGAAAACCCTCTATCAGTGGATCGCAATCAAAGAGGTCGGTGTAGAAGGCTATTGATTCGCTTTCGATATCGCATAACTTTATAATTTCGCTAACTATCCAGCAGGTTACTCTGTCATTTTTCCATCGGCTGTAACTATATACAGTTGTCAAGGTTGATAGATAACCGCGCATGATGGAGTGTAGTTCTTCTTTATTTTGTGTGGCTTCTTTTAGTTTTTTTTCGGCGAATTCGTATCGGATTTGCGGCACTTGATAGAATATTTCGGGGTCGTTGGTATCCATTTTTTAAAATAGTGTTTTCCAGGTTGTTGAGTCGTAGCTCATTTTTTCAACGACTAATTTGGCGGTTTCTAATAGTTTGTCTTGGATGGTTTTTTCGTTTTTCATTTTTGCCAGTACGTAGTCATGTATGAGTTGGGCTGACCAGTCAACATGGTTGAGGTCGCGGAGGTATTTTTGGAAAATTTCTTCTTTGGGTAGATTGCCAAAAAAGTATTTACCAGGCATATAGTGGTAGGCTACGTATCGTTTTGCCTGTAGAATCTTCCATTCTTTATCTTTGTATGTTTCAATGTGTTCGCATTGTGTGCATTTGGTGGTTTTTGTTTGGTCATCAAACACGAGCTTGTTTTTCTCTTTATTGCATTGGCGGCACCAGTCTCTACTGTCAGACCACACAGTAAAGTTCCACTCATCAAACACTTGTCTTTCTTCTTGCTTTGTTATGGTGTTACTCATTTGCCCAACCTCCAATGGTAAGCAGACTTACTTTCGGTCTTTTAAACATTAACCCACACAACCTAACACTACCTAATAACACATATGCATAACAACCTCTTATACTGTCTAAGCGTTCAAACGCACATAAACTCATTTTCTCACCAAACTAACATGCTTCTAAAATTAAAAAACCACACAATCCCCATACGAGATACGCACTATAATGGAGAATGCACAAACAAGGTGATTCGTGAAATTAATCCAGACGTTGTCTGGAAAATTGACGGTGTCATATTATTTGGAATTGTTAGCAGTTCAAAAGGATGCCCATTTTTTATGGGCAAAAGTGTGTAACATAGGTGTTGAGCGGTGTTATTGAAGTAGGGCTTGGATGTGGGGGTCTTGTTCTTCTTTGGATAGGTCGAGAAATCTTGTGAAGGGTATGGTGCACCATTTTGGGGTTAGAAATATTTGTCCAAATTTCCAATACCCATTTTGGGCTTGTTCAAGAAGACTTTTTTGCAGAGGATTTTTTGGTGTAAGTCGT
>WRCX01000102.1 GCA_009783705.1 Candidatus Bathycorpusculum hydrogenotrophicum | reverse complement strand
GTTTACAAAGCACTTTGCAGATACTCTGATTCAGGATTTAATTGGATTCATGTTTGCCAGCATCATGGCATCTATTGTGCTGTTGTTTGGTTATCAGGTTCTCATATCGACTAGTCTTAATCCATTGACCCAGATTTTAATTGCCATCATTACCCTTTTTGCGGCTGCATACATGTCCACTGTCTTCGTGGGCAAGTTTGGGGCTTTGGGTATGGCGGCTGCCAACGTAGTGGGGGGTGCGGTTAACTCTGCAACTGGTGCAGCTTTGGGTATGGCGGGTGGCGCGCTTCTTGGCGGTGGTGCTGGGATGGCGAGTCGTCTTGGTAGTTTGTCTGGGAAGGGATTGAGCAAAACAGAGATGTTGGGTCAGGCGGGTGAGGGTTTTGTGTCAGGGGCAACGCCGGGTGCGGTCTCGGGCTTTTTTGGAGGCGGTATTGGAGGTGGGGGCGGTGGTATGCGCATGGGCTCCATGGGTGGGGGTATGCGTGGCATGGGTTACATGGTGACGGGTACAATGAATAGGCAGAAAGCCCCTGCACAAGAATTCCTCAACAACAGAGCAGGATCCACCCTAAACGCCGCCTTATACAAAAACTCTGCAGGCGACGTACTCCCAACTGCTACACCTGAATCAAGTGCACATTTTATGGAAGAGCTTACCAAGAAGTCAAATGAGGACGTATATGCGGGTTATGTTGCAGGCAACTATCCAGAGATCGCAGAGAACCTCAAAGATCCAAAAGCAGTTGGATTTGAGGTAAAGCGTCACCTGCAATCTTTACCGCCAGAAGTAGCCCATAGCAATTGGCAAAGAGCCCAAAACCAAGGCAACCTGCCCAAAGAAGGACGTTCAACATTCTACCAAAATGCACGCGATGAAATGGGCACAAACCGAGAAACCGTAACTGCCATCCAAAAGGGCATATACACACCCAATCTTGAAGCATTAGACACTGCACCTCGCTTTGCCATAGACACTTTCAACACAGGTACAGTAACAGAAAAAGGAGCTATCACTAACGCCAAGCTTTTTGCAGGAATAGAAAAACTAGGTACACCCGATAATCGACAAATAGTTGACCACTTAGCAGAAATAAAGTTTCGCAAAGCATCCCCCGATATTTTAGGACAACAACTTGCACATGTTTCTGGTGTAAAGATGACTGCAAAAGAACAAACGGTTTACGGTCATGCTATGGCGAAAATTCGTAGTGTAGTAGTTATGCGAAATCCAACCTTAGCTAACAACATGGCCCATTATACCATGGGAAATGGAAAGAACAACTTTAGCAGTCTGATGAATGATGAAAAATTCACAACACAAGCAGTAAAAGATATGGAATCACATAGAACCAGTGCTTGGCTTGCTAACACCTTAAACGTAAAACAAACCGAAGTACCCTCACAAGAAAGCCTATTCAAGACACAACCAACCAAACCTGCAGATAATGTTAATGTTCCAGTTAACAACTCTACGCTAAATCAGGTTATTTTGTCTAAACAGCCAAAAAGTAAGCCAGTAAATTTTGTGGATATGCAAAAAAGAGATTTTGAAGGAGGCGAAAGAGCGGAACAATGGTAAAAAAAAGTCGCTTAGGTTATGTAGGCGGCTTGTTTTTTCTGTTCCTGTTCAATCGGGGTTATCTCTGGTAGCATTTTTTTGATTTTTTCGATAAATTGCTTTGCGTAATAACAGGCTTTTGCAGGGTCAATCGTGTCTAGGTTAAGGGCTGTGGTGTAGAATCTTAGGAGTTCGGGTTCGTTGACTAGTGTTGTGACTTTTTCTACGGTTTTTATGTCAAAGGGCAGTATTTTTGTTGGTGGCCATAGGGCGTGTATTCCAAGTTTGGCGGTTAGGGCTTCGTAGGCAGCTTGAGTGGCTACAAGGACGCTTGATTGTTGTAGGAATTTGTCGGCGAGGTTGAGTTGCCATTGGATGTAGGTGTCTTTTACGCTGATGTCGCGTTTTTTTCCTGCAATAAGCTCATCTTGGAAACCCTCTAATAGCGGGTCACAACCAAAGAGATCGGTGTAAAAACCTATTGAATAACCCTCATCGGTATTGCAGAGTTTTATGATTTCACTGCTTACCCAGCAAGCTACTCTATCGCCTTTCCATCTGCTGTAACTGTACACACTTGTCAGAGTTGCTGCATAACCCTCAAGCATAGCGGTAAACTCTTCTTTTGATGCGGTTTCTTGGAATTTTTTCTCGACAACTTCATAGAGGATTTGGGGTACTTGATGAAACATTTCAGGGTCTTTTGCGTTCATTTTTTCAAATAGGTTTTTCCATGTTGTTGAGTCGTAGTTCATTTTTTCAACGACTAATTTGGCAGTTTCTAACAGCTTATCCTGAACTGTTCTATCGTCTTTCATTTTGGCAAGTACGTAGTCGTGTATTAGCCATGATGACCAGTCGTTGTGGTTGTATTCTCGGAGGTATTTTTGGAAGATTTCTTCTTTAGAGAGATGCGCAAAATAGTATTTGCCAGGCATGTAGTGGTGTGTTACATATCGTTTTGCCTGTAGTATCGCCCAGTCTCTATCCGTATAAGTTTCAACATGTCCACACTGAGTGCATTTGGTGGTTTTTGTTTGGTCGTCAAATATGAGCTTGTTTTTCTCTTTACTGCATTGGCGACACCAGTCTCTACTGTCAGACCACACAGTAAAGTTCCACTCATTAAACACTTGCTTGTCTTCTTGTTCTGACATGGTGTTACTCATTTGCCCAACCGCCTATAGTAAGCAGACTTACTTTAGGTCTTTTAAACATTAACCCACACGACCTAACACTACCTAATAACACATATGTATAATAATCTCTTATACTGCCTAAGCGTTTAAACGCACATGAACTCATTTTCTCACCAATCTAACATGCTTCTAAAATTAAAAAACCACACAATCCCCATACGAGATACGCACTATAATGGAG
>WRCX01000101.1 GCA_009783705.1 Candidatus Bathycorpusculum hydrogenotrophicum | reverse complement strand
GCTCGTTTGCGGTTCTCTTGGGTTAGGCGTTTTTGTTCGTAGGTTTCATATTTTTGGGTTATTTGTTGGTTTAGGGTGTTGAATTCTTCGAGTGTGAGGCCTGTGAAGTTCTTGAAATGTTCGGGATGTTTAGATAATATGGCGTAATTTAGTACACAAATACCTTAAAATCCAAATAAAGCGCCTGTACGCTAATAAAACCTCCGATTCACCGCTAAAACACTAATAAAGACTAACGTCTAATAAATAATTAATTGGTGGGGCTTCCCGGATTTGGTAAGCCACTGCTACTTTTAAACCAATTTTTGAGCTATAATCAACTGTTTTAACCGCTCCCGCAACATAGCTAATTGTTGATCCTCAGCATTCTGCACAGTTATCGCACCATCAGTTAGCATTTCCTTTGAAAGCCATTTGCTAGGGTCGCCGCCTAACGCCCGTATCAACTGTTTTACTTGATCGACATCTGTCATCTGTGTTTTTGTTCTAATGCTCAATCCTGCGGCACTGTAGGCACTGCGCAATCGCTCCAAACCTATGCTCTGAATACTATGATAAGTATCAAGAACATGTCCCATGAAGTAATCCACGTAATCGGATTGACAACCTAAAGCAATCATCTGTGTCTTGAAGTACTTTCGTAAACTGTGCGTCCGTAGATCATAGTGGCCCTGCTTATGTTTAGTTAAGCCTGCTTTCACATAGAGTTGATGCACTAACTGCGTGATCTGCTTAGAACCTATAGGACTGACTGGTTGACTGGTTGTTGCACGTATCAAAGGCGATTCGTCAGTTAGGGTTTCAGGGGGAATACGCTTAGTTCCGGTTTGTCTTTGGTTGAGATATAGTTTTAGGTATTGTGTCGCTTCAGCACCAAGAAAAGTGTCGTAGTCGCCATATTTGCCCTTAGTGATGGTTTCTTCCACATGTATATGTATGGGTATGATATTGTTTTCTAAGTCGTCTTTGACATGGCGGTATTTGAGTTTTGAAAGCGTGCCTTCACGAAAGCCGCCTAAAGCAAGCATTGTAACTATGGTTTTTTCTCGCAGATTCCCCACATCTAAGAGCTTGGTTAATTCTTCGGGTGTGGGTGCGCGGTCTTTGTAGATTGTTTTTCGTCGGATGCGCCCGTTGAACTCTATTTTTATGTCGTTGGTTTTGTAGAAGATTTTGCAGGCTTTAAGATGGTTGTTGATGGTGCTATTGGTTAGGCCGCGGTCTTGTAGAGCCGCTACATAATCATCCACGAATTTGTTATGATTCACCAATCGTTGGGGGTCAACTGTGTTAGTCTCAGTTTTTAGATCAGCGATTATTTGGTCGGGACTGCTTCCGAGCCATGTGGTGTATTGGTGGATATGTTGGATGTAGGTGTAGCATGATTGGGGACTGCCTGAGCAGTTGCGCAAGAAATGTCTTGCCATCAGTAGCACGCTTTTGTTGTTAAAGGTGTATTGTAACAGTACGGGTCTTTCGCAAAGTAGGGCTTCGAAGACGTATTCTATTAGTTTTAGTTCTTTGACTGCTAGCACTTTTTCTAGCTCTATGGTCACTGGATGCTTTAGCGGGTAATTTCTAAGGCCCATTTTAATGGTTATTTGGTTGTCTTGGATGATCAGGGGTAGTGAGAGTGTTTCTAGGTCTTTGAGGGTGAGGTGGTGGTTGCGGGTTAACGGCTGGGGTTTGTTTTGGTTCATGTTGTCGTCTCCTGTTTGTTGGAGACACCAAATTTTTCACTGGTTTTAGCGCGTATTTGGTTGGTACTAAAGTTGCATCTGTCAGTTTTAAACTTGTATACTTGTTCGCAGAGTTTCTTTAGTACTAAAATGGCTGATTTGAGCAGCACCAACCCTGATGCCTTTGCATCTCCACCTCTCAGTGTTGGTGGGGCAGTGTCGCGATCATAACAAATCGTCACACATACCTCGGTTTCAGAGATCAACCAGCCCACGGTTTCGCGTATTTGAGGCCCCATATCTTCGGCTACGGCTCGATGAAACACCACATGATCAACATATTGGACATAAACCAGCCCTGTAAACTCATCTAAGTCTTCAGAGGACAAACTGCTTGAACAAGATGCGGGATAGATGCCCGTTTCTAAGGTCGCGGTGATTGTTGAGGTTTTGCTCAATTTGCCCCCACCTCGTCGCGCCGCCGCAAAAGGATACGCTCAGCTTTATGTTCTTCTCTAAACAGGGTAAAACATGTTTGGTAAACCCGTCGGGTTTGATTTGTTGGTTTTGTTGTTATGATGTATTCAACGGCAAATACGCCACATGCACAAGGTTCAGCCGGAGCAATAAGCTCATAGAACATACCCGCAGTTGCGTCTTTTGGGGTTGAACAGTTTTTGTTGTTTGCTTTGTTTTTTAGGGGTAGCAGGGTTTGTTGGTGGTGGGGTTGAGCTTTTGCGTTGTCTACCGATCCTACCGATCTACCGTTTTCCAGAGGGTCTACCGATATATTTAACAGTTTTTGACTTGCAGAATTGACGGTATTTTCAGAAACAAAGCACAAATCATCGACTTCATTTTTCAGGTTTGCCCCCACCGCCTCCTCCACAATCAGTAGACCGGTAGAAACAGTAGAACTCTTGGTTTGTGTGGTTAGGCCGTATTTTTTAGCGGCCCTAGCAAGTTTTGCCTTATCAAACAAATACCCAACCACATACTCACCCTCAATGGTAGCTCGACTGCTCTTAGCATTAAGCACTGCACCAATTCTGCTACCCACGTGTCTTTTTGTGAGAACTCCAAATTCAGGTGTTTCCATCTTTTGCTTCTTATCATCCACTACTCCATCTAATTCTACTTCTAGATGCTTCCAAATAGCCCCAAACGCAACAGGTCGCTCAGGCTCATGCAAAGCAAAAACGTCTCGAACAATATAGCTCTCCAGCGTTTTATTCTTCTCCTCTAAACGATCCCGCCTATTCTGCTCCAAATACTCCCGCAAACGGTGCTCCACAGCTAACCCAGTCGTCACCTGCAACAGATGTCTTGTCCCAAAATAATTTCCCACCCGAGTTATCTTACGACACACTACCTCACCACCCAAACTCTGCAAAACACCTTTCCAAAAATACCGCACCCACCCAACTAAAAACATGGTCAAAATC
>WRCX01000100.1 GCA_009783705.1 Candidatus Bathycorpusculum hydrogenotrophicum | reverse complement strand
GTGTTTGTGTTTGCTGATTTTGGCTGCTGGAAAGCGGAATGAACAGGAAACTTTCACGTTCCGTTTGGGGCGAGGGGGTTGGAAAAGTGCTGACGACAGTAACTCGCTGGCCTCCCACGCCACCGTACGTGCGGTTCTCGAGAAAGGGGTCCAGAGACCTGTCCTGACAGGATAAGGCGCTGGGTGCCCTATTCTACCAAAATTTGTTAAGGCTAATTGTTTGAGATAGCATAGCTATTTAACTGATAAAAAATGGAAAATAATCGCACCGAAAACGTTATCAACATTATAGCGATAACTCACTTGGAGCTATCCTATGTTTAGACAACAAGATAATCCTGTTTTGTCGTCGTTACCCGAAATTCAAAGAAACGACAAAAAACGTCACCGATCCCTCTACGCCATCTTTGCAGTGCTTGGGGTATTTATTGTGATAACCGCGGCAGTGCTTTTGATTTCACAAAATGAGAGTTCACAAAGTGATAGTTCGACTCGAGAGTTACGTCTAAACTATGCTGTCGGCGAGCGCATGGTTTATGAACATACAAACATAGCAACAAACCAAATGCCCAACACAGAACTTCCTTTGCCCGATACTACCAATAGTGTAAACTCCGATTCAACCTTAATTATAGAAGTTCTAAGTGAAAATAGCAATAGCTACACAGTGAAACAAACCCGCGCTATGACCCCTGGTTTTGGCGTGGCTATACCGCCAATTACGCTATCTATTGACAAAGCAAGCTATTACAAAAACTTTGTAGACCCACAGGGACAATTTCTTTTCTTCAACGCTGACAGTAATCCAACCCTTTTGGCATACTTAGCCAAAGATAAAATTACAATCGGTGATGTCTGGATCATCCCTGTAAACACAGGCAATGCAAGCTTAGGGCTGACAGGGGAAGTCACACTAACATTTGCAGACACACAAGAAATACCTGTCCCAGCAGGCATCTTCCAAACCATGCGCATCGAAATAACCAGTAAAGATCTTCTCTATCACTCAGACGGCACCATCCTGAGCGGTATTGATGGCATGAATTTGCAGATAAATGGCACCTCATATGTAGAACTGGGAACCTTCCGCGCAATCAAAGCTGACCTAATACAAATACTCACAAACGCACAGGGAATTGTAATATCAACATGGTATTCAGAGAAAACGTTGGTCGAATATACAAAACCCTAATTTTTATTGACAATTTTTCTCATCAAAAACCTGAAATTAAGTCTTCTTGATATAACAGGCTTAGTTCTGAAATCGGAACTTGGAAAAGACCCTTAAGAACAAAACAAGAAAAAATCATCTAACCTTAACTGATAAAGGTTTAAGCATGCCGAGCTTAAAAAATTATTGAAGACAGGTTCTTAGTCTCAATAAGCATTTTCCACAATATAAACCCGATCTACTGTGTATATGATCTGCAAATAATTATTGCCATTATGCAATTCTATTTTTAAAGATTGACTGTTTAGTTTTTATAGAAAACAGTGCGTCAAACAAACAACAGAAAAAAGATGTGTGTTTATTGTTGCGGAAAAATTACATGCGCTGTTACAACAATACCACTACAACACCCGTAAATTTTGATGAAAGCTAAATATATATATAAGAGTTTTGATGCAACCTACTACACATAGACACAAAACATGTGTGGAAAAATACAAAAAATGCGGATGATTCGTCTGCAACCTAGCGGCTACAACAGTCCCATCCAAAAATTAAAATCAGAAAATCATATCCTGATGTTGCACATTATAAGTGGGTTTAACGGTAATGCGACAGATGCCACATTTATGTATTTTTGAACATTCAAAGTCATTATAAAGACTGCCGTCAGTTGCCTTTATTGTGGATGTACGTGGATACCCAAAACCTTGTGCATCTTTTACCTCCAAGTATTTACTAAGTATTGCACGATATACAGTGTATGCATTGCCTGATCTAACGTATATACGGCCGCCTTCAAAATCCCAATAAGAACACGTGTTGTCGATAGGGGTTTCATCTGATATTAGAAAACCTAAAGCACCATGTTCATAGTTCTGTTTTTCATATTCGTTGAAAGCAACACCATATATCGCATGTGTGCCAATATATCGTGACCAGTATATTGTACCCTTTTCAAAATGATTATATCTTCCCACAGTTCCATATATGGACTTCACAGTTGACCTCTCATCAGTCTTTGGAAAACCTAATACACCACTTTCTTCATTCAGACTTTTATATTTCTTATAAATTTCATGATAAACTACAAATGTATAGAAAGATCCCTGACCTACAAGATTAATAACCCGGTATCTATGGTAAACCGTGCCACTTGTACATTCCTGTTTACATGTGCACGTTGTGGTTGGTGACCCAGTTTTTTTAACGTCACCAATGCACGCATTAAGAATAGTTTTGAACTCGTTATATTTATTGTCGATTTGTGTTTTGCATGTCACGGGACATGTTGGGGGGGGGAAGGACATTTTTTACATACCTCAAGATTTATTGATGTGTATGTCATAAATTACGCTATTCGCCAATTTATGGTTTGTGTTTTCATGAGTTTCTGGATAAAATCTATTTTGAGTTGATTCTAAAAGTGGAACTCACCTGTTTGCGTCTGCTTTCCATCTCAAATCGAGTTTTGAAGTATCTTTAACTTATAGTAGAGGGGTGGATGTTACGAAAGTATTCCCAGATAGGTTTTCTTTTTTTAGAACTAACATATCAAGTCCACCTAAATGGTGTATAACTCGTTTCAGCAAAGAAGGCGTCCGCATGGAAAACAACACTAATAAATTATTAATTGTTGGCTCTATAGTTGCTATTATCGGTGTTAGTTTTACGGTAGTTATCTTTCTGACTGGATATGCTGCTCTGCCTGAATTTTTTCCAGACAGCAGTAACTCCCAAGCAGATCCGCCAGCCACCACAATTACGATACCAACCCAACCTCCGTAAACTTCCCCAATTGAATTGCCTATTGGAAAGAAAGTTTCAGGTTCAATAACAAATACAACTACTTCAAATATGTACAAGTTTGTATTGCCGCAAAACGACACCATAGCACTATCTGTAGATGATGATTACTTTTTCCGTGATCTGTCATATTGCTTTGACCGCATTATAAATAAGTGTTGATTGTATATGTTAACACGTGCTTAGTTATGAATAAAAAGTACAGTGTTAACTTGACCAAAGATGAGCGTTGGATAATTTTTGAGACAAT
>WRCX01000099.1 GCA_009783705.1 Candidatus Bathycorpusculum hydrogenotrophicum | reverse complement strand
GAAAACCACAGACGTATTTGGATACTCCTTCAACGCAATCAAACTCCGCAAACTACGCGCCGCACTAACCACTTTAGGTGTAATCGTAGGCATAGCAGCCATCGTAGCACTGCTCTCAATAACACAAGGTTTGCAGGTAACCTTAACTGATCAGCTCAATCAAGGTTTATCAGCCAATACCCTAATTGTGAGAGCTAACAGCGGAGACGACGAAGGCATAGGCGGATTTGGTCAAGGTAGCAGCGGCACGGGCTTTAGTCTCTACACCAATTATACCAAAGAAATAAACGCGCTCTCACCCGATATAGATATGACTATAGCGATTATGAGTCGTAGTGGACGGGTCCAATCGGGTGATTTTGTTCGCTCAGTTATGCTCTATGGGGTAGATTTTAATGATTATGCCAAGGTTTACTCAACCTTTACAGCAGAAACCGGATACATACCCACCGACCCAATAGACATCCAAATTGTAGTAGGCAGCAACGTCATCAAATCACCCAAAAATGATACAGTATTCTTTGGTGTAGGCGATTTAGTCAATGTCTCATGGGTTAACGCCACTGTATTGCCACCAGTTAATGAAAAATACACCGCCGTCGTTGCGGGAGTATTGGAAAAAGTCGGCGGCATTAGTCTAAGTGGACCCTCAGATACAGGCGTCTATATCCCCATCGAAAAAGCTGAAGAATTCTTTGGAACCGAGCAATGTGACACAATAATTGTCATCCTAAAGGAAAGCGACAACGCCACCATAACTAATGTCTCTAACGCAATAACTGCTCATTTCAACAACCAAGTCAGCGTCACTGCAGCAACCACAATTCTAGATTTGATCTCTTCAGTGTTTAGTACAATCCAACTATTCCTAGGCGGCATCGCAGCGATTTCACTACTAGTTGCAGGCATAGGCATAATGAGCATCATGATAGTATCATTGATTGAACGCACTCGAGAAATTGGTATCCTCAAAGCACTAGGCATGAAAAGCAGAAGTGTACTGGCAATATTTCTCGGTGAATCAGTCATCATCGGCTTAATCGGTGCTTTAGCCGGCATTGGATTGGGCTGGGGCTTAGCAGTTGTCGTCGCAGAAGTACTTGGCTCAGGAGCATTCAGTGTCGGAGTCGGCGGCGGAAGCGGTGCATTTGCCATAACACCACTATTAACCCCCACTGTTTTCGTGGGAGCACTGGTTTTTGGCATAGGCGTCAGCGTCATCTTTGCACTCTACCCCGCATGGCGGGCATCAAAACTAAAACCAGTAGACGCACTCAGATACGAATAAACAACCTTTTTTATTTTTATTTTTTATCCAAATTTTTATCAACAACTGCTTTCTAAATTCAAATTAAAAAATAGAACAAAAAATATAGTGCATTTCTTTGTTTGTTTGTGATCCGTAGAAGTTTTAAAGAGGAAGCAACATTAAACAACAGGTGTTCTGCTTGAAGCGGCTCTATCCTGATCAGCCTGCAGTGGGAATTGGAATTGTCATCGTAGAGGATCAACGAATCGTACTTATTAAACGCGATAATGAACCGGCTAGGGGTAAATGGACCGTCCCCGGTGGGTTAGTGGAACTTGGCGAATCCAACGAGGAAGCAGTCATCCGCGAAGCCAAAGAAGAAACCTGTTTAGATGTGGAAAAGCCCCTACTTGTAGATGTGATAAGTCAAGTGGATTGGGATACAGAGGGCAAAATCAGATATCACTATGTCATAGTTGACTACCTTGTGCAGGTTAGATGTGGTAATATCGCCGCGGCAAGCGATGCCGCAGAACTCCGATGGGTACCCTTAGAGGAAGTAGAATCATATGAGTTAACACCTTCTTTTCGCCGCTTCTTTGATAAGAATAAAGAAAAACTGGTAAAGGCCAACTCTTTTGTCAAAGCCGTTTCTTAGGTTAAATACCGGGGGTGGGATTCGCACTAAACCCCCCATGGCGACATCGCCATTAACAAATTTTTTCGCTTAACCCCTTTTTCTCTTTTTTTGTTGTGTCATAAGTTGAGTAGAGTGATATGTCTCTCCTGAACCAAAAATTTATGATTGAACTAACGAATTTTGACATAATATATAACTTAACATCAAAAACTAACAAAAGCCATCAACTATTAATTATTAAAATACTTCATGATACCACCCAAATTTGTTAGAGATAAAAACGTTCAATTGGTTGAATCTATCTTGATGACGAGGCTTATTCAAGTTTAGTCTATGAGTAAAATGGTAAATGAATCTGCTGTTTTGGTCGAGAGAAATGTAACCTCTATTTCTGCGTTAGCGGTGGTTTTTTTCATGTTGATGCCTACGGCTTCCTCTGACCAGCGTGCCAGTTCTGGGTGTCGGCAAATTCCTGTTTTGGTGTTGCATTTCTCGCATAGTTGGCAGTGCCCTGAAACAAAAGATACTGCTAGGCTGTAGCCTTGTTTCATGGCGGCTTTCTCTAAATCCACCATTATTTGGAGTATTTTATGTTTGTCGTTTTTCCAGTCTTGCCAGAATTTTGCGGTTTTCTCTTTGATGGTTTGGGGTATGGTGGGGTCAGTTTGGTAGGTTAGGAGGTGTTTGTAGATTTCTGGGTCTGCGTGGATGTTGGTGGTGAATTTTATGAGTAGGGCGTAGCTGTATTCTGAGACGATTTTGCGGAATTGTTCTGCTGTGGGTGTGTAGGGTGGGCAGGCGAGGGTTTTTCCGTAGTGGTTGCAGCCGATTTTGCATTTGAGGACTACGCGGTCTTCAACGACAATTTTGTTGGTGGATATGATTTTTGCGTCTGATGCACCTTTTTCGAGGGCTAATTTGATGAGAAAACTGTATTCTTCGGCGTTATTTTTAGACATGTGTTTCCCGGTCTCTGACTAGGACTGTTTGTGTGTGATGTTTAAGGTTTATTCTCTTAGTGGTTTTGTTGGTGTGTTTATTTTTCTGTTTTCCAAATGTCTGTTAATTTTTTCAACCAACTTTTTCCATATTTTGTTATCAATTTTGCCGACAGTGTCGTCAAAATGTTTTTGCCTTATTTAGCACGTTTGGGAGTATGTGATTGATGACTCGGAGATATTTATTGTTATGGATGTGTTGGGTGTGGGACAAACTCCCTGTGTAACTACCGAGTAGGTGGGATTCGAACCTCACCGTTCATGGCGATATCGCCATAAGCACTCGCTCTTTCTCGCTAATTTTCCCTCTTTCTCTTTTTTAAGTTTAGTGATATCTGGTTCCCATCGAAATGTGAACAACACACTTTAT
>WRCX01000098.1 GCA_009783705.1 Candidatus Bathycorpusculum hydrogenotrophicum | reverse complement strand
GCATTGTGTGCTTTGTTGGCATCGTAGCTGGCTGAGACAGGAAGACCATCTTGCCAGATATGGGTAAGTTCATGTATTAGCGTGGCCTCAGCCGCAGGCAGGTTCCAGGGTTGAAAGTTTTCATAAATAACATAGATATCTTTACCAAGTGCAACAGCAGTCCAACCTGCGATCCACTCAGCCGTAGCACCGCTTAAACTATCGGTTTCATCCATTAAAAATAAGCTTTTGTAGATGATTTCTTGTCTTAGGATGCTGGTTGTATCTGAGTTTGGGGGGTCTTGGCCCCATCGGTCTACGGCTTGCTGTTTGGTGTAGATATAGAGATTGATATCTTGAGGCAGGGTAACGTTTCGGATGTGTTCAAATTGAGTTTTGGCATCCGCAAAAATTTTTTGTGTCTGCGCCTCATAGGCGGCAAAATCAGGGTTTTGAGGACGCCCCCAAACCAAAAAAGAGCCAAGTAAGACAAAAATGACAAGCAACACTGCGACGCCGACAAGCTTTTGTTTAACATTCAGCGATAGCGGCATAGGCTACAGTAAACTTGGACAAAAATAAAGCTTGCCCAACTACACTATTATGCTTTGAGAACACTCTGCATCCAAGCTAAATAGTCCGTTGAGCCCAAAGCAATCGGCAGAGCTAAAACTTCAGGCACCTCATAGCTATGCAAAAGCTTAACTTGCTGCAACAGCTCTGCAAACAAATCCATTCGTGATTTCATGACAAGTAGATATTCCTCAGCCTGATCGATTTTACCCTGCCAAAGAAAACAAGACATAACAGGACTAACTATATTGGCACATGCAATCAGCTTTTTCTCAAGAAGAGCCTGACTAATCTTTTCTGCTTCAGCTCTATCTTTGGCTGTTACTAAAACCACAATAAAATCAACCACAGACATCACACATAGGTTTAGCACTGGCAAGTAAAATAGCTATCCAAACACTACCCCAAAAATTAAAGTATAAAATGCTACCCCGCTACTCTTAGGAGATTTTCTGAAAGATAAACACATAAATTCGCAAAAACATCAAGAACCCACCACAGTAGCAACCGCATGGATCTATGTGTGCAGAGCCACCAAGCTAAAACATCCAGCAAACAAATACTAGATAGATAGCAAAGTAAGTTTAGGTCATTGTGCGGTAGGCAGAATACAATCACATTGGTTAATAATTAACCAAACATACACTAGTTTGTCAGCCAGAAATCATTGCTGACTTGATTATTTTCTTGGAGATTTTAAAGATGCGTAGAAACTCACAAATTGTCGTTGCAGTAATAGCAACATGTATTTTGGCCGTCGTTGTGGTGGCCGCTCTTTTTGCTGACTCACAAACGGGTTCACCCAATACAAACAACACCCCCGCAACATCTACGCCACCTCAACCACAAACCAGTAACACAAATAGCCCCACACCCAACACTTATGCACCTGGTGCTTCACCTAGTCCAAGTGTCACCACAAAACCAACTCAAACACCGTCTCCAGCAACCAATCCGACAACTAAACCGACCAATACACCAGCACCAACAGCATCACCAACACCTATACCGACGCCTGACACTACGCCACAACCGTATCCCACACCAAATCCCGCTACAGTAGTTTTTAGTGATGATTTTGAATCAGGAGACACACGTACTTGGACAAGTATTAGCCGAAGCGATGTTAATCTCAGAGTCATTGATGGAACATTGGAATGTTCCACAGGCGGTCCGGTAACTGGCCAGTGGGGTTATGTATATAAATGGTTTGACAATCCCTATAGCAGTCTTAACTGGCGCTGGTATCTCTACTTTGGCAATTTACCGCAAGAAAATGGCAGTATAATTGGCGCCGGCGGGATGTATAATTCTGCAATCGAGAGCAACTTTACCCCTGCCAATGGTATTTGTGCACTAAATATTATACACCAAAACGGAGCAGTACATTGGAAGTTAGACTACGCTAACGCAGACCAAGTCTACAGTATGACCTCTAACGAAACAGTGTCAGCTAATACCTGGTACTTAGTTGAACTCAAAGCGGTGCAAGATGCAAAATACGGCGAAATTCACTTCTACTTAAACAATATAGAGACCCTAACGGCAACTAATTTAGCAAACAATAACAATGAAGGCATAAATCATGTTTCAGTAGGTGGAGGAATCACAGCAGACCAAGCAGTTTCATGGTTCTGTACAAGCGCGATTGCCTCAACAGAACACATAGGACCCAAACAGGCAACATTTGAGCTCAATCCAGCAACAGCCAGCTTCTTAACAGCAGTTTTAGCCTTAGCAGGCACAGGCACAGTAACTATGCTCAGACAGAAAAACAGCTGGCACATTAAAAGAAAAACACACTAACCCTCCATCATCTTTTTCAACTACTTTAACGACCTAAATAATTAGAGATATACATAGTTGAGGCCATTTCCAATAGAGCAGTTACTATTAGAGTAAATAAATTCAAGATAACCAAACTGGGGGATTACCAAAAAACCAATTCAAAGTAGTTTTTTAGGCAGAAAATTTAGATAAAAACATTGGCAAGTCATATTCACTAACTACCGTGAGGTAATAACAAACAAACTTAACCGTCAGTAAACAGCCGAAAAGCGGTCGCTAATAGTAAAAATAATAAAAATGCAGTTAAATAAAATATTTTTTTAGGGTTGGGATGGAAAAGGATGGAGACCTTTTCTTCAGCTACCTTATGCTAATTTTGGGGCTTTGACGCATAGCCTAAATGCTCTCCTTGCTCCTCCAGGTAAGCACATACATGCTTAATTTCTTAGGAGGTGATCCGGCCGCAGGTTCCCCTACGGCCACCTTGTTACGACTTTTCCCCCCTCACGAAACTTAGATTCGATACCGCCAATTAGACGGCACCTCACCCAAGAGTCGCTCGGGTGGAACGACGGGCGGTGTGTGCAAGGAGCAGGGACGTATTCACCGCGCGCTAATGACACGCGATTACTAGGGATTCCATGTTCACGAAGGCGGGTTTCAGCCTTCGATCCCAACTACGGCAAGCTTTCGAGATTGCCTTCCCCTTTCGAGGTCGGAACCCATTGTACTTGCCATTGCAGCTCGCGTGTGGCCCGGGAGATTCGGGGCATACTGACCTGCCGTGGCCCGCTCCTTCCTCCACTTTATCAGTGGCGGTCTCCTCAGTGTGCCCAGCGCAAAACTGGTTGCAACAGAGGACGCGGGTCTCGATCGTTGCCTGACTTAACAGGACACCTCACGGCACGAACTGGCGACGGCCATGCACCTCCTCTCAGCTCGTCTAGCAAGACCTTTAATCTGGCCTTCATACTGCTGTCGCTCCCGGTGAGATTTCCGGCGTTGACTCCAATTAAACCGCAAGCTTCACCCCTTGTGGTGCTCCCCCGCCAATTCCTTTAAGTTTCAATCTTGCGATCGTACTCCCCAGGCGG
>WRCX01000097.1 GCA_009783705.1 Candidatus Bathycorpusculum hydrogenotrophicum | reverse complement strand
TGGGATTGCCTACAGCAGTCGAAAAGCTTCCAGTGGTATTAGGTAAGGTGCCTCTTTCAAGAATGCAACTAGACTACGAAACCCAACCAACTGAAAAAGCAAAGAAACAAGAAGAAGACAAAAACCCAACAGTTAAGAACACAAAAGAAGAGGCAACTGATGTGTGGTCGCAAGAGTGCAAGACTAATTGGTCTGCCTCTTCTGATTATCAACATGGTTTTTCGGCTGATCCAGAATAGGCAAAAAGGGTGATTTGGTTGATTTTTAAAATCTCCACAATTCTAAAGGGTAGAGGATGAAAACTATTGTTGTTGATGTGGGTGCCGTTTGTTTTTGTGTTAGGTGTTTTGGGGTATGTTTCGGTGCTTGATTTTAAGACTCGAAGAGTTGCTAATCGGGTTTGGATTTTTGCATATCCAATTGGATGTGCAATGACTCTTGCGAGCGTAGCGTTTAACTTTGTGGGAGCATCGGTGGTGTTGGTTTCTTTGGCGGTTTCTTTATTTTTGGGGTCTGTTTTGTTCTGTTCAGGTTTTTATGGAAGCGCAGACGCCAAAGCGCTCATATTTATTGGCTTAACTCTTCCAGCAATCCCCTTCACGTTTAGTCCGCCCTTAGGAGTTTCTGCACTGCCTATAGTTTTAGCGGTGTTTTGCAACTCGGCCATTTTAAGCCTGATATGGCCTCTAGCCATTTTTGTCTTAAATCTAAAAGACCTCGCTAAAGGAAAAACCTTGTTTGAAGGCATTCAACTTACCCTACGCCAAAAGGTCTGGCTACTCTTTACGGCAAGGCGTATACCGTTAACTAAGCTTGGGGGGCTTGGATATTTTCCAGCCGAAACAGTGGTAGTTCAAGAAGAATGTGATGGCAAACCTGCTAGAAAATTGCTACGGTTTGTAAAAGCTGAAGCAAATTTGAAAAAACACTTCAATACTCTAAAGGAACACAATGAACTATACCCAAACGGTGTGCTTGCCTCGCCAACAATCCCAACCATGATCTTCTTTACTCTTGCACTTGTCATAGCTCCTTTTGGAAACCTGATTTTTTTGGTTGCATCTACCCTCTTTGGAGTTATCTGATAATAATACAGTTAATTGGTGCCATCCAGTAGCAGTCTATTATCTGTTTTTTGTGTAATCAGTTTCTTTTTCCCTTTTTTAGAAAGTTTCATCGGTAACTGAACTTGTTCTGAATTTACTTATATTTGAGAATTCATATTTTTCTCATTCATGCCCGTAACAGACAAGAAAGCAACTATAGATAAGCTACAACAAGGACTGAAAAAATTCCTAGTTGACACTATTGAGGCAGAAAAATTTGACATAGTAATTCCCATTATGCGCAAGGGCTTTTTCCTTCTAGAAACACTATTCCCAGAGCACAAAGAATTTGACATTTTTCTACCCGATACCCTGCCAGAGATGTCTTTGTCTGATAAACGGATTTTAATTTTAGATGACAGCGCCCGTACAGGAAGCACCATAAACAAAGAAAAACAAAGGGTACTGGAAAAAGCAACAAACAAAAATAATCCCCCCACAATACGACTGGCAGTATTTCTAAAGCATAAAGCCTGCGGGGAACCTATAGATCACTACTATAAAGAATACGATGACAACAATCAGACGCTTGTACTTAAAGAGCAGTTGTCAGACTATTTTGATTCATTATGTCATCAACTTGATCCCGACCATTTGGTTATTCGGGTTGAAATTGGAAAGAACCAAGGAGAATTCATTGCATCAGAATTTCTCGATGTGATGAGAGAAATCCTAAAACAAAAAGGCACCTACTATGAACAGAACTCTGTTTGTACTCTTTGGAGAAGAAACAAGTTTGCTGTATGTGACTTAAACCCCACAGAGTTTGGGTTGGAACGGTTTGCTAAATACTGGATCACTGAGGGGGTATGTAAAGCAAGATTCTGTTTTGAACAAAACGATATTGTTCCTAACAGTCTCTTTATTGTACCAATGTTCTATCCAAAAGTAATCCCCCCTCAAGGAAAAGAGTGCCAAAGGGTTATTGCTAAAAAATTCTGCGACTTATCAGCTAATCACGCAAGCGGAAAACAGTGTGTGCACTGTGTTAATTTTGTGCTCACCGCAGAGTTTGCAAAAAATTTGATAACCCAGTTGAAAAGAGAAATTATGGCTAAGGGGTTTACGGTAAATATAACGTCTGTGTCGTGGCTAGAAATTGAGTTGCGGGATAAGTCACTTAGACCGGCTCTTTTCTCTGATTTGGAGGATTTTTTCAAATAAGCACATGTAGTTTTTTTAGTGTCACATAGGTTTATTAAATAAAACACGGTAAGTATAGTTATCGTACTTGAGTACGAAAAACCTAAATAGTATGTTCTAAAAGGCAATTACGTAAAAACGAGGAAAAAAAATGGAAACAGAACTCAAAGATAGACCTATTGAGAAAATTGGTCGTCCTAATATTATGTATGAGGAACTTAGGTCGCCAGTAAAAGTTGCCTTAAAAATCCTCGAATACAACGATGTACTCTTAGAAAACATCAATTTCACCCAACTATGCAAAGACTTAGAGGGTAAAGGCGCTAGCCGAGGTTCTGTTCATGAAGCTCTGGATGAATTAAGCGACAAAGGAGCACTTCATTCTGGTTGGCAAAAAAACAAAGACAACCATTGGATACGAACCTACCATATCGCGGGAGAAGAACAGAAAAGACTCCTTCGAAGCCTCTACCGTGCAACCCATGATCTCTAAGGCTACTCATATGCTATCAAAAATAGCAGTCTCCAAATGTCTTGTCAGATATAGTAGTGTATTTAGGCAATTGGGGGCTTTTTAGATGGATGGGCATCATGAAGCATGGCTGGGTCAGATAAAATTTTCTGTAACGCCCATTCTGCAGTATATTCATCGGATGATTGGAGACTTTACCACTCATGGCGTAAGTCATTCTGAAAGTATCGAAAATAAAAGTCGCGAAATTCTACAGGTATGTAATGCTCAAAAGTTAGAGTGCAATACGTCGTCTTATGAAGAGTATTTGTTGTTGGCATCTGCTTGGCTACACGATTTAGGTAACATTTGGGGACGAGAGCAACATAATGTTAATTCTTGTAAAATAATTGATAAGCTGGGGCCTGAGCAGATTTGGGGTTTGGATCCTAATGCGGTAGAGTTGATAAAATGGATTTGTATATCTCATTCGTCAAATAAGCCTATAACTATACCTAAAACCATTGGTGTTAAGGGGTCAGTGAAATTGCAGTATCTTTCAGCGGTTTTTCGGTTGATGGATGCAAGTGATATTGCTAATCAGCGGGCTCCAAAAATTGTGTATGAGCTAATTAAAGATAAAATTGATCCTGAAACAGATAAACACTGGGCTAGTCATCAAGCTATAGCGGACATATTTTATCCTCCTGATGAAGAGGTAGTATTGATTACTGTAACAGATGTTGAGAAAGCCAAGTTTGCCATTGAGCGGTACGATAAGAAATTTAATAGTGTTCGTGACATATTGGCTTCGTACGAGTTTCCTTGGAAAAAATATGAAGTGCGTACTATCGATAAGGTTTCATAT
>WRCX01000096.1 GCA_009783705.1 Candidatus Bathycorpusculum hydrogenotrophicum | reverse complement strand
GTCGGTTTGGGCGGCAGATCGAAATGGTTCGGGTAAGCAGATAGATTGGCATTTTACCACAAAACAAGCAAGAGGTAAACTAAAACATCTATATCCTAACTTATAATGCGGTCAAAGCAATACCCACATGGTTATAAAAGTTAAGTGGATACTATGCCGTTTTGCCGAAAATGTGGACGCCGTCTTCGCGAATATAGCAAAAAATGTACTGAATGTGGAACCTCAACAACTGCTGTAATTATCAATGTTAAAAAAGGTTCAACTAATCATCTCTTTAGAGACCCTGTTGCTCAAGCCAAACCAACAAAGGTTCCTCTTCCCGTTGACCCTATAACTCCTAAGGTTATCTCTCCCAAAAGTCCGTCTGTGATTAAAGCTAATCCTGTTTGTGTTCTAAAACCTGTTGTTCGAGTTGCACCTGCGGTACCTGTTGTTCCTGTGGTAGTCTATCCGCCGCATGAAATCATAAAAAGTAAGCTCTCTGTTGAAAAAGATATTGTTGCCAACCCCAAAGATTATGAGAAGCAGGTTTTTGAGTTTGACCTGCGATGTCCCCACGGGCATTTATGGCCTGAGGGTAATGCGCTCCCTGTCTCCAAAGGGGTGGCTTTCTGTCCTAAATGTGGCACCAAGCTAAGAAAACCTAAGCCAAAGCATCATCAAAGACATTACCACTCTTTCTAAGTTGTTGCTTTATTTTTCTAAGAGCATGGTTCTTAGTCGATTTGATGGTTAGTCTTCCATCATAATCAGTGTTAAGGTTGAGCGTACTCGGGTTAGGGTCCGCAGTTTATGGGTAACTAGGTCTTTGAGTTTTTCCATAGTGTCTGCTTTGACTTTGGTTATTATGTCATAAACACCATATGAGTAGTAGGCTTCTTCAACACCCTCGACTTTCCGTAGTTCTGTAACAACTTCTTCTTCTGCGCCTGATTCAACGTTGATTAATACAAAAGCTTGTGGCAATTGCAACACTCCGTTTACTCATTGTATAACTGCACCTTAATAGTCTTATGACAGATAAACCTGTCTCTTCATAGATTGACCTGATGTTTAACCAAAATTTTTATGTCTTTCCCCTTATGATTTAAATGCAGAGGCGAATTAGGTGGTTAATTGCATGCAATGCGGAGCATTCAATGCTGAGGGTAGCCTAAACTGTTCAAATTGTGGTGCCCCGCTGGTTGCCCAAAAAGCTGAAACCCGACCCTACAATCGCTATGTACAGTATCGATCCTACGGCGACGCAACACCCAAACGTGATCATAGTGGGTTAGGTCTGTTTATCATGGGTCTGCTTATCGTTCTCATAGGGGGTGTGGCACTGAGAGGATCTGTAGAATTCTGGACTTAC
This sequence comes from Candidatus Bathycorpusculum hydrogenotrophicum, assembly GCA_009783705.1. Classification (GTDB taxonomy): domain Archaea; phylum Thermoproteota; class Bathyarchaeia; order Bathyarchaeales; family Bathycorpusculaceae; genus Bathycorpusculum; species Bathycorpusculum hydrogenotrophicum. Next base: position 2,451 of record WRCX01000096.1, on the reverse strand, counting down.
TTCTGGCCAATCATACTCATCCTGCTTGGTGTTTGGGTTCTTATATTGGGAGTTCAACGTAGCCGCAAAACAGGTGAGCATTGATCAGTTAACCTGACTTTTTATTCAAATATTGCCCGCTGGATTGCACATTTTTCTAGCGTAGTACACAAAAGAGTTAAAAAGGCTCTTTATGAAAGGGTAAGTAATTGCGGGGATACAAATGGTTAAGTACATTTTCGTAACAGGCGGCGTTTTAAGCTCTGTCGGTAAGGGCATCTTAACTTCTTCTATCGGTAAAATGCTACAGGCGCGTTCCTTAAAACCAACTGTGGTCAAAATCGACCCCTATGTAAACATCGATGCAGGCACAATGAACCCCTACATGCACGGTGAAGTCTTTGTAACCGATGATGGCGGAGAAGCCGACCTAGACTTAGGCTGGTATGAGCGTTTCCTTGATCTTAGCCTAAAGCAAGACAACAACTTAACCACCGGAACCATCTACCGCTCAGTCATCGAGAAGGAACGTCATGGCGACTTTTTAGGTCGATGTGTCCAAATCGTTCCCCATGTCACTAACGAAATAAAAAACCGCATCAAATATGCCGGACGCTCCGTTAACGCAGACATCGTGTTAGTCGAAGTCGGAGGAACCGTTGGCGACATCGAAGGCCTGCCTTTCCTAGAAGCCATTCGACAGATGCGAGTCGAAGAAGGATACGAAAACACCCTCTATGTACATGTGGCTTTGGTACCCATTTTAGATGTTACCAACGAAATGAAAACCAAACCCCTCCAACACAGCGTCAATGAACTCCGACGCATCGGAATCCAGCCCGACATCATCGTGGCCCGAAGCCCCCAAATGATTGACGCTGAAACCCTGCGAAAAATTGCACTGTTTGGAACAATCCCTGAGAGCTCTGTTTTCTGCTCCTATAACGCTGAAACCGTATATCAGGTCCCCCTACTCTTAGATAAACAAGGTATGGGTGACTTTATCTGTCAACGATTAGGCTTCAAATGCGACACCAAAGACTTCGGCTCCTGGCAAACCTTTGTAGATGCCATGCTACACCCCGAACACGAAGTCAACATCGCGCTAGTCGGCAAATACGCCGGCCTAACTGACAGCTACGTAAGCATGACCGAAGCCCTCCGCCACGGCGGCGCCGCATGCAAAACCAAAGTCAACATCAGCTACCTCGAAGCAGAAAAATTCGAACGTGAACCCAACTGCGTAAAAGAACTCCAAAACTTCGATGGTGTCTTTGTACCTTATGGATTTGGACCAAGAGGCACCGAAGGCAAAATCGCCGCCACCAAATACAGCCGCGAAAACAACCTGCCCTTCTTAGGTATATGCTACGGCTTCCAACTAGCAGTTATCGAATTTGCACGCAACGTCGCCGGCCTAACCGACGCCAACAGCTCCGAAATCAACCCCGACACACCCTACCCCGTCATCGACTTGATGCCTGAACAACGCGGCATCGAAATCAAAGGCGCAACCATGCGCCTAGGCACCCACAAAATCCTACTTGAGAAAAACAGCCTAGCATACCAACTCTTTGGCCAACAAGAAATCCACGAACGCCACCGTCACCGCTTCGAAGTCAACCTCGACTATATTGATGTTCTCAAACAACACGGCCTACAATTCACCGGAAAAAGCAGCGACGGCCTGCGCATGGAAACAATAGAACTCCCCGACAAATACTTCTACTTCGCCTCCCAATTTCACGGCGAATTCAAAAGCCGCCCTGGACGACCCTCACCTGAATACTTTGGCTTCATATCCGCCTGTATAAACAAAAAACTCGGCAAACCCAAACCCTTCCCCAACAATAACTCCTCATTTCAGTAAAAGCTATAATGTCCAATTGACATGACACCTAAAGGATTGATATAGAATGGCAAGCGAAGGAAATTGGGACTCAACCAACTACTCCCAAAAAATGAAAGACGGCCAAAACGAACTCTTCGAACTCCAAACCCAACTCAACGATGTCATGATTAAATTCATACTACGTGCCCTGCGCGTCTACCAATCAACAAGACCTGAACCACTACGACCCGGCGAAATCGCACTACTGGTAAACAACGAACTCAAAAACGTACTCTACGACCTACAAGCCCAACCCAACCTCGACGCGCTAGCAAAAGCCGCTAAGGAAGCATGGGCAAATGAGCAAAAACCCTAACTGCTCAAACAACACTTTCTTTTAATAACCAAATTATCAAAAGCTCCCTTTATAACAACAGCATAGGTTGCTATCCAACCTATCCACAAATGTTTTGATATCTAACTGTTGAACACTTTGTTCGCATACTTAGCATTAAATCAAGAGAGTGTTGACCAATAGATATATTGTAGGGTGTGTTTATATTAATTCAGCCGGTGGCTGTTATGGTTGAATGTAAAAATTGTGGTTCTGAAAAAACAGTTAAAAGCGGGCAACTCCGCGG
>WRCX01000095.1 GCA_009783705.1 Candidatus Bathycorpusculum hydrogenotrophicum | reverse complement strand
ATAATTCCCTTGGCCATAATAGGCGCCTGCAAGGTTGTCGTATGTGGTTGCTGTGTCGGGATGATTTTTACCTAATACCTTCTCACGAATAGTTAGAGCTTTTTCAAACCACACTAAGGCTTCCGCATAATTCCCCTGACCGTGGTAGGCGCCTGCAAGGCTGTTATAGGTGGTTGCTGTGTCAGGGCGATCCTTGCCAAGTACTTTCTCATAAATACTCAAAGATTTTTTATACAACTCTAAAGCGGCACTAAAATGGGCCATCTCACTGTAACCATACCCTATGCACCCATACGTCTTTGCAGCATCAAGTCTCTTGTCAATATTATCTGAGTGTGTATTTTCATAGTAGCCCGTTGATGTCTCAGCATGTTTTGCGACCCGTTCAAATAAAATACGTGATGCCCGTTCACTACCATACTCTTTTGGAACAGCACCATCTAAAACTTTAAAACAACAATCCAAGTAAGAAGTATCCGACTTTTCTCTAAGCGCATCACGAACAACCTCCTGCACCAACCGATGAATACTAATTAAATAACTATCTGCCACATCACGTTCAATAAGGGAAAATTGCCGCAACAAAACAACCGCCTCATCAACATTTAAATCATCCAACAACAAACCACTCAAAACATCAGGCATTACACTACGATGGTTCATAAAAACATCAAGGGGTATATTGTCCGAATTAGCATACGCGCATACACTGAATAATTTGTGAACTAATTCATTCTTTTCAATTGAATCAAACGAAACCTGCCAAGTAGTCGCCACAACTTTTTTGTAATACACCTCATCAGGCTTCGCATAATCTTTCTTCAAAGGCATAAGCCCATATTTACTCAATCGAGCCAAATAATCACTAAAAGATAATCCTGCATTTCGCATATACGCTGCAGCCTGCTCAAGCGCAAGCGGCAAATAACCAAGCCGCTCCGCAACACCATCCACCCCACCCCAAGCATCACACCTATCTTTCCGCCCAGTACGCTTTAATAAAAACTCCCTAGCGTCTGATTCCAACATCAAAGGTAAACTCAAGGTGGGCTCACCGCCCCAATTCGCATCACGCGTAGTCAAAAGCACACGACCAAAATACTCTTTTGACATATACCGCTCTACAAACAGACCCCTCTCAACATTATCAAAAATAAGCAACCGTTGCCTATGCTCACCCAACCAAGACTGCCAACGATTAAGTAACTCAACAGGTTTTAAATCGTCCACATTCGCTTTGTCAATTGCACCAACTTTTATCAAAATCTCCCTGCAACAATTCATCAGTTCCAGTTCACTTTCAGCATTTAACCACCAAACCCCATCGTCATATTCATCTAAATGTCTATGAGCATACTCCAATACCGTTTGAGTCTTACCCACACCCCCCAAACCACTAATAACCCGCCTCACATGCACAGCCTCATCAAACGCCTTTTGTACCCCCTCGAGCTGATCCTCCCGACCTGTAAAGTATAGGTTCTTTTGAGGAAGATTGTTTAACGGTTGACCACCATCAGGATCTTTGTAGCGTTTAAGTCGTTTCAATATTTCCTTGATTGCTTCATCGGGTTTTGGATTTTTACTATCGCTAATTTTTTTAAGGAAAATTCCGATTTGGATAAGAATATCCTTGATTTTCTGTAACTCTTCTACTTCCCCGACTCTGCTCTCAAATGGTTGCTTAATCTTCGATTCCATTTCTCTGCATTTATCGTCCCAATATGTTAAATAGTCACCTCGGGTTGATATGTTGTATATTTTTTTTGCATTATCAAAAACTACAAAAAAAACTTTAGAATGCCAATCATCATCCTTCATGAGTTGAGATACTTCATACATACAATTGGTTGATTTTAAATATTCATCAGAAATAAGCAATACCGCAAAATCTTCACTACGAATACGCTTCATAAAGTCAGTCAGATTGTCCCACGGCTCAAGAGTGGTTTTGTCACGAATCACTTTCGCACAAGGAGAGATTTCATTCTCAAGTTGGTCTGCAAAATCTTTTTGCATCCACTTATATGAGATAAATACTGATTTCACCAGCAAACCCCTTTTAACGTTAAAGCCACTACAAACCTCTCTCTGCATTAGCCTATCTCAAGTAGTCCATAAAAAGTTATTGCGCTGAAGTGTTATCGAGAGGATAGACGACACTCTGAGTGGTTATTGTAGGCGCGCTTGTTTGTTTTGTAGTTAAATGAGACCTTGAGCAGTTAAAGTATTATGGGCTATGTTTAGTGGTCTTCTGTGTTATCGTCTTTTGATTCGTAGAAGTATTCCAGTTGTTTTGGTTTTTCTCTTTGTGGGAATGCTCTTCGGCGTTCCAGACGTTCTTTTGCTTCTATTAGTATTGTTTTGATTTTTGTTTCAAACTCTGCTTTTGGCGGCAGATGAGTCCAGTATTCTGCAACCGCTATACCTGCTTTATCCATTTCCAAAAGCTCAACCTTTTCCCGACTTGCAGACGCGCATAAGATAATTCCTATAGGAGTTTCTTCACCCTCTTTACGCTCATACCTATCCAACCACTTCAAATACAGCTCCATCTGCCCCTTGTAAGCGGCCTTAAACACCCCAAGCTTTAACTCAACCGCTACAAGTCTTTTCAGTATACGGTGGTAGAAAAGCAGATCCAAAACAATATCTTCATCATCAATAATCATGCGTTTTTGACGCTCAACAAAAGTAAACCCGTGCCCAAACTCTAACAAAAACGCTTCAAGCTCCACAAGAATGGTCTTCTCTAAGTCTGCTTCAACAAAATTCTCTTTTAACCCAAACAAATCAAGCAAATACGGATCCTTAAAAACATTAAACGGCACAGTAGAGTCTTTTGATAGTTCAATGTTTGCTATTTCTCGGCGTTCGTATGCTTTGCGTGCTATCTGTTGACGCAATTCACGAATACCTAATTGTCTAATGGCGGCTTAGTTTGCGTAGTATAGTCTTGCTTCTTGGGTTTTTAGCGGTAATATTTCTATGATGTGTGACCAGCTTAATTGTGTCGACAGTGTCGACACAATCTCTTGGTTTGAGAATGTTTTTGCAAATTGTATCATACGGCGTAAATTTCGCGGCTCGAAGGTTTTTCCATATTTTTCGGTCGTGTCATAAAGTATTTTAATGTGTAAAGGGGTGGTTGTTTTTAATCAGGTCAGCATTCACATGGTATCAAAAGTTGTAAACGTATTGTGCCCTTTTTGTGGTAGTGACAAAGTCTCAAAAAATGGACACAATAAAACAGGAAAACAAGTTTATAATTGCAATAATTCTAAATGTAAACATCGCAATTTTATAGAACAATATACCCACAAAGCCTATCTTCCAGAAGTCCGCAATCAAGTTCTAAAAATGTCTGTAAATGGCACCGGAACACGTGCTACAGGACGCATATTGGGTATTTCTAAAGACACCGTTACAGCTATTTTAAAAAAACACAACAATGGCCCTGGCAAGTAAATTATAACTATATACACAGCATGAAATGCCGCGGTATTGAGGTTAAAATTGTCTGCTCTAATCAGGCTTTGGTGGCTGAAGTGGAGATGGATGAGATGTGGTCGTTTGTTTCGGATAAATCTCATCAATGCTGGCTCTGGTGGGCAATAGATCACAATACCGGTATTCCTTTAGCATATTGTTTTGGCACAAGAGAACACAAACATCTTGATGAATTACGCTGTTTGCTGGCTCCTTTTAGAGTAAGTATTAGACTTCTTGCGAAACTGAAATAAGTGTAATTGATGTTTTCTGTGATTGTTGTGGTTGGATGAAGTATGAAACACTGAAAAGTTATTCGGATGAAGAGTTTCGTCGGATAACTGGTGTTAAGCGTACCACTTTTGAAAAGATGTTGGAAATATTGCGCCGAAGTTTTGTTCTCAAACATGTGCAAGGTGGTCGTAGGCCCAAGTTGCCTTTAGAAGAGCAGTTGCTTGCATCTTTGGAGTATATTCGTGAATATCGAACATATGCGCATATTGCTGCAAGTTATCAAATTGATGAAAGCAACATTTACCGCATAATACGCTGGGTGGAGGATACTTTGGTTAGGGATGGCACGTTTTCGTTGCCCGGACGTAAAGCACTGCTAAAGAGTGATACTGAGTATGAGGTGGTTTTGGTTGATGCAACGGAGTCGCCGATTGAGCGTCCAAAAAGGGGCAAAAACGGTACTACAGCGGGAAGAAAAAGAGACACACCATAAAAACTCAAGTGGTTGTAAACAAAGCCGATGGCCAAATTATCTGTACCTCTTTTGCTAATGGTAGGTGCCATGATTTTAGGCTGTTTAAGGAGTCAAGGTTAAGAATGGATTCTAAAATTAAGGCAGTTGTGGACACAGGATATCTTGGAATTACCAAGTTTCATGCTAACTCGATAATTCCAATAAAGAGGAGTAAGAAAAGATCGTTAACTAAATTTGACAAAGTGTTTAATCGCAAGGTTTCAAGTGAACGAGTTTTAAATGAGCAGGTGATCAGTTTAATAAAGCGGTTTAAAATCGTATCTGACAGATATCGTAACCGCAGAAAACGCTTTGGTTTAAGGTTTAACTTGATTTGCGGCATCTGTAACTTCGAAAAAATGATAGTTTCGCAAGAGGTCTATT
>WRCX01000094.1 GCA_009783705.1 Candidatus Bathycorpusculum hydrogenotrophicum | reverse complement strand
TGTTTCAAAGAAGACCGCGATGGTGGATTTAACGCTTAAACTTTGGCACGCATTAACCACTGAAGACATCTTTACAGCATTTCAAAAAACCGCATTACTTATCTTTAGGTGAACACTCTCAAATATTTATGAGCTCTTTACGTCTCAACTCTGGCTGGCTGTAATATGCTATAACACTCCCAGTCTAAAAATTCATTTTTTGTCAATATTGTGGCTCAAAAAACTTGATCAAACCAATCCAAACCTGTGGTCTGGCGGCAAAATTTTTATCCCATTGTTAGTAATTAAATGGGGGTTGAGCGAGTGTGAAAAGAACTCAAATTTATCTGCTGATTGCGGGTATAATTTTATTGTTCTTGGGTGGTTGTCTTTATTATTTCCGTATAGATTCCATCATTACTGTGTTTATTGCATCTGCTGGACCCTTATGTTTCCTTAGATGTTTGATGTATAAAGAGCGACCAGCTGGAACGGTTTTAACCGGTGAACAACGCGACGCATACGCCCAGACCAGTTACTTCCGAATTTCAGTTATAGGTATGACTATAATGTTTAGCGGTTTTGGCGTAGGCCTCCTTGCAGATTATCTGCATGTTACCCCTATGGTAATGTGGGGTTTTGGTGTGGCAATCCTTGGTATGATCTTTATTGTTGTCGCGCGCATTTTCAAAAAGCATCTTATGAAAACAGACAAAACATGTGAAGCCTCGGCCTGATGGGTTGTGTTGGTGATACCTTTTCAAGCGTCGGCCCGCAGTCGACGATGTGATTTTTGATGATGCTGTTATTGGAGTGGTTTTAGCTGTCCTCTTTTTTCTTTGATGCTTGCTTGTGCTGCTGCTAGGCGTGCTATTGGAATTCGGTATGGTGAGCAGCTTACATAGTCGAGCTTGATGCGGTGGCAGAATTCTACGGCGCTGGGTTCTCCGCCGTGTTCCCCGCAGATTCCAATTTTTAGGTCCGGTCGGGTTTTGCGTCCCCACTCTACTGCTATAGCCATGAGTCTGCCTACGCCTTTGACATCTAGGATTTCAAAGGGGTTGTCTTGGAGGATTTTGTGTTCATTGTAGAATGGTAAAAACTTGTTTTCTGCATCTTCTCTTGAGAAACTAAACGTAGCCTGGGTTAGATCATTTGTTCCAAAACTAAAAAACGAGGCTAATTGCGCCAATTTTCCCGCCCGCATACAAGCCCGAACCACCTCAACCATGGTGCCCACCGTATAGTTTTTAAGATCCTGATCAGGGACTCTGTTTGCTACGCTTTGAATCATGTTACATATACGATTTAGCTCCTGAGCCGTACATACCTGTGGAATCATAATCTCCACCTTCACCGGTACCGTCTCTTTGATAAGACGGCTTGTTGCCAAGAGAATCGCCTCTATTTGCATCTCATAGATTTCAGGAAAAGTAATCCCCAATCGGACCCCACGATGCCCCAGCATGGGATTAACCTCCCGCAGAGTGCGAATTTTCTGAAGCATATCAACTCTTTTTTTGAGTTCGACTTCTTGGAGTGTGGTGAGCGTTTTGAGTATGTGCATATTTTCACTCAAAACCGCTTCCAATGCAGGGTTGACCATACAAAGCGCCTCAGAGATACATAGACCCTCTTTGAATGTCTCTTGATTTTTCTCAAGCATTTGAATTTCACGCTGTATTGCTTCCTCGGATGGCAAAAATTCGTGCAACGGCGGATCAAGCAAACGAATCGTCACAGGATAACCCCTCATCACCCGCATTATATCCACAAAATCCTCCACCTGCATCGGCAGTAACTGTTGCAATGCCTCTGTGCGTTTCTCGGTAGTATCGGCAAGTATCATATCTTGAAAGAGCCCAATACGCTCAGCTACATTAAACATGCGCTCTGTGCGGCAAAGCCCAATCCCCTCCGCCCCAAACCCAAGCGCCTTTTCTGCATCTTGAGGCGTATCCGCGTTTGCTCTCACCTCCAATCTGCGAAATTGATCCGCCCACTCAAGAATAGTCGTCAAATTTTCACTAATTTGGGGCTCAACCATAGCAATCTCTCCCAACCACACCCTGCCTGAGGTACCATCAATGGTTAGAAAGGTTCCAGGTGATATTTTATTGACCCCCACCGACGCCGTTTTTTCAAAGAGGTTAATTTTTATATCACCCGCACCCGAAACACATGGCTTACCCATACCCCTAGCAACAACAGCTGCGTGACTAGTTTTACCGCCCACTGATGTCAATATGCCCTGAGCTGCAAAAAAGCCATGAATATCCTCTGGTTTGGTTTGTTCACGCACCAAGATGACTTTTTTGCCGGCCCTGGCCTGTCGCTCGGCCTCATCAGCATCAAAAACGGCTTCCCCCGAAGCTGCACCCGGCGATGCACCTAACCCTGTTGCGATAGGGGCTATGGCATTTTTAGTATCAATCTGACAGTACATAAGCTGGGTCAGTTGGGCGGGATCTAGGCGCAGAAGAGCATCTTCTTTGCTAAGTAACCCCTCGTTAACCATGTCAATGCTGGTTTTCATAGCTGCAGTTGCATTCATCTTGGCTGTTCGGGTTTGGAGTATGTAGAGTTTGCCCTCCTGTATAGTGAATTCCAAATCTTGAACTTCATGAAAATTATGTTCCAGAATTTCACGAGTTTTACTTAATTCACTATACATCTGCGGCATGGTTTGTTGCATTTCTGCAATAGGATGTGGTGTTCGGATGCCTGCAACTACATCTTCTCCTTGTGCATTCTGTAGATAATCCCCAAAAAACACATTCTCTCCCGTGCCTGGATCTCTTGTGGAGGCCACCCCAGTTGCAGAGTTTTCACCCATATTGCCAAAAACCATGGTTTGCACATTAGCTGCCGTTCCATGCGCGATTTTTGGGGTGATTTTAAATTCACGCCGATAATCAATTGCACGTTTTCCATTCCACGACGAAAACACAGCTTCTATTGCCATAAGTAGCTGTTGATGAGGATCTTGCACCAAAGGCTTACCTGTGTGTCCTTGGATGATATGCTTAAAGATGCTGACCAGTTCTTGCATATCCTGCGCGCAGAGCTCAAGATCTTGGGTTATGTTGCGGTCTTTTTTGAGTTTCTCTAGGGCCTGATCGAATTCTTCATCACCAATACCCAATACAATATTGCCAAAAAGCGAAATAAAGCGGCGATAACTATCCCAACCAAAGCGCTCATCCCCACTACGTTTAATGAGTCCCTCCACAGTGGCATCGTTTATGCCTAAATTCAAAACTGTATCCATCATACCTGGCATAGAGATGGCTGCACCACTGCGAACTGAAACTAAAAGCGGATTATTGGGATCGCCAAAGCTCAAGTTCATTTTCTTCTCCACTTCGGCTATGGCTGTCTCAACTTGATCGATTAAACCTTCGGGAAATCGAAATCCGTTACTGAAATATTCCAGACAGCTCTGCGTTGTAATCACAAAACCCGGGGGAACAGGGAGACCGATTTGGGTCATTTCGCAGAGGCCTGCACCTTTGCCGCCTAAGAGTTTTTTGTTCTTTCCATCGCCCTCCTCAAAGAGGTAGACATATTTTGGATTTGAAGGTTTAATTTGGAAAAAGGTTCCCTGATTAGAACTCGAGCTGACTGGTTTAAGCAAAAACATCCCTATATATTCTATTTTTGATTTTGAAATAAAGCTGTGTGACTACAAAATCCAGACAACAACCATAATGTTGTTTGTTTTTTATTGTCTATTTCTTTTTATGCGGTTGTTTGGTTGGTGTTTTCTGTTTTTGGTGTTTTGTGTTTTGTGCATGTGGCGGGTGTTGTTAGATGTTATATTGGGGGTGTTGTTGATGTTTTTTGTTTCTTTTTGGTTGTTTTTTGCTGGGTTTGTTTGGTTGGTTTGTGTTTTGTGTTTGTTTGCCCCCCGCAAATGGATTTGCGCCCCTCATGAAATTTTGTTTTTTGTTGAGGTGTTGAGGTACATTTTTGAAATCTACCTTGGATTGGCAAACGGGGTTTGTAGCGTGGTTTTTTTGTTGGGGGTTGTGAATTGCAATTTTTTTGTAGAAATGTTAAAATTTAGTCAGCAGTATTAGTTTATGCTGATAAACAGTTTGGCTTGGGTCTGTTGGCGTGGAAGACAAGAGCTATCTGGCGTCGAACACAATCTTTATATTTGTTATTGCTACATCTTGTCAAACTCAGCTACTATTGCTAAGCCCCGCAATTATCACATTGCGGCGGCTCAACCCGTACTGAAACGGCGAATTCGCCTTACAGGGATGATGGTGTTGGCCTCCAATTGCGGGGACATAAATGTGGACCTGATAAATTGCTCTATTAGGTCTGAATTGGGCTTTGACATATAGAGTGGAATGTTTCTCCCTCCAAATCCAGGAGTAAGTAACAAAAATGCTAGGAGAATTGTGTCACAATTTCGTACCACACAAAAAACAAAAGTTCCGACAGAACAAACGGAGTGCATAACTCTGGTTGATCCTGCCGGACCCCACTGCTATCGGGATAGGACTAAGACATGCTAGTCGAGTGATTCAGGCAAAACGAGTCACGGCATACAGCTCAGTAACACGTGGCTAATCTGCCCTTAGGACAAGAACAACCCCGGGAAACTGGGGCTAATTCTTGATCGGCGAAGAACACTGGAATGTGTCTTCGCTTAAAAGATTTCACGTTATCCTCGTGAGGTTGCCTAAGGATGAGGCCGCGACCGATCAGGTTGTTGGTGAGGTAATGGCTCACCAAGCCTTTTACCGGTGCGGGCCGTGAGAGCGGGAGCCCGGAGATGGGCACTGAGACAAGGGCCCAGGCCCTACG
>WRCX01000093.1 GCA_009783705.1 Candidatus Bathycorpusculum hydrogenotrophicum | reverse complement strand
TGATCCAACTCCTTCTGCACCTGTGGTTACAGGTGAAACGGGTTGGAGATTCGTTGGTTGGGTGCCTGAGCCGAGTGCAACAGTTACTGGGAATGCTGTGTATGTGGCGCAGTGGGAGCAGGAAATGTTTACCGTACGTTTCGTAAATTGGGATAATACGCTTCTAAAAGAAGAACGTGTTGCATATGGTGGTTCTGCTACTGCCCCTGCAAATCCCACACGTACAGGCTACACTTTCACCGGGTGGAGTCACACATTTAACTATATAGTCTCTGATCTTACTGTTACAGCTCAATATAGGCAAAACGATAACACCGGCACAACACCCGGTGGTCCCTCTTCCCCCAGCACACCTCCAAGTACCAAACCCCCAACAACTCCCACACCTCCACCAGAAACATCGCCCTCGTCTCCACCAACGGAAGTTCCGCCTGATGGTGGTGAGGAGGAACCTTTGGCTGTTTGGGCACTTGTGAACCTTCTGCTAAGTGTAACAGGGGTCATATTGGCAATCATAATAATCATTTATACACTACTGCAAAAGAAACAAAAACAAAAAATACAGCAGAAAAACGCTAAGAACCAGAATGAAACAAAGTTCAATAATGAACAGAGTGGCGACAATGATAAACAACGCAGGAACATATGGCTATTTACAGCAATTGCCCTGGGTATTGCAGGACTTATAGTATTCATACTCACTGAAGACATGACCCGCCCAATGGCACTAGTAGACAAATGGACAATTGTAAACGCTATCATTTTTATAGTGGAAATAATCGCCATAGCTCTTATCTTCAAACGTAAAAAGAATAACGAAGAAAAAGTTGCGTATACAGTACATTACTGTTTACAGGGTACCACGACTCATGTGGGTTTAGGCAAGACTTCTGGGTTTGGCCCTGTTGGTCTTGCTGTAACCGAGATTGCACCCGATATTGTGGGATATGCGGTAACAGGTAAGAGTATGGTATCTTTAACTCTTGCTGAGGATGCATCGAAAAACGTGATTACCTTCTATTATGTACCAAATGGTAACGCTGAAAACTAACCGCAAAAATATTTAATCCGTAACTTTCGGTTTTTAGGTAATATGTGTTTTTGAGTTTTTGCATCACGTTGATTGGATCAGTGATTAACGTTTGATGTTTAAGTAAATTATCTCGATATTGATTTAATATCCTGATCTCTTAGCGAAATTACAATATACAAGCCTCAAAATAATAACTAACAAACGTATATTTTGAAAAACAATTAACCACCAACTAAACAAAATTTCAAAAACTCCCAACAAAACAAGCCAAACAATATCCATCGGAAAAAAGACCCAAACAAACATGCTAATCCCAAACAGAAACTACCACGGCCTCTTCCCCACACCAAAACCCACACCAACAATAAAAACAATCCAAAGCACAGGAACAACCACCACCCTAACACAAATCGCAAACCAACTACAACTCACAACCACCCTAAAACGCCTTCCCAACCAAACACAACCAACTCCTAACCCCCGTCTTCGACATGCTATGTCAAGGCAACACCATGACATACATCCAAGACTGGCTCAACCAAACCAAACCAAACCTCACCCAACCCCTAAACGACATAGACGCAAGTCAACTCTTCGCATCCATAAACCCACAATAAAAAACAACCTTTTTCACCAACTGGATAAAAACCCGTAAAGACAAAGAACACCACGTCTACGACGTAACCTCAATATCTACCCACTCAAACAACCTCGAACTAAAAGAATGGGGCTACAACCGTGACCACGACCACCTACCCCAAATAAACCTGGGAATCTACTACGGTGTAACCTCCCACATACCCACATACTACGCCCTCTACAATGGAAGTATCCCTGACAAATTCTACCTAGAATTCATAATGACCAACGCACAAAAACTAGGACTAAACACAATAAGTCTCATTTTAGACCGTATTTTTGTAACGGAGGACAATTTTAACTATCTCTATAAAAATAGTTATGATTTTGTCACGGCTTTAGATGCTGATAGGGTAGAAGCGCGTAAACTTGTTGATGAGAACAAGTCTGAGGTGCGTAAATCGGTTAATTGTATTGGGGCGTTTGAGGTTTATAGTCTTAAGTGTCCGGTTGAGCTTTATGGTCATAGGCTTTGGGCGCATGTTTATTTTGATGCGGAGAAGGCGGCGTTTGATTAGAAGGCGGCGTTTGATTAGAAGGCGGCGTTTGATTAGAAGGCGGCGTTTGATTAGAAGGCGGCGTTTGATTAGAAGGCGGCGTTTGATTAGAAGGCGGCGTTTGATTAGAAGGCGTTGTATTTGCGTATTGAGCGTTTGGAGGTTGAGCTTTTGAATATGAGTAAGCCGTGTAAGGGGGCGGCTAGGCGGTTTAAGGATTATTTTAAGGTAGAGGTGCTTTTAGATGAGGTGGAGGAGGAGACGGTGAGTTTTGTGTTGGATAGTGTGTTGGTGGATAGGTGGCTTGGTCGGGCGGGTTTTTTGTTTTGCTTAGTAGTAGTTCTGAGTTGAGTAGTGGGGAGGTGTTGGGTTTGTATCGGTAGTGGGGTATGGTTGAGAAGGGTTTTTGCGCGTTTAAGTGTGGTTTGGATTTTAGGCGTGTGCGTGTTCATTGGAATCGTACGTTGGAGGGGAAGGTGTTTGTTGGATTTTTGGCTTTGGTTTTGTGTTCTTATATGCAACGTGTATTGCGGGCTAGTGTTGAGATAAAGCATTTGTCGTTTGATAAGGTGTTGTTGGAGCTTGAAAAGATTCGTGTGGTAACTTTGGCTGATCAAACCCAAGCCGTCACACCCTTAACAAAGTTGCAAAGAACTATTCTTGAAGCTCTCAAAGTTCCCCTCGACACCCTATCCATGCAACCCGCCTAAATAACCTGTATATTACAAAAACACGCAGAATTCAGGTTTTATTATAAGTTTCAGCAGTATTGATTCTATCCCTGGTTAGAATCTCCTTCGGGCAAGTTAAGGCTGTGCAACACGTTTCATAAAAGCATACTCTTAATCGCTCTCACCTATCTCTTTACTGCTTTTATGGATTTGTCAAAGAAAATCCTTATCCGATAGTTGTCTTCAAACTTTAGAATGTTTTACCTGAAAGTTTTGGTGTCGTTTGCTTCTTTTGATATAGAAACGTGAGAAAAATTTTACTGTATGTTGGTTTATTGTGTTGTTATGCCAAGACCAATTACTAATGAAGAAAGAGAAAAAATAATCAAACACAAACAAAACAACGAAAATGAAGCTGATATTGCACGTTGGCTCTTTGTTAGCGAAAGCTCAGTAACAAAACTCTGGGCGCTATACCGAAAAACAGATTCTTATCTGCCAAACTACAAAAACTGCGGCCGCCCCTCAAAACTAAACAATAGCCAAATAACCCAAATCAAAACCGAAATAACAAAAACCCCCGACATCACCCTTCTGGAACTAATAGAAAAATTTAGCCTCCCCATATCCGAATCAGGCCTTAGTCGAATGTTTAAAAAACTGGGCTTAACATTTAAAAAAAGATGTTCTATGCAGCAAGACAAGATCATAAAGACAGCCAAAAGGAACGTGAACAATGGAAAATAATACAAAAGCATTTTTTGTTGAGGAATTTGGTTTTTCTTGATGGATCCAGCATAAATTGTGCTTTGTCGCGTCTTTATGGGTGGGCTGAAAAGGCTGAGCGGGTGGTTGAGGGTGTGTCTGATGGTAGGTTTCAAAGGTTGTCGGTTTTATCGACTATAAGACTTAGCGGGTAGAAGGTTTTGTCTGTTTTTAGAGGTACGTTGTGTAAGGAGTTGTTTGCGGATTATTTGCAGAATCGGTTTGCGCCAAGTCTTGGTGTGGATGATGTTTTGGTGTTGGATATAGTCGGTTCATCGGTCAAAGTTGGTTTGTGAGGTGTTTTCGCGGTGTGGAATTAAAGTGCTTTTTCTACTAGGTATTCTTCTGATTTGAATCCTATTGAGCTTATGTGGTCAAAAATTAAAGCCATTTTGTGAAAGTTGAAGGCAAGATGTTACAGGGGTTTTGTAGTGGCGCTGTCTTTTGCGTTAAGTAAATTTTCTCTTATCGATATTGAAAACTGGTTCAAACACGACGGGTGCATAGTAAAACATTAATCAAGTTGCTATAAACATATTGACACATGCAGATTGATGTTACAGTAAAAGGAAAAAAGGGATGATTTTGTTGGAAATTTATGGATATTGTCGAGTTTCAGGAAAAGATCAATGTGAGAGCAGACAGACCTTTGCAATGAGTGAACTACATATACCGCAGTCACACGTGTTTATTGACAAGCAGTCAGGTAAAAATTTTAACCGTCCTGCATACAAGACTCTTGTGGAGAAGCTTCAAGCGGGCGACCTTTTGTATATCAAAAGTATTGACCGCTTGGGACGCAATTATGAGGATATTCAAAATCAGTGGCGTATGTTGACAAAGGAGAAGGGTGTTGATATTTCGGTTATTGATATTCCGTTGTTGGATACTCGTCTAAATAAAGATCTTATGGGAACTTTTATTGCTGATTTATTTTTGCAGATTTTGAGTTTTATCGCGCATAACGAATTGACAACCATTAGGCAACGCCAGCGTGAAGGCATAGCGGCCGCAAAAGCAAGGGGTATTCGTTTCGGACGACCAGTCAAGGACGCGCCGAATAACTTTAGTGAATTGTTAAGGCGGTGGGGTGAAAAGCAACTAAGTACTGATGAAATTCTCGAAATATGCGGTATGGGCCAAGCCACTTTTTACCGCCGACGTGCTGAATACTTTACCATTAAAGGGCAAACTCCGTAACTATTCTCAAATACTGTATCAAATGGTGTACTTTTTGA
>WRCX01000092.1 GCA_009783705.1 Candidatus Bathycorpusculum hydrogenotrophicum | reverse complement strand
TTAGACGTGCTGATGGTAAAGAATGGTTGTCTGAAATTCCAAAAAAAGTTGAAACTCTAATAGAAAAACTCGACATCAAAAACCTATTACCCCAAAACTTGGGAAGTTAGGGTTAAAAAAACAGGCACCTACAAACCACAACCACTCAACTGCGGCAGAAAACCAAAAGTCACCAGCCAAACCATGACCGCCATAGTAACAAAAATCAAACAACAACCCGACATAACCCTAAACGAACTCATAGAAGAATTCGACCTAAAGATAAGCCAAACCGCCCTCTGCAAACGCCTCATAAAACTTGGCTTAACTTTTAAAAAAAGACACTACATGCAAAAGGGCAAAAACGTGCTGATGCAGTGGAAAAACGTGAAAGTTATCGCGGGTATCAAAAAGAACTAGATGTATCAAATGTCTACTGGTTTGATGAGAGCGGTGCAAATTGTGGTATGACGCGTCTTTATGGGCGCTCATTTTCGTATGAGCGTATTTATGAGTATGTGCCTGATGTGCGCTTTGAGCGTGTGTCAATTATGGGTGCGTTGGGGCTTGAGGGGTTTGTTGCGCCTTTGACGTTTAGGGGTGCTTTGAATAAGGAGGTTTTTGGGGAGTATGTTAGGCAGGGTCTTGCGCCTGTTTTGAAGGCGGGGGATGTGTTTGTTTTGGATAATTCATCGGTTCATAGAGCTGCTGATGTTTTGTTGCCTTTGGTGGGGAAGGGTGTTGTGGTTGTGTTTTTGCCGCCTTATTCTCCGGATTTGAATCCGATAGAGTTGGCTTGGTCTAAAATCAAAGCGTATTTGCGAAAGGTAAAGGCTCGAACTATGGATGAGTTAAAAACGGCGATTTTGCAAGCAATGAAAACAATAACTGAAATCGATATTGCGGGCTGGATCACACATTGCGGCTATGGACTATAAAAAGTCAATCTGCTATAACACCGGTATAAATTAAATGATGGAATAATTTTTTGACTGCTGTAAAAGTGGGTTGCATAGGGTGGGACAGCGGGATAGGCGGTGAATAGACAATGTTTAGAGGAGAGGGAGGGGAAGATGCCTATTTAGCTGTCCCGATGGAAGCATAGCACGATGCGGCGGTGCATCAGTGTGTCATACTCCATGTTCCCTTGCATGGTATTGTATGGTTTTGTTTGATTTAATGCTAAGTATACGAACAAAGTGTTCAACAGTTAGACATCTGTAAAAATATTGGTAACTGTTCAGTCGGGGTTGTTTTGAAATAGGGTGGTTGTTGTTCCTGCAAGTATTCCTGAGACAGCACTAAAGGCAGACATGTTTTGTTTAAGAGCCTCTACCAATAATAGAGGAGATCTTACCAAAATTCTTAGCCCCCAAAACTGAGCGAAAACCACCCGACACCTTCTGCTTCACCTCCACACACCATATATCACGCTCCGCTTGATTGTTATCAAAAGGCACACTAAAATCCTCCAAAAACCGACAAACCTCTGCACGGTAAACAATAAACCGATCCAAAAGACACCACGACCCAGAACGCCCCCGATGCCCCTCCAAAAGAAGACTCTCCCCCAACCCCACCTCCAAAATACACCCATACTCCAAAGCAAACCCCTCACAATAACCATCAGGCAACTCACACAAACCCTCCTCTTTACAACGCTCAACCATTTGCTTAGCTTCACACAAAAACCCCATCACCAAACCCGCCCACACCTGACCCGTATTCTCAACCACACCCAAAAGCTCACGCAACAAATGCACATTACACAAAGCGTGTTTACAATTCCCATACTTAAAATAGGGCTTCCAACAATCATACACCGCCACCCCTCAAACTCCTTTAACACACCATTATCATCAATAGACCTCCTCGGGATTTAGTTCCTGTTTTCAAAGTTAATTATGCCGCAAATTAGTGCCATTCGTAGTCCAAACCGTTTTCTACGATTACGATACCTACTAGCCACAATCTTAAACACCTTAATTTTCGCATTAATATGTTCAACTAGAATTCTTATACGCGCAAGACGTCTATCTCAGCTTTATCTTCAACACTTAACACACCCCCTTTGGGCTTTTTCTTAGGCGTCAAACTGTTTTTATGAAACTTTAAAATCCCCTGATAACCACTATCCCCATCAACCAAAATACACCCCAAAACGTTCTCACCCACACTTTGCTCATAGAGTTTAAAATCATGCATGCTACCCACAGCATGAGCAGTACAGATTATCTCATGGGTTTTAGCATTCACAATTAACTGAGTTTTTAATGTGTGACGTTTCTTTTTACCGCTGTAGTAGCGTCGCTGGTTTTTTTAGGACGCTCAATGGGACTCTCAGTAACATCAACTAGAACAATTTCTATTTCCGGATGCTCCAAAAGAGCCCCTCGACCCAACAAACTAAACTTTTTACTTTTAGCCAATGAATTCTCTACCCAAATAATCACATCATGAGTTGTGGCTTCGCCTACTTCAAACTCTATACTTAATTCTAGTTGGGTGACGTATTGTCGCCAATACTTAAGGGTCATAAGGAGCATGTCTTGTATGGATAGTTTGGCGTGTCT
The DNA here is from genome assembly GCA_009783705.1 of Candidatus Bathycorpusculum hydrogenotrophicum. Taxonomy (GTDB): domain Archaea; phylum Thermoproteota; class Bathyarchaeia; order Bathyarchaeales; family Bathycorpusculaceae; genus Bathycorpusculum; species Bathycorpusculum hydrogenotrophicum. Next base: position 2,741 of record WRCX01000092.1, on the reverse strand, counting down.
GCCTCGGCGTTTATGTTTTGCTTGGTATGCAAGGGTTAATATTTCAACCATGACGTCAAAGGTTTCTTTTTTTACCCCAATTACTTGTTTAAAATCTTCATTACTTAATTCTAAGGCTTTTTCATACCGATCCAAACTACCAAACACAGATTAAATCCTCTTTAAGCAAAACAAGCACAACCCAACTATTTATAAATACCGAGGAGGTCTAATACCCACCCGACCACGCTTAGGATGCACCGTAACATAAGTAGCCAAACTATTAGAGGCAGTATGTAGCCACACCATATCACCCTCCACACCAACCCCTGTCTCATCAGAATTTAAAACAGATGCATCCTTCAACATAGCAGGAATCTCGTTTAGAACCATCTCACCTTTTTGGGCAAACTCGCAGACATGATTAACAATAGTACCCCTCGATAGAGCTATGTTAAAGACATCCTCAAAGATTTTTTGTGTTTTATCATATCCCACCATGGCATAGTGGGTGAGTAGCACCGACATTGCTCTAATGCCTTCTCCATATTGTATGCGAGACGTTATGCCTTTGGGGTATTGTCCCAGATTGGTTGTTTGACAGTTTGGGCAGACTATTTGGGTTTGTTCATAGCGTGTGAGGTTTGTTTGTATTTTGATGTCTATTTTGTATCGGCAGTCTATGATGGCTCCATTTGTGTCTGCAAAGTTGGTGTTGTTGCATTGTTTGCAGATTTGGGGTTTTAGGGTTATGGTTTGGTCGGGTTGTTGGGTGATTTTGAGGCCGTGTCCTTTGTGTCCGGTTTGTCCTCCGGGTTTTTTGCCAGATCTTTTGCGTTGTGACTTTGGTCTTTTCCATATTGGGTCTTTTGAGGGCGGGGTGGAGCTGTTTTTGCTGTTTAGGTTTAGACGGGCTTCAAGATCAGCTATTTTTTGTGTCATTACCTGTAATTGGTTGTGCAGGGTCAGGATTATGTCAATAAGTTCGTTTTTGCTGAGCTTTTCTAAATCTGACCGTTGCGTAATGCTTACTCAATCTACCACAGAACTAACACTATGTAAACAATGTGCACACCAACCACTCAAAAAGGATCACCCGACTGAATAGTTACAAAAAATAAAAAAGGTTATTGTGTGTCGAATGTAGGTGCAGAGGAGTTAGGCTCCTCTGTGTTGTCTGCACTGCGGCTCTTTTGGTGTTTGAAAACAAAGATTATTGCTATGATCTGTACTGCAAATATTATAACATCCACGATAGTCCAGCCATCTACTAGAGTCATTGTTCTGCTCATGTCTTCGGTGAGTAGGAATACGATGATGCCTGCTATGCCCATGGCAAGTGCTACAGCTAGCCAGAGGTTGCGGTGTTGGCTTTTCTGTTTTTGGTTTTCGTTATTGTTGGGTTGGTTTTCGTTATTGTTGTTGGGTTGTGTTGTTTTCTTTTGTTTTTTATTGTGTTGCAGTAGTACGTAGATGCCTATTGCGATAGCTAGTATAAGCCCTGCTATGCTTAGTACCAAGTTTACAAGAGCCCACATCTGCACTGGTTCTTCAGTATTGTTGCTTGAGGGCGGAGGTATAGTTGGAGGCGGGGTTGTGGTTGGTGGCGGTGTGGTTGTTGGTGGGGGTGAGGTGGTTGGAGGTTTTGTCTGAGACACGCCGCTACCGCCTCCGCTGTTGCCGCCTCCGCTGTTGCCGCCTCCGCTGTTGCCGCCTCCGCCGCCGGAAGTAGTGGTGGTGTAGTAGAATATGAGGGTATTATCGGTAGCATTTAGGATGGCGGTTATGGTTGTGGGTACAACTACGGTGTAGCCTGTGATGTTTATGGCGGTTTCAGTTATGGTGGCGCCCATGGTTTGACCCGATACAGTTTTACTTGAAGATAGGGAGGTAGTGGTGTTTTGGAGGTAGTAGTAAACGGTGTATTGGATATTGGTGTTTGGAGTATAGTAAAATATAATGGTGTTATCGTCAGCGTTTAGGGTTAGGGTTTGGGTGGTGGGTGCGATTGGAGTGTAGCCTGCAATGTTTATAGCAGATTCAGTTATGGTGCTACCCATGGTTTGGTCTGTAACAATTTTACTTGGAGATAGAGAGACTGTGGTGTCTTTTAGGTAGTAGTGTATGGTATATTGGATGTTGGTGTTTGGAGTATAGTAGAATACAAGTATGTTATCGTCAGCGTCTAGGGTTAGGGTTTGGGTAGTAGGCTGAAGTGCACTGTAGCCTGCAATGTTTATAGCAGATTCAGTTATGGTATCGTCCATGGTTTGACCGGTTACGGTTTTGCTTGGAGCTAGAGAGATTGTTGTGCCTTTCAGGTAGTAGTGCACAGTGTATTGAATGTTGGTATTTGGAGTATAGTAGAATATGATGATATTGTTGTCTGCGTCTAGGGTTAGGGTTTGGGTAGTAGGCTGAAGTGCACTGTAGCCTGCAATGTTTATAGCAGATTCAGTTATGGTGCTACCCATGGTTTGGTCTGTAACGGTTTTACTCACGGCTATGGGAATTTTTGAGTTCTGTAGATAGTAGTATACTTTGTAGGAGACACTGCCTGGGGTCCAGATGGCTGTTAGTGTATAGTCTCCTGTTGATCCCACAGCAAGACTATAATTAGTTATTGGGCCAAAAGTGCTTGTGTTGTTTTTAATCATCCAACCTTGAAAGTCATAACCTGCTTTAGTTGGATCAACTATTAGCAGGGGAAGGTCTGTTTCATCATATGCCGACGGATTGTTTTCATCATTAAGACCTCCGTT
>WRCX01000091.1 GCA_009783705.1 Candidatus Bathycorpusculum hydrogenotrophicum | reverse complement strand
GAACAAACCCGCCCTTGGCGACTTTTTCAGACAAACATTTTTTGCAATGCACCATACGAACTAACCTTGTTTGGCGATATATGTACAGCATCACATAAAATTATCTATAAGTGAACACTCTCCTATTTTTGGTGGTTTTTCTTATCAGCATGCTTTTATTTGAGGCGCAAGAACTACTGTTAACATAAACCCATTTGCTGACCCGGTTGCATTTGTATGGTGGTTGAACTTCGAGTACAAGAACAGCAGCTTCTTTCTGTTCTAAGCAAACAAGAAGGAAGCGCAAGCGTAGAGCAGCTTGTCCAATTTTGCGGTTTTCCTGATGCCGCTGTTATGCGTAATGCGCTTAGTTTACAGGAAAGAAATCTCTTGACCATACAAGCGGCGACGCAGAATATAATTAAACTCACCACCGAAGGCAAATCCTATGCACAAACTTGTCTGCCTGAGCGCAAGCTTATCTTGGCCGTGGCGGAATTGGGCGGCAAAGCAGATTTGTATGAAGCGGCTAAAAAAGCTGATCTTGAAGGTTCGTTTATACAGATCGCACAAGGCTGGGTTATCCGCAAGAAATGGGCGTTCTACGATTCAAAAACTAACACTTTAACCCTCAATGATGCATTGATGCATCAAATGACCGTTCCAGAGGGTTGTGATGAAGCCCTGCTCAAATATCTTGGCGAAAAAGATCAGGCATCATTTGATGATCTAAGTGATGAACTTAAAGATGCCTCTGAGCAGCTTAAAAAACGCAAACTTGCGGTTGTTGAACCTAAAACTACTCGTATTCTAAAAATAACTCCTGAGGGCATCTGTGCTGTTTCTGAGGCCTCCATTGCTGTGCCTGAGGTGACTAAACTCACCCCTGAGCTCATAATTACTGGTAAATGGCGGGAAGCTAAACTCCAAAAATACAACATTGAAGCTCCCGTCGCCAAAACTTGGGGCGGAAAAAAACATCCCTACCTCAGCTTTCTTGATGAGGTTCGTGCCAAACTTGTCCAATTGGGTTTTCAAGAAATGACTGGCACAGCAGTTGAAGCTAGTTTCTTCAACTTTGATGCTCTATATGTGCCCCAAGATCATCCTGCAAGAGACCCAAGCGACATCTACTACATCAAAGATCCCAAATATGCCAATTTAGACAACCAAACCCAAACAGTTGAGCAAATAGCTCAAACCCATCAAAACGGCAACCAAACTGGTAGCACCGGCTGGGGCTATAAATACAGTCTCGAAGCCGCTCAGCGCCTAATTCTGCGTGGCCACGGCACCTGTCTAAGCGCCCGAACGCTTCAAAGCGGCAAATACCAAGTACCCAGCCGCCACTTCAGCATCGCTAGGGTATATCGCCCTGAAATCACTGATCGCACGCATCTCTCAGAATTCAACCAAGTCGAAGGTATCATAATTGATGAACACCTCACCCTAAAAGACCTCTTAGGCGTCTTGGGCAAATTCGCACTTGAAATAGCCGGAGCCGACAAAATCCGATTCAAACCCGACTATTTCCCCTTCACCGAACCCAGCGTAGAACTCTCCGCCTACAAGGAAGGCTATGGCTGGATTGAATTTGGCGGCTCAGGCATATTCCGCCCCGAAGTTACTATACCCCTAAACGTTAAAGCACCCGTTATTGCCTGGGGCTTAGGCGTTGACCGCCTCTATATGATGCGCAACGAAATAAGCGATATACGTATGATATTTAATCAAGACCTCGACTGGCTAAGAAAAAAACAGGTGACCTAATATGCCCACAATCGATGTAAACTATACTGAACTCCAACGACTGCTCAACCTAAAATTAGACAACAACGTAGAGAAACTCGACGATATTTTGGCCTACATCAAAGCGGAAATCAAAGATTTTGACCCAAAAGAAAACTCGCTTAGCATAGAAATGAAAGATACCGCGCGTGCAGACCTCTGGAGCGTAGAAGGCCTAACCCGTGCACTACAAAGTTACACCGGACAACAAAAAGGCCTCAAACCCTACATCACCGCAGACAAATCCGACATTGAAGTCAACGTAGATGCCAACCTATTTGATATCCGTCCCTACATCGCCTGCGCAGTTATAAAAGACATCCATCTAAGCGATGATGTCATAAAAGGCATCATGCACCTCCAGGACAAACTCGACCATACCCACGGCAGAAGCCGACGCCGAACCAGTATCGGCATCTACAACCTTGACCTCATCAACCCCCCAATCAAATACACAGCAGTTAAACCCACGACTGTAGAGTTTGTGCCGCTGGGTTTTAATCAAAAGATGCAACTCGATGAAATCCTTGAAAAACACCCCAAAGGCCAAGAATACGGTCACATCGTTAAATCTCACCCCCTCTATCCAATGCTCTATGACAGCCAAGACCATGTTCTCTCCTTCCCCCCCATAATCAACAGCAGTGATCTAGGCAAAATCACTGAGGACTCCCGCAACCTCCTAATTGAAGTCACAGGTACGCTCCACAAAACAGTTCTAAACACCCTGACTTTGATCACCTCAGCCCTTATTGATCGCGGCGGAAAAGCATACAGCGTCACCATCAACTACCCCCAAGGCACCAACTATACCCAAAAAACCCTAGTTACCCCCGACTTTAACAACAAACCCCTCGAACTAAGCATAACAGAAACAAATCGTCTCCTAGGTCTGAATTTATCCGCAGAGGTGATCATTAATTTATTGGGTATAGCCGGCTTGGGTGTTGAAAAAGTCTCCGACCAATACATAACGGTGCTGGTTCCGTGCTACCGGGTGGATGTTATGCATCAAGTCGATATAATCGAAGATATCGCCATAGCTTATGGTTATAATAACATCGAACCACTGTGGTGTGAGTTACCCACAACAGGCAAAGCCAAAGCAGATCAGTATTGTATTGATATTGCACGCGACTTGATGATTGGTTTAGGCTACCAAGAAGTTCTCAATACCACTCTAACCAATCCTCAAACTCTATTTCAAAAAATGAATCAACCCCCCACTCGCCTAATTGAGCTGTCTAATCCCAAAGTTATAACCATGACCTGTCTGCGTAACCAGTTGTTACCCGGACTCATAGAGTTCTTAAGTTGCAATCAGTCTGTAGAGTTTCCTCAAAAAATCTTTGAACTAGGCAGAGTTACCCTTCCCAATGATGCAGAGGAGACCCGAACATGCGATAAAAATTATCTCTCAGCAGTAACAACCCATTCCAACGCGAATTTTAGTGAAATCAAATCGACCCTAGATGCATTTATGACAAACTTTGGTGTTGAGTGGCAAATCCAAGAAACAACCCATCCAAGCTTTATCGACGGTCGAGCTGGAAAAATCCTCACAGAAAACCAAGAAGTGGGCATCATCGGTGAAATCAACCCCGCCACACTTGAAGCATGGAAACTTGAAAACCCCGTTGCAGGCTTTGAACTTCATTTTCAAACCTTAGTTGATGATAAACAAAATGAACCGTGCAAAAAACTCGCCAAACAGACCAGTTGTCCATAAACCTTATGGCGATAAGTTCTGCTGATGCAGTATACCTTAGGTGCTAAACTAACAAGTATGTGTAAAATAGACTAACTAACCATGGATTTTTGCCAAAGCTTATGTGGCTGTGTTTTTCTAAGTGGTTATTGGGTACGGTGCACCTGTGAAGCCATGTGTCCTATTCGTATACAGCTATACATGTGATGGCCAAATACGAATAGGCTTGATTGGTGTGTTTGATTTGTGTTTGTTGTTTTGGATCTCTGGCTGAGGTTTGTGGTTGTCGATGATGGGTGGTGTCTGTTGTTTGCGGTCTGTTATTTTGTTTTTTAGTTTTCCTCTTTTTTTGTTGTTTTGATAACGTCTGATTGCATTAATGCAAAGCGTATGTGTTCGCAATTGCCTGCGTCGCATACTTGACAATAGTTGCCTTTGGATGTTATATTTATGTCTGCGATTTGATTTAGTTTTATGTCTCTGATTTTGGCTCCATTGTTGTTATGGTTTATTATGCTTAGGTGTGGATCTTCGTATTTTTGCAGGTATTGTCGTACTGCTTCTTTGACTATTTCGGCGCGCGAAGTAAATCCATGTCTTCCTATTAGTTTGTCGATTTCTATGGCGAATTGTTGTGGAACTCTTATTGTTGAGTACCCGTCTTTTCGCTCTTTTTCTTTCATATATGCCCTTCCTTGTTTATTCCCTTGTTGAGTCACGGATTAGTCACTTCTACATTTAAAACGTTGTGTCAAAAAACCGAATACTATTGTTTATTGTATATTATTATTTAGGTTATGCGTCATGTTATACGCGATGTACTGTTGAATCGTACGTGACTTTATATCTAATAAGCATATATGTGATGTTGGCAATGATTCAATCGTGGCTCATTTATGACAAAATACATCACTGTCCGGCTTCCTGAATGTTACCACTGCGAGATGGATAAACTAATTGAAAAATATGGGTTCACCAGCCGTGCAGATGTAGTCAAAAGCGCGCTACGCGAATTTTTCCAGAAATATCCAGAAACAAAAATCGTACTGGAAAATGGTCGCTTTGTCAATTCAAACTCTGACGACTATAAACCTGTATCAACAGACACCTGAATTTCTAATACCTGACCCTTGCACTGATGAAACATCACCAAGCACAATTAGAACTAACGCTTGGACATAACAATCCTCGTTAGCTATGGTGCCGCAAAAACTCACATATGTGCGCGCCAAAACCCAACCCTCATAACCCCAATTCTAACAAAAGTAACCTAAAAGCACAATATGCCCAACAAATAACTCTGTTATATGCTCAAAATCCCTGTGTTTTAGGTTGACTATTGGAAGCCTATAAATAGTAGTAGAGCTGACAAACTTTTGGAGAACGAGCGAGTTATACTCGTATCGTGCTAATTTTTAGGAAGAATAAATAAATGCAAAAAACTAGACATATGACAATTTTATTTTCTACAATACTGCTGCTTTCCATAGCCGCATCAATATTTATTGCACCAAACACAGGACAAGTCTATCCTCCGCCAGGTACACACATCCCAACCTATGCTTTTCTCAATGTTGCTCCCAACCCCATAGGAGTAGGCCAAACCGTTACAATCAACTTTTTCTTAGCAACCCCTCTGGCAACAGGCGAAGGCCCAACTGGCATGACCGTTATCCAAATGAACCCTGACGGTACAAACACAACCCTAGGTCCCTTCAACGGCGATGCTACAGGCGGCTCATACACAACATTTCACCCTCCCCATGTAGGTAACTGGACATTCCAATTCTTCTACGCCGGACAAACCCTCACTGGAAACGACGCAAACGCCGTCCCCCGACCCGGATGGGGCGGACTAATCATGGATCCAAGCATGAGCAACGCTGTAACACTTGTCGTCCAAGAAGAACCCATCTCCCGTAGCGCACACGCCACCACTGCTCTACCCCTGAACTGGTGGGAAACCCCCATATCAGCTCAAAACGTAGAAGAATGGTACAAGATCGCCGGACCTTGGCTAGGTTTGAGCGGCATCACCTTTGGACAAACAGGTTCATACAACCAAACCAGTTTC
>WRCX01000090.1 GCA_009783705.1 Candidatus Bathycorpusculum hydrogenotrophicum | reverse complement strand
TCCACCTTTAATGGTGCTGGCGGCGGAATTGGCTTTGTATATGGCGCCGCCTTGGTTTGCTGTGTTGTTTGTTATTGTTCCGCCTTCAATGATGAGGATGCCATAGTCGTATATGGCGCCGCCACAATAATTGGTTGTTTTGTTGTTTGTTATTCTGCCCCCCTTTATAGTGAGGGTACCGTTGTTGTTGTATATGGCGCCGCCATACCCATCGGCGGTGTTGTTTGTTATTGTTCCGCCTTCAATGATGAAATTGCCTTGGTTTTGTATGCCGCCACCACTCCAACTGCCGGTGTTTCCTGAGATTTCACCATCTGATAAGATGAGTTTGCCGTCGGGCTGAACATATACCCCGGTACCGGGAATGCCTTTTGCATGGGTTACAATTATGCCTGCAAGATCTAACACACAATTTTTGTTAACAGTGAGAACGCTATTGCTGTGTATACCAATAAGTTTGAAAAACCTGCCGGCATTCGCCTCTATGCTTGTCAAGATAATGTTTCTATTGTCAGAAATAGCAAGAGAAGACCCTGTGAGTTGGATATCGTTTGCAAGGGTAATAACTACAGAAACCCCTGCCTTTGCAGCATAAACAGCATTTCTAAGTTCAGATTCGGTTCTAACAGACATAAACATCCCCCAAAGAAAAACACACAACACCTGTCAACAACGGATAAGATAGAGAAACCCGTTTCGTAGACAACAAAGAACCAAACAACCGATCAACACAAAGATTATTTAATTTAAATTTGGATGATTTAACATTAATAGCCACCTAAATACCCCCATACAATACAGGACTTAAATCTAATCACACATATAAGCAGTCACATATATGCAATTACACTACACACAACCGTGACAACCTCAAACGTATCTTTGTTTTGTGTTGGTTTGTTGTGGGTTTTGGGTTGTTTTTTGGGTGTTTGTGTTGTGGGTGTTGTTTGGTGTGGATTGTCGTAAGGTTTAAATATTGAAAGTCACTTGAGGAGTGAATGTTGAGGGCATATTTATGACTGCTTTGGTAAAGGGGCTCACAGTAGAACTATCATTTATAAAAATTAGTAAGAATTATAACATCAAAACAATAACGCAAAACAAGGTACTGGAGTAGAAAACCATGTCTGCAACATACAATTACCCCAGCGTTTATGTCGAAGAAGTTCCCTCGTCAGTCCGCTCAATAATAGGTGTAGGCACATCCATCACTGCCTTTGTTGGACGCGCTCTAAAAGGGCCACTAGACAAAGCCACTCTTATCCATAACTTTGGTGACTACACCCGGATCTTTGGTGGCCTCTGGAAAAAAAGCAACATGAGCTATGCCGTATATCAATACTTCCAAAACGGCGGCATAGATGCAATCATAGTTCGAGTTGCAACTAGTACTGCTTCTCCCACTACTTTTGCAGTAAAGTCTTATCCTACGCGTATCGTAGTCGATCGAATAATCACAGCGTTAGAGGGCATGATAACTGGCGAATTCAAAGGTGCTGACGGTGAAATTAATCAGACTGCCATTAAGGCTTGTGTGGAGCCAGTTGTTGCTGTAGTTAAAGAGGCGGGATTGGAGCTAGTTACGGCGCTATTTGAGGAAGTACTGCCCGAGGATATAGCGGTAAAAGGTGTTTTCAAGGCTGTTTTCAAGTCTCTTGTCAACGAGGCAATCCTGGGGGCTGTTACGGTGGCAGTTAAGGCCGCAGAATCGGAGTTTGCAGATCCAGATGGAGGTGGCGCTAATGAAGCTAAGGATCGAGCCGAAGAGGAAATCACGAAACTCTTCCCGGTGGTAGATAAGGCGATAGCTGAGAAGATGAATAAAGTATTGTCTGATGTATTAGACAAAGCAATAGCTGAAGAGGAAATTGATGCTAAAAATAAAAAGGCTGTCGCATTAGCAGTTAATGAGGCTGTTGCGGCGGCTGTCGCGAAGGTTGTCAAGGAGGCACCAGACCAATGGTTTACCCTTATAGCTGCTGATCCGGGGGTTTGGGGCGATAAACTTGAAGTAGTTATTTCTGATGCAGATCCGGACAAAAAACGTCAAGATGATGATAAGACTTATTTTGATATTGCCGTTTGCCAAAAAGATGCATCAGGTAAATCTGGACCGCTTCTTGAAATGTTTCGTAACGTCTCTCTAAACAAAGCAAGTCCCCGATATATTTGTAACCTTTTAGTCAATGGCGTTTCGACATATCTGCGAATAGCTGACCCAGATAATGTAAACACTTTACCTGATATCTATAGTAAGACGGGACGTTTAATGTACAACGTGGCGGTTGATGTCATCTGTGACGGCAGTGATGGTAGTGAATTAAGCAACGCTGAGGTGATTGGTTATGAAGATCCCAAAAAGGGAATATATGCATTAAAGGATGCTGACTTATTCAATTTATTATGCATACCCGCATTCACTGAAACAAAAGATAATAGAAAGCCGGTTTATGATGCCGCGTTAAAGTTATGCAATGATCGACGTGCAATACTTCTTGTTGATCCCCCCGCGGCACCAACTTGGAACTCCTCAGAAGGTGCTAAAGATGGGATTGATGGGCGTGTTGATCGGGATAAAAATGGTGCCATTTTTTTCCCTCGTATAAAAGCTCCCGATCCTTTGGAGGAATATAGGCTTAGAGAATTTGATCCTTGTGGCGCTGTTGCAGGTGTTATAGCGCGTACTGATGCGCAGCGGGGTGTTTGGAAGGCTCCCGCTGGGATTGAGGCTGTATTATCAGGTGTGCCGGATTTGGCTGTTTGGTTAACCAATGAGGAGAATGGCGACTTAAACCCCAAGGGCATAAACTGCTTGCGGATATTTCCTGATGTCGGACGGATAATTTGGGGTGCTAGAACGTTGCGTGGTGCTGATGGTTTAGCTGATCAGTGGAAATATCTTTCAGTTAGACGGACAGCTCTCTTTATTGAAGAAACCCTCTATAGAGGCACTCAATGGGTGGTGTTTGAACCAAATGATGAGCGGCTTTGGTCGCAGATCCGACTAAATGTCGGTTCTTTTATGCATAGTCTTTTTGTTAAAGGCGCCTTCCAAGGCAGCGATCCCAAGCAGGCCTACTTGGTAAAGTGTGACAGTGAAACAACCACACAAACCGACATAGATCGCGGGATTGTTAATGTGGTGGTTGGGTTTGCGCCGCTTAAACCTGCCGAATTTGTTGTATTAAAGATCCAGCAGCTTGCTGGTCAGGAGAGCGAATAAACATGCCTGAATTTAGTGTAAACGCAGAAAGATTTGACCCTTACAAAAACTATAAATTCCGAATAAAATGGGATGGAGAATATGTTGCGGGTATAAGTAAAGTAACCTCGCTTAAGCGAACTACTGATGTTGTGAAACATCGCGTTGGAGGTGATCCTAGTAGTTCCCGTAAGTCTCCGGGGCGAACCGAATATGAGGCTATCACACTTGAGCGTGGTGTTACCCATGACGAGGAATTTGAAAAATGGGCCAGTCAAGTCTGGAACTATCGTTCAGGTGACGAGGTTGCATTGGCAAACTTTCGCAAAGATATCCGCTTAGAGGTCTTCAATGAAGCCGGCCAGTTGGTGCTTGCATACAATATTTATCGTTGTTGGGTTTCCGAATTTGTAGCTATGCCTGATCTTGATGCAAACGGCACCGCCGCAGTAGCTATCCAATCTATAAAACTAGAAAATGAAGGCTGGGAACGAGATACAGACGTAAGTGAGCCAAGCGAACCCTCATGGTAAGCAAATAATTTAAGGACGCTTAGATGTGAGGCGTGTAGTTGCCCAAATTCCTCATGGCTTCCAAGCAGGGTCTTCTTGGATAAGACAGGCAACTGTACAGGAGCTAAGTGGCTACGATGAGCAGCTAATCGTCTCAACCCAAAATTTCTCTCCCCCCATTAAAACCAGTTTATTGCTTGAGCGAGTTGTAGAATTTACCAACTTACCCCCAAACCTTGATCTGCTTGAAACTATTCGAGAGTTGCCTGTCGGGGATCGAATTACCCTAATTTTACATCTACGAAAAATCACATTTGGGTCTACTCTTTACTGTACCATCCAATGTCCCCTCTGCACAGCTAACCTCTCCCTAGATCTCTCCATTGATTCTTTGCTCCAACCCGCCAACCCTAACCCCCAAACAACATATCCCCTCAAACTCGACGGCCACAGCCTCACCATTAGACCCCTAAGAGGCTCAGATCTCGAAGATCTCACAATAACCCAAACCCCACTTCCCAATATAGCTAATCTATCTGAGCGGTTGTTACGTTCCGCAATTCTCATCTCTGATCCAGCGTTACCTGAGCTTCTAAGTAGCCAATTCCAAGAACAACTAAGCACAACCCTGTCCCAAATCGACAGCCAAGCAGACCTAACCCTAAACATTACCTGCCCCTCCTGTAACAAAATATTCCAATCATCTCTAGATGTAGAAAATTTCTTTCTCCAAGAAGCAACCTCCAGATATCCGCAGCTTGAACGCGAAGTTCATTGGATCGCCCTGCATTATCATTGGAGCGAAAAAGACATAATGTCTTTAGCATCAAGCAAACGTAAACGATACGTTGAATTAATTAATGCCTCTCTGTCAGGGGAAAGTGTATGACAAACAATTTTATCGAACACCTAATTATTCGATCAATAAAAAAAACAACCCCCCTAACAATTAAACCTGCACTAACACCTGACGCCCTGCCTGAGATATTTCAATTACCCCCAAACTACAAACAACACCAACACTACACTCAACCCCAATACTCCCAAACAGACACAATAACCCAAAAACAAAATACCACTACTCCTATAGAAACCCCAAACGTAGAAATCACACGTGATGAACCCCCCCAACAGTCCATACACCCCTATCCCCAAACACAAAAACCCCACCCAGCCTCACAAGAACCCCTAAATTCTCCCAAGAAACGACCCGCCAATTCAACTAAAGAAGAAACCAAACCCAACCCTCAAGACCCCTTCGCTGTACCTTCTACGTTTAATGCACCAAAGACTGATGATGATGCCCAAAAGGTAATCACACCAACCCCTGCGAGTAATCCTCAAGATTCGGGAAATATCCAAACTGATTCCACCACTGAAAATAACACTAATACTCCAAAACGTACCCTGCAAAAAAACCAAAATCTACAAAATCTACCCCTAAACAATACAAAAAACAAATCTTTGCCTCCAACAATCCTTACTCATTCCAAGGGTTCTGATCAGGTTTTAAGGTCTCACGAAGATGTAGTTTCGTCTATGAGTCAAACTGTCAATTCAGTTAAACCGGTGGCACTAACAAATGATCCAGAGGTGATAGAGCCGTCTGGTGTGGCTGTGGTGCACGATTCTGTGGTGTCTGTTGAGTCTGTTGTTGAGCGTTCTGTTTCTGCTGTTCCGTTGCGTTTGGTGTCTGAGGAGGGGCAGGGTGTGGGTTCTTCTTCTGTTCGGTCTGTGTCTGATTCGGTTTATTCCAAGGGTTCTGATCAGGTTTTAAGGTCTCGTGAACAGGGGTCTGTGTCTGAGCAAAAATTGGTTGATTCTTCTAAAGCGGTGGT
>WRCX01000089.1 GCA_009783705.1 Candidatus Bathycorpusculum hydrogenotrophicum | reverse complement strand
GAAAACCACAGACGTATTTGGATACTCCTTCAACGCAATCAAACTCCGCAAACTACGCGCCGCACTAACCACTTTAGGTGTAATCGTAGGCATAGCAGCCATCGTAGCACTGCTCTCAATAACGCAGGGACTACAGGCAACCATAACAAGCGAGCTCAATCAAGGCTTATCGGCCAACACCCTAATCGTGAGACCCAGCAACGGAAACGACATAGGCGGATTTGGTCAAGGTACCAGCGGCACGGGCTTTAGCCTCTACAGCAACTATACCACTGAGATAAATGCTCTCTCGTCAGATATAGAGACATCTGTAGCAGTTATGAGCCGTAGCGGATACATCCAAACCGAAAACCTCAAACAATCAGCCACTCTCTACGGCATAGATTTCAACCAGTATGCACAGGTCTACCCAACCTTCAAAGCAGAAACCGGATCCATACCCACCGACCCATCAGAAAACCAAGTGGTAGTGGGTACCCGTATTAACCAGCCCGGTCAAAATGGAACCATATTCTTCAGTGCAGGTAATATAATCAATATCTCTTGGATCAATGCCACCGTACTGCCTCCAGTTGACGAAAGTTACACGGCAGTTGTTGCTGGTGTATTGGAGAAAGCTGGAGGTTTTGGCAACAACGGGCCATCAGATACAGGAGTTTACATACCTATTGAGACAGCTCAGATCTTCTTTGGAACGGAGCAATGTGATATGATAATTGTCACCCTAAAAGATAGTGATAATGCCACCGTAACCAGTGTCTCTAAAGCAATAACCGATCACTTTAGCAATCAAGTTTCGGTCACCTCACCGACTGCAATGATAGACATGCTCTCCTCAGTTTTTGATACACTCCAGCTGTTTCTAGTGGGTATTGCCGCGATTTCACTATTAGTGGCGGGTATAGGTATAATGAATATTATGATTGTGTCATTGATTGAACGTACCCGAGAGATCGGCATTCTCAAAGCACTGGGTATGAAAAGTCGAAGCGTATTGTCGATATTTCTTGCCGAGTCCGCTATCATTGGGTTAATCGGTGCAATAGCAGGTATTGGGCTGGGCTGGGGATTAGCAGTCATTGTTGCCCAAGTGTTGGGTTCAGGTGCTTTCGGCGGCGGAGGCGGCGCATTAGCCATAACCCCACTGTTAACTCCCACGGTTCTTTTGGGTGCACTGGCTTTCGGCATAGGCATCAGCGTCATCTTTGCACTCTACCCCGCATGGCGGGCATCAAAACTAAAACCAGTAGACGCACTCAGATACGAATAAACACCTACACCCCCACCCTTTTTATTTTTCTTATCTTTTTGATTTGCGCAGTATCTCCAATTTCATCAGGTACAGGTTCACTGTCTCAATCAGCAGTTTCGCTAACAGTTCACTCATATCATCAACTTTCTTAACAAGAACTGACACACCATCGCCTGAGACGCTTATACTCCTCTAAGGCTTTACCATAATCACCTGCATATTTTGGGCTTTTGCGATGTTGCTGCAAGTATTTGCAGTTAATGGGTGTTTTTTACTCAATTTCTTCTCGCGGATAGCTAATTAGACGTCGAGTCAGATGGACCTTTGGGTGAGGGTTTGGATGGTGGAGGGTGGTGTTGGAGCTTACAGGTCAGGTTGGTGGTTTAGACTTAAAATGCCAAGGGTAAACCGTATCTTTGTGCTCGAAAAGGACCTAAAAAGTGATGCATTGACCAATTTAACCATGAACTGAGAAGGGTTGTGGAAAGAAAACAACAGCACAGTCAAAGGATACGATAATAGCAAAAAGGAAAGCCCTCACTTATAGCTAAAATATGTGTTTTCTACAAACGGTGCAAAGATAAAAGCTGATAAATACTCAAGCGTTAATTTACAGGGTTTATTTGGCGGATAGTTTGTAGCTTGTGTTAATTCTTTGCAAGATTTCATCAAGGGGTACAGAGCCGTCTAAACAAAGGGTGTACCAATGTTTTTTATTCATATGATAGCCGGGAAAATATTTTTGGCCATCAACCATACCCTCTATTTCCTCAGAATTGGCTTTCAAATCCAAAACATCAATTACCTCATCAGAGTTAAGACCCAGTTTTCTTTTAGATAGGACAAGTAGCGCACAATACCATTTGTTGGTGTCTTTTCTTCGAAAAATGGCGTTGTTTGGGAAGTTGGGCCAGAGAAATTCTAACTCATCATGATAGGTGTTTTGCACATATTGAATGATTTTTTGAGCATAGTTACTTTTGAAGATGTTTGGTTCAAAGCATTTTTCAGCGATGTGGTAAAGGATGCTCTCGTAATCAGCTCTTACCTTGCTTACAAATGGGCCGCAGACTTCCGATATGCGGTGTAGTACATATTCGTTTGAGGAAGAATCGATTACTTTTGTGTTGATTGCTCCATGCTCTGTTATGGTGATGATCATTTGAAACTGGCCGTTCACAATGTTTGTGGTGTAGATATATGTGTCATTATTTCTGGTAAAACCGTATGGCATGAGTTTTTTTAGATTTACTTTCTTATTTTCAAACATTGTCAACATAGAAACACTTCAAGATAGAGTCGAATAGTGATTTTAGCTACCTTTTATGTGGTGCTGTGTAGAATAGGAGAGCACCGCCTTAACCATATTTCTATAGTCGGTTTATGCAAACCCTTCTCCGAACCTGACTTACACTGAGTGGCTCAATTTTGCCGATAGCGACGACAAAATTTTCTTGATGGCCTACGATAAGTTGGTGCTTGCAAGGCAGGCTAAAGAGGGGGGTTTTAGCATATACTTTGGAGAAGGCACTGTATTTGGTGGATATTTTGAATTGAGCTCAGAAGTAAAATTTGCACTGCTTAATTTATGGAGTTATGAGTTTAAAGGATGTTTTTCCGGTAAGTTTAGCGGTTGTCATCCATGCAACGCCTGTTGCGGGAGTTGCCAAAGCCACTCCTTTAGGCAATAATGTGTCTAAATCCACTATGGTGTCAATACCAATTTTTTCTGCTGCTTTGTTGGCCAGAAAGTTTTTTCCAAGTCCTGTAACAACAACTGGAACCCTGTCGGTGGTATGGGTTTTTAGGTATGTGTAGGTTTTAGCTATACCCTCAGCAATTTGGTTAATTTGCTGTTCGTGGATGTATTTTGCCATATCAGTGATTTCTTGGGTTGTGAGCATGTCGGTGTCTGCGCAGATCACTCTAGCGAGTCGTGTGTACGCTTCAGTTAATGTTTTGCCGCGTCCGTCTGCTGTTTCGGAGGTATAGTCGTTTGTTGAGATGTTTTTTAGTACAAGGTGTACATCGCCTGAGAGGGCAAACAGCTCGGAAGAAACCGAGGCAACACCATTTTTTGTTGGGATGGAACGAACGATTGTGGCGATATTTGTGCGCAGACTACCGGTGTAGACTAATTCGCCGTAGATGAGTTTGTCAAGATCAGTTTTACCTCTTGCCGCCACTTGTCGGTTGATTATGGGGATTATGCTTGTGCTTGTGCTTCCCACATCGACAATGAGAGAGTCTTTTAGGTATTGGGTCATCAGCCATCCAGTAGCGGCCCAGTTTGCCGCGGCAACACATAGAGGATTTTTTTCTGCGGTTTCTATGGGTAACAGTTCGACATTGGTGGTTAGAACAAAGATGGGTACATCAGAAAAGGCGGCTTTAACGCATGATAGTATGTGGTGGACGCCTTCGCGTTTGGTTTGGTAGACATCGGATAATTCTGCGGTCAGGGTTAGACCCAAAGCATCTATCTGATTGGCTCCAAGCTGCTTTTTTAGATTTATTAAGACCTCGGGGAGGGCTTGAGGGTTTTTCCAGACAGGAAAATATGCAGATGCCGTCTTAAACGTGGTTATTTTGGTTTTTTCTGTTGTGAGCAGAGCGGCTTTGGTGTTGGCGCCTCCGATATCTAAGCCCAAAACAGTAATCAAACTGGGTGCCTCAACGATTAGTAGTAGCGGTGTGCAGGGCATTTTTAGCTTCTTCTAAGCGTGCCTGAGCCTCTTGAAGGCTGGTGCCGTAGCCCATGATTAGTGCGGTGCTTTGGGTGGTGATGGGTAGAGGGAAGACGGGTGTTATTATGCCGGGTAATTTGGTGGTTTTTCGGTAGGTTTCAGGGGTTGGGGGGGTGGTTTGGATTTTTGAAAAACATACTGTGCCCTGTAGAGTTGGTTTTTGGGGTAGTTGTTTGGTGATGGCTGCGTCGATGATGGCTTGTGCAATGTTGATGTCTATTATTTGTCGTAGTCCAACATAGGAGGTTGTTAGACGGGTGTTAACATCTAAAACAAAGAGAGTATTTTGTCCCAAGATTAAGTCAATACCTACATAGCCCTGTAAGCCCAAAGATTCCGCAATGTGTTCAGCTAAGATTTGTGCTTCTTTATGTTTTGGGTGTTCATAGGGAGTTGTGCCGCCCTCATAGCTTGATTCGGTTTGTTTTGTTAGGGTGATTTGTTGTTTATTTAGGGTTAGTGCTAGGGCTTTTTTGCCGTTTGCGATTAGACTAACACTTACCGGGTCGCCAGTCACTTTTTCTTGAGCGATAAGGCGGGGGTTAGCTGAGGCGGCTTTGATTTTTGCGACGCCACCGGGGATGTCGGTTGGGTTTTCTATGAGGCTGATTCCGCTGCAACCCGTCCCGTCGGTTGGTTTGAAGATAAGGGGGTATGTGAGGTGGGTGGTTATGGCTTGTTCGATCTGGGTTGTGCTGTGTGCAATGTTTAGGATGAGGGTTTTGGGGATAGGGTAACCGGCTTTTTGGAGATCAACATAGAGCGTGATTTTGTCAGCGGTTTTTGCTATGGTGCTTTGGGGTGTGTTGAGCACGAGTTTTCCGGTTTTTTCCGCCAGCTCGACATAGGATTGGAGGGTTTGGTTGGTTTCTGGTGCGATGATATAGATGGCGTCGTTGTTTTTTGCTAAATTGGGCAGTATTTTTTGGGGTTCGTTGGCATAGAGAACCTGGGAGGTATAGTTGGCTTCAATTGGGGGGTTAAGTTTGAAGAGGCGGCAATCTAGCAGGGTTGTTACTTGATGGCCTGCGGCTCTAAAATCGGCGACTATACAGCGTAGCATGGCAAATCCTTCTGCGAGTACGTCGGGGGGCAGGGGTTGTTCTGCGTATCCGCCGCCGCTGATATGTTCGTAAACCAGTATCTTCAAAGTCAAACCTTCAAACTCCAAGAAACATCTAGGGTTAAAGCCTTTCTGGTTCCATCTTGTCAGTTGCTTCTCAAAATCAGATTCTAACCATAGGCTATAACACATATTTTGACAGTTTGAGTAAAGTAACAAGAAGTAATTCACCATCAATAACATCCAAAAACGGGTAACTAAGATATCCGTTCCAAATTTTTGTTACAACAACAAGTTGCATAGCAATTTAGCGCTGTTGTCAATTGCTATATGTGAGAAACTATCAAAGAGGTTGGTCGGAAAATTTATAGGCGTTTCTAACTAAATTTAGTGTCGGGTCTGTCTGGGGGTAGCTTTATCTTGAAAATAAAACGGCAATTAATATGGCTTGTTAGTGTTCTTAGCATTAGTTTGTTTATGTCGTTTGGTTTAACCCCTAACTTCCTGTTTTAAGTAATATGGAGGTTTAGAGTGTCTAGTAGGTCGTTGGTTTTTTTGGTGACTTCACTTAGATGCCATATGTCGTTTATTTTGACTTTAAAGATGTATTTT
>WRCX01000088.1 GCA_009783705.1 Candidatus Bathycorpusculum hydrogenotrophicum | reverse complement strand
GATAGAATCGTTGATGGCGAGAGGCTTCCTGATAGAATCGTTGAGGGTGAGCAGGTTGCGGATAGAATCGTTGATGGCGAGAGGCTTCCTGATAGAATCGTTGAGGGTGAGCAGTGTCCTGATGTAGTCAACCCTGGCGAGAGGCTTCCTGATGTAGTCGTTGATGGCGAGAGGCTTCCTGATGTTTACCTCGAGGCAAAAATTATACCCCCGCCTATACCCTACCCCTAAACAGCAGCTAAGAAATCATAAAAAGGCGCATGCGCCTTCTCCTTTCTTTCTTTTTTTGTTTATTGGATGAAGTTACGTATATGTGAGTATAAAAGTTAGGTCGTGAAAGTTAAACTATGATGAAAAGTGATGAAGTTGAAGAAAAAATAAAGCATATCATAATGGATACGAGACTTTCAGCAATTAAAGTGGCTCTTGAAAAAGATCATGCCATTGATTGTTTGTTGTTGCTCTATGTGGATAAGGGGCGATGGAAATATGCTAAAGACTTCCTGAGGCAAAACGGGCTTTCATTAAGTGATGGTGCATTTAGGGCTCGAATGAATGAATTTGAGCGCTTGGGTTTAGCTAGAAGTGAGCGTATAGATCCTCTAAAGAAATATTACCTTAAAACTGATTTAGGTGAAAAAGTAGCCAAGCTTTTGCTTGAATTTTTTGATGCATTAGGCACTTAATTTTCTTTTTTTGTAAGTGTTTCTGTTGGATGGTTGTGTAGTGTTTTTGTGTTGGTGTTGTGGTTTGTCCGATGTGTGCGTGTTCTTGTTTGGTGAAGAATGTTTATCGTCAGGGTAGATGGCGTTATACGTGTAGAGCTTGTGGTTGTCAGTTTATTAAGTGTTGTTGCGTGGTAAAAGTGCTAAAATCAAACATTGGATTATTTTATTGAAGAGTGTTAACTAAGTGATGTTTTTGTGTTGGAGTGTGTTGTATGGATTTGTTTTGTTATGTTTTGTATGAAATGTGGAAACGGGGTTGTATTCAAATCGGATTTTGAGAGTGGTGACTTAAATATATCTTGTTGATGTTTGTTACCTATAGTGAATGAAATGGATCTAAATGTCGGGGTAAGTTGTAAGAAGTGTGGTTTAGAAAAAACGGTTAAGAGTGGTGTAGTTGGGGGTAGGCAGCGGTTTTGTTGTAAAGGGTGTGGATGTAATTTCCGCTTAGGCGATAATCGTAGCGATGAGAAAATAGCAGCGAAGAAAGCTCTCTGTATTTTGTGGTATGCAATGGGTAAGGGTTCTTATCGCATGATGGGACGCATTTTGAGTGTGGATCATTCTTTAGTGTATCGTTGGATCCGCGGGTTTGGGAAAAGTTTAGCTGAGCCCAAAGTGCCCCAAGACATCAAAGAGATATAGTTTGATGAGGTGGCGGCTTTTGTGGGTTTAAAAAAAACAAGCTTTGGGTGCTTAAAGCAATTGATCGCGCTACACGAAGAACAATTGCCTGGGTTCTTGGCAGACGCGATACAGAAACATTTAGACGGCTCACCAAAAAGTTAAACATCTAAAAAACTGTGTGTTTTACACTGATGACTGGGAAGCATTTGCCAAAGTATTGCCCAAAAAGCGCCATGTTATTGGTAAAGCACACACAGTCGATATTGAGCATGATAACAGCAATACGCGGCATCATCTTGGCAGGTTCACAAGGCGCACTAAGGTTGTGTCCAAAAAAGAAGCCAGGGTAGACCTAACGTTACGCATATGGCACGCTGTCACCACCACAAACTTGTTCCAACAACTACAAAACACCGCAATAAGTATATTTAGGTAACCACTCTCGGATTTTGTAAAGGGGAACAACGTTTCAATGCAAATTCCTAAATTCCCGAAATCTTGGGCACTACAGCACAAATGGTTGATTTTTCCCATTAAAACAACATGAAAACTAAATATTTGTGGTACTCATATGAGTACCACACAGGTGTGGTATTTGGTCTTCATAAGATACGAAAAAAGAGGAAACAAAGAATACGCCTACCAACTAACCTCCTACAGGGACAAAACCACCAAACAAGTAAAACACCAAAAAACATACCTAGGCATAGTCATCAACAAAGAAAAGCAAATCTACCAAAAACCAACAACAAAAAACCCGCCAAAAAACGAAAAACTAATTCTAGACTTCGGAGACTCATTTCTCCTAAACACCTTCATACAAACCCACTACCAAACACTCCAAAACACCTTCCAAGAAAAAACCCCCACCCTAACCACCCTCATAACATACCGCCTCTGCCAAACAAGCGCCATGACACACGCCAACACCTGGCACCAAGGCAACGCCACACAACTCTTCCACAAAACAGTCAACCTCACCAGTCAAAGAATAAGCGAATTCCTAACTGAACTAGGAGACGAACAACTCCAACAAACATTCTTCAAACAATACCTAACAACCCAAACCAGCCAACAACAACCCACAAACGGCGTAATAATAGACACTACTACCTCTCTTCCCACCCAGACCCATATACCTCTCACATCTTGGGGTCGAAGCGGAGAAGAAATAGACAAGCAAATCCGCTTTCTACTGGTCGTCAACAAAGAAACCACCCTGCCACTCTATTTTAGGGTCCTGCCGGGCAATATTGTCGATGTTTCCTCGCTTTGCAACACAACTAAGGAGTTGGCACAGTATGGGGTGGAGAGTTATTTTTTGTGTGTCGATGCGGGATTCTTTTCTAAACTCAATATTTTGGATCTCTATGACAAAGGGATTTCTTTTTTGACTAGTTGCCGGCGTCAACGTCTCTGTATAGAGAGCTTGTGGAGACTGAGGTGAGGGGATTGGAGTCGTCTTGTAATGTGGTGGTGTATAGGAAGCGGGGGTTATTTATTTTGCAGAAAAGGGTCGAGTTGTTTGGCCGAGAAGTTTTTGCGTATGTGGTGTTGGATCCTGAGCGCAAAGGCCGTGAGACGAAACGTTTGATTTTGCAGACTGCAGATGAGAAAGTTAAACGACCAGATTTGGAGTATCTGTTTCTGCGGTGTGGAGTAATGATTTTGGTTTCTTCTTTTGAGATTCCCTTAGCGGATGTGGTGCCGACTTATTATTTGCGGCAGCGTGCGGAGGTGTTGTTTGGGTTTGCTTGTGATGATGTGGGGTTTTTGCCTTTGCGGGTGCATCGGGAGGAGTCGGTTCGGGGGTTTTTGTTTTTGCAGTTTTTGTCTTTGATTGTTTTTGCGCATCTTAAAAAGGTGCTGGGTAATGAGTTCTCGGTTGAGGAAGTGTTATTTAGTATGCGAAATCTCAAGTGTAAAGTTTACGAAAAGGAAATAATCGTCTGTGAGCCGACCAGAGAGCAGAAAGAAATCTGTAAAAAGCTAGACATTGTAGTGCCCAAAACCTTGGGAATTTAGGAAATTGTGCGGCAGACAATTCATACCGAGAGTGTTAACTAAATAATGTTTTTGCGCTGAATGTGCTGTTGACCCAGAATTTAGCATACAATGACATTGTTAGATCAACCATTTGTTGTGAGCGAGAAACAACACAAGTCTTTCTACGGAACCGTGCAAACCAATGTCTTTGCCTAAAATTGTCTCTCTCCACCCCATGTGTCTCTGCCTTTGTTTGGGTAAGCAATTCTTGGGGAATAAGCTCAGCATAAGCTTCCCAATGATCAGCAAAAAACACTGCTACATTCCATTGTCGTAACCTATCCAGCATCCGCTGAAGTGTTTTGCTATCTCGATTCCCCCACTCCCAGTCAAGGAGCTGATTGGTACTGCGACAATATGCTTTCCAAATCCAAAGCTTGTTTTTTTTGACTTCAAATAATGCCACACCTCATCTAACTCTATTGCTGCAGATGTGGTTTGTTGGGGTTTTGGTTTTTCATAGTTTAAAAGGGCGTATTGTCTGACCCATTTTAGAACTGCTGTTGCGGTTACATGTATTAGTCGTGCTATGGTGCGCAGGGATAGTGCGTTTATGTATAGTAGGATGGCTGTTAGTTTTTTGGTTTCACTTTTTCCATGGTGCCTTGTGGGTACAAATTGTCTTCCACATGCTTTGCATCGGTAACGTTGCTCGCTTTTAACAAAACCAGACTTTAAGACGCTCTCACTACCGCACTTTGTACAAAACATAACAAAACCAGTACATCATAACACACCCCAACATAAAAACGTTACTTAGTTAACACTCTCTTCGTACCCACAAGACAGTATGGGAAAACTGAAACTGAAAAACTAACTGCCATAATACTTTACATAAATGGGCTATCTCTGCGCACCATTGCACGATTACTAAGTGTAACTGTTACAACCGTTATAAAATGGGTTCATCTATATGCTATTGAGAACTATGAGAAACCCCAGCCCCAAACTAACTCTGCCGTAGTGGTAGAGTTAGATGAGGTTTGGCATTATTTGAGGATGAAAAAACACGTTTTGAATTTGGAAGACATATTGTCACTCTATCCGTCAGCTCCTTGACTGAGAATGTGGAGGTCGGGATAGCTGAACTCTTCAGCGGATGCTGGTAGGCTTTACTGATGAAATGTGAAAGTACATTTTGTTGCTGATCATTGGGCGGCTTATGCAGAGCTTATTGCACATACGTATTGGTTCAAACAGGGCTCAGACACAAGGGGTGAAGCAGGAAAATTTTAGGCAACAGCATTGGTTTGCACGATTAAGAAGAAAAAATGTGCTATCTTTTGTTCTTTGCAAATGATTAACCTGAACTATGATCTTGTGTGCTAAATTCTAAGTCAACAATACATTCAAAACAATAATATCATTTAGTTAATACTATCGGATGAAAATGTAGGTATGAATGGTAACGGTTTCTCCTTAGGGTGTGGACTGGGGTGTTGTTTGGGTTGGAGGATTGGTTTGTTGGGTGGGCTGGTTTGGTGGCATCTGAACCACCGAATCCGTAGCGGGAGCAGTCTCGGGAACGGTGTCTTCTGTGAGGGTCTGGGTAACGTAGTAGGATACACCAAGACAGACACCTGCCAAGCCGGCAGCAAAACATGCCGCCACTAAAACTACAACAAACACTTTCAGATTCATATACGTCACCACGCAAACATACGTATTTAACCCATTTATGGTTTATTCTGTACCCATACCATAGAACCAATCCCCAGCAGGTTGTCCAATATCTGAACACCCATAGAACTCAAAAACTCGGCCCCGCTGTTGCAGAACACAAAACCCAAACCCAGCAGGACATGTGAAATCAGCAGAGCCAGCTGTTTTAACCAACCCCTTTGATAGTTATGGTGGTGTAATAAAGTATTTTAATGTATGGGGGTCATGTTTGTTATGGCCGGGTTGATAGAAGAATGGTGTCTAAAGTTGTTATGGTTAGATGTCCTTTTTGTGGCAGTGATAAAAT
Source organism: Candidatus Bathycorpusculum hydrogenotrophicum (assembly GCA_009783705.1). Taxonomy (GTDB): domain Archaea; phylum Thermoproteota; class Bathyarchaeia; order Bathyarchaeales; family Bathycorpusculaceae; genus Bathycorpusculum; species Bathycorpusculum hydrogenotrophicum. Next base: position 633 of record WRCX01000088.1, on the reverse strand, counting down.
ATCAAAAAATGGTCATATAAAACGGGTAAATAAGTATACAATTGCAATAATTCCGAATGTGTGCGTCGAAACTTTATATAACAATATACCCACAAAGCTTACCTGCCCGAAGTTCGTCAACAAGTTTTAAAGATGACGGTAAATGGCACTGGAACCGTGCCACAGGACGCATTTTGGGCATATCTAAATATAGTGTAACAGCTATTTTAAAAAAACAAAAAACTGGATCTGGCAAATAAACTATAACTACATACGTAGCCTAACAAACCAAAACTTAGTGATCAAAATCCTGTCCTCAAATCAAGTTGAGGTTGAGCGTGCAGTGATGGACGAGATGTGGTCGTTTATAAAAAACCTAGCAGAATACCTGCCGCGGTAGCGGCAGGATGAATGTGTCAGGTCTATTAGCGCTTTAAGTCGTAGTTTTTGTCACCATTGGATAAAGGGGTGATGGATTGGAGAAGGCTCGGTTTTGTGCTTTCCAAGCCAATTACCACCTTATCTGGGCCGCTAAATACCGACGCAAGGTTTTGGTAGGCTCAGTTGAGGTTAGGCTGCTAGAAGTACTTAAAACGATTGCTGAGAACCATGACTGCCAGTTGTTGACTGCTAGGTGCATGATGGGGATCATGT
>WRCX01000087.1 GCA_009783705.1 Candidatus Bathycorpusculum hydrogenotrophicum | reverse complement strand
CGTACTAGCCAGTCAAGTAAATTCTTTGGGTTATTGGTGAATTCTTTTAGGTCGTTTGTTGTAAAGATTGTTTTGCCTGCATAACTTAGGCTGGTTAATACTTTGACTTCTCGTTCTGACAACGTACGACTATATGGTGTAATCAATTTTCGTGCACACACTCGAATATAATGAAAACACTATAGTTTAAGAGACTTATAAAATTAAACCTAACAGCCACATTAAAAATTCAAAGTTCAAACATATCAACATGAACTGACTGAAGCAATTAATACAAAATAACGTAAAACTGCAAGCATCAGCTATGCTGAGATTGTGTATGAGCGGTTTGTTGAGGCGATTTCTAAGAGCCAGCTCAGCATGGTTGACAGGATTAGCTGATTAGTCCCACGAGAATTTTCAGAGCAGTTGTTTTCCCTGCGCAGTTTGTACCAATATAGCCGAATACTTTGCCTTCTTTTATATCAAGTGAGACCTTGTGAAGAGCATGCAAGTCATTGTTTTTTAGTTAGATTTTGCATACTTGCAAATACATTATCACTTTTTGTGTATGCGCTCTTTCAGTGTTAAAATATTTATGTCCAAGTTATTCGTGTGTTTTGACGTATATATGTCAGCGTTACCCCATTGGGAGCTTTTACTGTTCCTTTTTATGCTGAAGGGTACAAGAAGGATCATTGAAAGAAAAAGAAGACCAATAGCTACTGATAGAACTACCCAGCTTGCGGCACTGTTTGGTGTAGTGTACCCTAAGCCGGGATTACCTTTTGGTACATATGAGTCAGGGAACAAATAATATGGAACTGTTAGCAGAACAAAAGACAGTATCCCAGTGCCTAAGGCCAATCCACCGATTATTTTTGCAGAAATATTTGTGATTTTTTGGCTTATTGTTTTTTGCTCTATTTTTGATTCTCTTGACAAGGTATTTGATTCTTCAGGGAACCAGCCTCTAATGTAGTTTGTAAGTATTTTTGAATACTTCATCTTGTCACTCATCCATGTGTTGATTGAATTTTTGATGATTGTTTTATTGATGTCTCTTATCTGAAGAGCACCTAGATTTTTTGTTTTTATTTATGGTTGCTGTGCGGGACATACATACACGACAACTTCTGTAAATAATTACGTATTTACACATATTTAATTATTTCCTTCAATCGCTAACCTGACAGCACTGTGGCGCAAGCCAAGAACAGACACAGAAACCCAAAAAAACTAATTGACGAAAATACCTCGCAAAATCACGCAATCATTCTTCTCTTGAATTCAAAAATCACAACTGATGCCAATATCGTTTCAATGCAACTTATAAAGAGCAGGATTGTTTAACGTTGCGGAAATAAAACTTGTCAAAAATAATGATCTGCCCATTTATAAAAAAGGTCAGAAATTGGAACATGCTGAACGAAATCTGTTGATCAACTCAAAGCCAATATTTAAATAAATGTAAATATCATACTATTTACTTGACGTGTTAATTTGACAACTTACACCCTAGCCTCACCACTAACTCAGAAACAAAAAATTGTGTGGTCTCTACTAAACAAAGGCTTATCCGCCGTTACAATCGCCAACAAACTAAACACCACAAGACAATTCGTTAACCAAACCAAACTATCCGCCGAAGCCAAACTATCAACCACACTACTAGACGTAGCACAAGCAAACGACCTTCAAATCACCAAACTCTACCCAAAAAACGGCATACTTTTAGCCTACCACCCAGCACTAAAACGCAAAGCCATACTCACATACAACACCAACCACGGCATAAAAGTCTGGTACTGGCACGACAACCCCGAAGAAGTCACCGACACAACATTTCTAAACCAAACACGACAATACCTAATAGACATCGCCAAAGAAAGAGACATAGACCTTGAGGACACTGATAAAATTCACCCCTCCAAATTAGCGCATCAGATCTTCTCAAAACTTATACCGGAGCTAAAAACATGAATACCAAAAAGAGTATGAAAGACCAGACGACTGAATATTATGAAAAAGTAGGATTGGGCATTTTAATGAAAACCACTCTCATTGTTTTAGCATCTGTATTTGGTGTGGTTGGGTTAGTTGGTTGGTATAGTGTTTCTTTGTTATTTGGGATTGTTATGGCATTCTCTGGCTTGTTTACTATTTCCATCATATATGCTATTTTTGGTGGTCTTAAGATAGTAATTACTTCAGAAGGACTTGTTGTAGCCTTTAGATTTTTTAGTCAACGTTTCTTTTTATGTGATATTGAGTCATGTGAACAAACAACGACAAGTTTCAAAAAATATGCTGGCATGGGAATAAGGTATGGTACTGCTGGATCTTTGGCGTATTCAACATCTTTGGGTAGTGCTGTGAGAATTACCAAAGCAGGTGAAAGACCATTTGTTTTTTCAACTAATCATCCTGACACAGTTTGCCAGATTATTTCCAAAAAAATAACAAAACCTAATAATCGGTTAACATGAGTTTACTGAAGCTGATAGCACAAAATAATGTAAAACTGCAAGTATCTGTTAGGTTAGGATTATGGGTGGTGAGGCATTTTGTTTCTTTTTTAAAGGTTCACATTTTTTATTGGTGTGATTGTCGTGTTTGATTTTACGATTACTGTTGAGAATGTTGTTATGGCGGGTTGGTTTAGTGAGGGCGTGGATTTGGGTGTTGCATGTTTAAAGTTAGAAGGATCTAAGTGTAGCTGGAAAAAGTTTCCGGGGTTATCTTTCAAGTTGAAGTCGCCTTTGGCTACGTTTTTGCTTTTTGGAAACGGCAAGTTTGTCTGCACAGGCACAAAAACCAAAACCAAAGCAGAGCAAGCCATCACGGTTTTTCTTGGATTGCTTAAAGCGGAAGATTTGGTTTCAAGTCAATGTAGTTTTGAGTGTGAGGTAAAAAATCTTGTAGTCTCAATAAACATGGCGGGGGCATCGGTGTCTTTGAAGCAGTTTAACAGTGAATTTGACACCATATATGAACCAGAAAAATTCCCCGCAGCCGTCTACAAGATGGGTGAATCTAAAGCAACTTTTCTTGTTTTTCTCACGGGTAAGATGATCTGCTCAGGAGTAGCCGATGAAGAAGACCTAAAGAAGACTGTTAAAGACTTCTATGACCAACTCGTAGAGAAAAACGTGATAGCAAAAATATTAAACAACTAACTTCTACAACTCGTTTAGTCTGTCTCATTGAGTTAGCAGAACTGATTATTTCCAAAAAAGGAAAAATGCAGATACTGTCTGCACTTTTAATATAACATATGTATTACTGGCATGACATCATGTTAGCTGGTCAAGGAACAAATCTTTTTTACAGCGTTTTTTACATCTTTAGCATAAAGAGGGCATTGAAATGAGTGGCCAGTTTAAAAATCGTATAGACGCATTAGGTTTTGATGAGGAAGTAAAACAGAAAGTGTTAACTGTTATAGAAGAGGCGGGGTCAGCGTGTCCTTGTTTGCAGTGCAGTTCTAAGGATACCTGTGAAAATTTTCAATGGCACACTAAATGGTTCGGAAACAAATAGACAGCCATTCTAAAAATGGTGAAAAACCAGAAGTTATAGCAAGTCATTACCTTTAGATGTCTTCAACTAAAATAGTAATGCAACGACTTACCTGTTCAGTTGTCTGTTTATCTTTCAGTGTTTATGTGCAAAGATACACTATTGTAAGTGCTATGGCGAAAAAAAATCATGGGGCTTGTTGGAGAGGTAAGCACACCGTTTTGGTACAGTTTGATATGATCCTTTGGATTGTATATGTATTTTTAAATTTGTCTCCGCTTTTACAAAATGTAACATCTTTATAGTAGGGTGTCTTTTGCTGTTTCTTAAATGCAACCATTTCAGATAGAAAATATCTACAGCCAATCTTGTATAAAGGCGTTAAATCTTGCAATAAAAAAGCAACAAGATCATTGTCGTATAATGAGCTTAATTCTTTCAAACAATAAACAAACAAAATAAAAAAAGTGAGGGATGTAGGTGTTTATTCGTATCTGAGTGCTTCTACGGGTTTTAGTTTTGAAGCCCGCCATGCAGGGTAAAGCGCAAAGATAACGCTAATGCCTATGCCAAAAGCCAATGCACCCACAAAAACCATAGGCGTTAACAATGGGGTTATAGCCAATGCACCACCTCCACCACCGAAAACACCTGAACTCATCACCTGCGCAACAATAACTGCTAAACCGTAACCCAACCCAATACCAGCTACTGCACCAATTAACCCAATGATAGCGGACTCTGCAAGAAATATCGAGAGCACACTTCGACTCTTCATACCCAACGCTTTAAGAATACCAATCTCACGGGTACGCTCAATCAATGACACAATCATAATATTCATTATACCAATACCCGCCACTAACAACGAAATCGCCGCAATGCCCACTAGAAATAGCTGGAGAGTATCAAACACTGAGGAGAGCATATCTATCATTGCAGTCGGAGAGGTGACTGAGACTTGGTTGCTAAAGTGATCGGTTATCGCTTTAGAAACGCTGGTTACGGTGGCGTTATCACTATCTTTTAGGGTGACAATTATCATATCACACTGATCAGTTCCAAAGAAACTCTGAGCTACCTCAATAGGTATGTAAACCCCTGTATCTGAGGGCCCTCCGCTACCAAACCCGCCAACTTTTTCCAACACACCCGCAACAACTGCCTGATAACTTTCATCAATTGGAGGCAGTACAGTGGCATTGACCCAAGCAATGTTAATTATGTCACCTGTACCAAAGAATATGGTTCCGTTCTGACCGGGCTGGTTAATACGGGTACCTACCACCACTTGTTTTTCTGATGGATCGGTGGGTATGGATCCGGTTTCTGCTTTGAAGGTTGGGTAAACCTGTGCATACTGGTTGAAATCTATACCGTAGAGAGTGGCTGATTGTTTGAGGTCTTCAGTTTGGATGTATCCACTACGACTCATAACTGCCACAGACATCTCAATATCCGGCGAGAGAGCATTTATCTCCGTGGTATAGTTCATGTAAAGACTAAAACCCGTACCGCTGGCACCTTGCCCAAATCCGCCCAAATCGCTTCCGCTGCCAGGTCTTACGATTAGGGTGTTGGCCGATAAACCCTGATTAAGCTCACTTGTTATAGTTGCCTGTAGACCCTGCGTAATTGAGAGCAACGCTACGATAGCTGCTATGCCTACGATTACACCTAAGGTGGTTAGGGCAGCACGTAGTTTACGAAGTTTGATGGCGTTAAAAGAGTATCCAAATACGTCTATAGTTTTCATCTAGTTCACCACGTCTGAGCTTACTTCGCCGTCAAACATTTTTACGGTACGCTTGGCTTGATGAGCCAACTTTTCATCATGAGTAACCATGATAATGCTGACATTATGTTCTCTGTTTAGGTTCTGAATCAGAGTTAGGATTTCGCTGGCTGTTTTGGAATCCACATTGCCTGTGGGTTCATCTAAGAGCAGAAATTTGGGGTTGTTGGCTAAGGCACGTGCTATGGCAACGCGTTGTTGTTGTCCGCCGCTGAGTTCTGCAGGTTTATGGTTGATGCGTTCTTTAAGTCCCACCGTCTCTAGAAGGTCTAGTGCGCGTTTTTTGCGTTCAGATTTACTCATATCGGCTATGGACATGGATAATTCGACGTTGTCATGTGCTGTTAATCGGGGGATTAGATTGAAGAATTGGAATACAAATCCGATTCGGCGTCTCAGATCTGAGAGCTGTTTATCATTGAGCTTGCCTATATCGACCCCATCAATGAGTAGTGTGCCCGTGGTAGGTTTATCTAGTGCACCAATAAGGTTTAACATGGTGGATTTGCCACTTCCAGACGGCCCTAAAATTGAAACAAAATCGCCCTGTTCCACCCGAAAGTTCACGCCCCGGAGCGCTTCCACAGGAACTTTACCCAGCATATACGTCTTTTTAACGTTTACTGCGTCTACTACAGCAATATTTTTTGATATCATATTAATCATCTGCCATTCCTATCGGTGCATATAATAAAAGCCGCGCTCACTCCGAAGGAGTACGCAAAAAATGGCATAACATTTGTTATGTTCTTGGTTCTAGCCGTCCAAATTTTAGTTGTCCAATGTGTTTTAGGATCCATTGAACAAGTTGCTCGTAGGCGTGTTTACCTTCATCGGTTAGATGAACAATTCCTTCGGTATCTAATGTGACAAAACCCTGCTCAGACATCCAAGAAAGATACCTAACTAAACGATCATAGGATAGCCCTGTGACTGTAGCTAGGGCGGTTCGGTTGAGAT
>WRCX01000086.1 GCA_009783705.1 Candidatus Bathycorpusculum hydrogenotrophicum | reverse complement strand
GTTTGTCAGCCGTTTGTGGCCTGAGGTGTGGCTGGGTATAGCTGCTAGACAGTTTAGATGGTGAAATGGTGAGTTGTAAGATACCTCAAAGGTGGGGGGGAAATTATTTTGGGACAAGACAGTATTCATTTATTTCTCTCTCTTCCAGATTTTAGAAACCTACTGGGTTTGATTCCTTTTATAGAATTTTGAAAACAGAGATTAACGCGTTTGAAAAGTCCAGTTCGCATAACAAGCACAAAAACCAACCATACAAGCACAAAATTGTTAGAATAAATAGCAAAAACATCAGGTTTTTAGCTCCATAGGCGGGTAAGCGTTGGCAAACAAAATTGGAGTCTTCTGCCCCACCCTAAACGTCTATGGCGGAGGAGAATACGTCGCAATAGCCATCGCCAACACCCTCGCAGAAAACAACCGCCGCGTAATACTGTTTGCAAGCGACAAAATTAACCCCCAAGACATCAAAACCTATTTCGGCGAACCCCTCCACCCCAACATAGAAACCCTCCAACAACCCACCCCCTTCACACCAAGAAGCCTAGCCGACTTTTATCAAACCATAATTCACTCCTACATTGCAAAATCCAAATGCAACACCCTAATTGATGCCTTCTCCAACTGTGTTTTTCCCTGGACAGAAGTCACCTACATCCACTTCCCCTACCTCAACCAACACACATTTAACAAAACCTTTCCTTATCTCAGCCACCCCCGCATCCAACAAGCCGGAACCCTCCCCCAAGTAATCCTAGAAAAAAATTTAGTGAACTACCAAAAACGGCTGGTTTTAGCTAACAGCCACTACACCGCTAAGGAAATCCAAAAGTACTCAAACAAACCCGCCGAAGTACTCTATCCGCCCTTTGCCTCAAGCATCACAACCAAAGGCCAAAATAACGCTAAAAAAGATCAAAACAACCTAGTTATCACCGTTTCGCGCCTAGATAGCAATAAACAGTTAGAACGGATTCCCCAAATCGCCGCCCAAACAACACCAAACACAAAATTTGTCATAATTGGACGCTTATACAACCCCGATGCACTCAACCAACTCCAGACTTTGACAAAAAAGTTAGGAGTTGCGGGTCGGGTTCATATCTACCCCAATGCACCCATAGAACAAAAAATAGAGCTACTAAAAAAAGCAAAAATCTATCTCCACACCATGGTTGGAGAGCACTTTGGCATATCCATCGTAGAAGCAATGGCACTGGGATGTCTACCCATCGTACATGACTCAGGAGGCATGAGAGAATTCGTTCCACACCAGTACCGCTATCAAAGCATAGCAGAAGCCGCATCAAAAATAAACACTGAAATAGCCAACTGGACAAACCAGAAAGCAGAAGAAATTAAAACCCTCACGGAACGATTTTCTTTCGCAAACTTTTCAACACAATTTATGGAGCTCTACGCAAAACACTACGATTAAGCACAGGTCCAGTGTGATGCAAAGAAGGGGGGTTAACTATGCATGTGTGTCATGTTTGGGAACGGTTTTGGCCCATAGAGATAGGCGGCTTAGAACGATACATTTTGTGGCTCACAAGCTACCTTGCAAAAAAACAGGCCATAGAATTCTCTCTTATAACGGGACGGACCAAGTTTTTGCTGGTGACAAAAAATATTAAAAAATACGAGGACACCGGTTTTCTTAAGGTTTATCGTCTGGGGCCCAATTTTGTGGATGTCTTAAATGGGGCCTGTATGTATGCTCTGGGCTACACTCCGCGCTTGGTGGAGAGAATAAAGTTTGCCAGCCTATATCAAGAAGCCTCTAAGTGGAAAGTTGCTCAATCTAGTGATGTTTTTCACATACATGGGATCTGGCATGACCTAGAATACATTAATTTGGGCATTTCTTTGAGCAGGCATTATCATAAGCCCCTTGTTGTTACGCTACATGGCGGGTTTGTGGGCAGTCCGCTTCAAGGCGGCATGCCCCTTGAATCCGCGGTTGTTAGAAATATATTGGAAAATGATGTGGCAACAATCACTACTTATTCGCGTGAGATTTTGGGGACTTTGGAGCGGATGGGACTGGGCAATAAGAGTCATCTTATCACCAACTTTGTAGATCCACCTCACTTCAAAAACAGCCGCATCGCTGAGCCGCATGAGACCACTGTTATCTATGTTGGCAGATTAGAGCCGGTTCAGACGCCTGATTTGGTGCTAAGAGCCTTCAAAAAAGTTACTGAGCAAGTGCCTAATGCTAAGCTGGTTATTGTTGGATATGGCACACTCTTTGAGAAACTCAAGTTGATGATAAAAGAGATGAAACTGGAAAACTCGGTCACTATGGCGGGCAGACAAACAGATGTTCGGCCCTTTTTGTGGCGCAGTGATATTTTTGTGGCAACAAACTTTGGCTACATCGCTACTCTTGAAGCGTGGTCGGCAGGTCTTGCGGTTATTGCACCCAAATTTGGCATCCTAAAAGAAACCCTTAGCCATGAAAAAAATGGGTTACTCTTTGAACCCGATAACATAGAGGATCTAACCGCTGCTCTAATAAGACTGATAGAGAATAGACAACTACGAGAAACCCTAGCGTTAAACGGCGCTCAAACTGTTCAAAATTATGATATCCGCGTCGTAGCTCCCAAGATGGCACTGATCTATCAATCAGTGATAAAGCAATAATTTTGAGGCAACCAGATGACTTCTTCTAATCAGCAAAATATTTCAAAGCATTTCTTGACCATAGTTGTGGCATTTCAGGTTATTCTCTACCTATCCATGTTTCTAAATTTGTCCACAGTACGCATAGTCATAGGCGCCGCATATCTAACCCTGATCCCAGGATTAATCATCACTAAACTCTTAAAATTGGATAATTTAGGAACCATCGAATCAATAATCTACACTGTCGGGTTTAGTATTGCCTTTCTTATGATCACGGGGTTAATCATTAATCAATTTGGATATTTAGCGGGCCTTAATTCTCCGCTTGCCGCTCTGCCGCTGTCTTTGTTCATAAACACAATAGTGCTAATCGGGGCGGCGGCAACATATTTTCTAAGAAACCGCCCCAAAGCTACTTCGTCATCTTGGGAGAATACGTTGAGCCGCTCAGCATTGCCCCTAGCGTTGCTTCCGGTTTTAAGCATTGTTGGGGTTTATTTTGTAAATGCGACGGGCAACAACATGGTTTTGCTGATAATGATCTTAGCCATCGCCGCAGTATTTACAGTCAGCGTTTTTAGCAAAGGAACAAAATCCCATGCTTTCTATGCGTTTGCCATTGCCATGATTGCGCTCTCTCTTCTTATGCATGTATCATTAGTTTCCAACTATATTTTGCCCTATGGCGGCGACTCCCCAGTTGAGCTCTTTGTGTTTAGGGGAACGGAGCTTAATTCACATTGGAATCCCATCTTTAGCCCCGCCGATGAAGCCTATGGCCGATACAACGCCATGCTAAGCATCACCATACTTCCCACCGTCTACTCCAACGTATTGGGCATGGATCCCACCTGGGTATTCAAACTAATATATCCCCTAATTTTTACCCTAGTTCCTGTGGGGTTGTATCTGCTCTGGCATCCCTACATCGGCAAAAAATTAGGGTTTATAGCGGCGTTTCTGTTTATGGCGCAGTTGACATTTTTCACTGAAATGCTGGCGCTAAATCGCCAAATGATTGCCGAACTATTCTTTGTCTTACTGCTGTTAACGCTGTTAACGCCCAAGTTGTCTCAAGGGAGTAAATTCGTCGCTTTTGCACTCTTTAGTTTTGGATTAATCTTTTCCCACTATGCCTTAGCAGAGATTTTTCTTTTCTTCATATTCGCCGCTTGGGCCGTCTCAACCTTTTATATTAAGCGGCCCAGTTTTAATTTGCAACTAAGTTTTGTCGTATTCTTTTTTGTGGCCATGTTCCTTTGGTACATCTATGTTTCAGGTGGAGTAGTCTTTGACAGCTTTGTTTCATTTACAGGCTACATCTCGGCACAGTTTGGAGATTTCTTCAACCCCGCCTCCCGCGGACAAGCAGTTCTAACAGGACTAGGATTGGCAAGCTCACCCTCAACCCTAAACACCATCAGCCGCGGCTTTGCCTACCTAACAGAGATCTTTATTGTTCTAGGCGGCATTGCGCTTATCAGAAAAAAAACGCCGTTTCGCTTTGCACGCGACTATGCAGTATTTAGTGTTTTAGCCCTTGTTTTTCTAGTATTTCTAACAGTTATTCCAGGACTAGCAAACGCATTATCAATGACACGCTTCTACCATATTTTACTGATGATACTAGCACCGTTTTGTGCCGTGGGTATGTGGATGCTAACCCAGTATCTTACCAAACACAAAAGACAGCTCTTGTTCTCGGTGCTTGTGGTGGGGGTTTTGGTTCCCTATTTTCTGTTTCAAACCAACTTTGTCTATGAAGTGGCGGGAAATGAGAGCTGGTCAGTTCCGCTTAGCGGCTATCGCATGACCTCAACACTGCTCTATGGTCACTGCGGCTACATTGACGCCCTAAGTGTGCAGGGCGCCAAGTGGGTCTCAGCCAATGTCCCCTATGAATACAATATACATGCCGACAACGGTCTCTACACTTCACTGACCGCATATGGGCTAGTCTATCGCGGATACATAAAAGAACTCACCAACGCCACCCATCTCTATGGCGGACAATTTGCCTATCTAAGCTACATCACCATAAACTATGAACAAGCAACATCAAACGGCACCATACCAAGACTGCTAAACCAAACCGATGTAGTATATTCAAACCGCGGCAGCGAGGTCTACTTTGTTCCCATGCCATAACTACCTCTTCGACAAAATAACCGAAGAGCAAACCACAAAAAACCAAACCCGCCAAATGAGAGATAAGGGAGTAAATCTTGGGCAGGATTTTTGGGTTAGTGTGGTTATTCCTACCCATAAACGAGCGGACGTTTTGCCTTATTTGCTGGCCGCGCTTAAGCATCAGAGCTACAAAAAGTTTGATGTGGTATTTGTGGTAAAACCCTCAGGGGATAACACCGAGACCATTTTAGAAGAAGCCGCAGATACGCTTAAACTCAAAGTGGTTATTCAAACAGAGGGCTACATTGTAGATGCCTACTTTTTAGGTGTCAAACATACCACAGGCGATATTGTGGCGTTTCTTGATGATGATGCTCTTCCAGCTGAGGACTGGCTGCAGGAAACGGTAAAGATTTTTCAAACCTCCCAAGCTGATGGGGTTACAGGCGATTCTTTTCCAGTCTTGTTAAAAAAGGGTAACATCGAAATAATCAAAGAACCCGAGGTTCCAGAAGTATTTTCCCAGTTTGAATTTGCATTTTTTGGTTGTCCCATAAAAGGTTTGGAGAAATACAAAAATGCCATAGCCAACTCGGGCTTTGTGTATGAACGAGGCAACAATGCCTATTGGCGCAAACGCGGCACTGTTAGAGCCCTGCTTCGGGGGCCCTCGATGGCGGTTTGGGGAGATGTTTTAAGAAAAATAGAGCTGCCGGGTGAGTGGCTTTTGGGCTGCGCTTGGGAGATGGCCCTGGGCTGGCAACTGTGGCAAAAAGGATTAATGCTAATTTATAGTCCCCGGGTAAAGGTGTATCATATTGTGCATGGCCGAACCTCTAGTCGGGATTTTCTTAGTCCCCGAACAGATCTTTTGTGGGCTGTGGAGGCCGAACTGCTGTTTTATAGACTCTATGGAGCGGAACCTCAACTCTCAGTTATAAGCAAACTAGAATCGGATCTTTTCCGTGTTGCACATAGTCTAAAAAATATACGCACTAACCCGCGCTATCATCTTCGAAAAATTGAGGGCATATCAATAGGAAATATCATTGGCATAAAATGGCTACTATACAAATCAATAGGCGCCAACTATTCGCCGCTTCCGGATTTGATAAAGATAAAGAAAAGTCAACCGCAAACCTAACGCAACATCAGTTTGGAGAGCGTCGTTTTGTCTCAAGCCCAGCCGCTTATTTCAGTGATCATACTCAACTATAACGGCAAAACCTATCTCAACAACTGTTTAGCCTCAGTGCTCAAAAACAACTATAGCAACTATGAGATCATCTTGGTTGATAACGCTTCCACAGATAAGAGCCTCCAAACGGCAGAACAACGCTTTGGGGGTGATCCGCATCTTAGAATCATCAAAAATAAGTCGAATCTGGGGTTTAGCGGCGGCAACAACGCAGGCTATGCACATTGCCGGGGGGAGTACATAGTTTTTCTCAACAACGACACCACCGTCGACACAACATGGCTCACCAGTTTGGTAGATGCCATGCAGAGTGATTCCACGATTGGGTTGGCGCAGAGCAAAATTTGAGAGTGTTCACTTATAGATAATTTTATGTGATGCTGTACATATATCGCCAAACAAGGTTAGTTCGTATGGTGCATTGCAAAAAATGTTTGTCTGAAAAAGTCGCCAAGGGCGGGTTT
>WRCX01000085.1 GCA_009783705.1 Candidatus Bathycorpusculum hydrogenotrophicum | reverse complement strand
TAACACTTGCCATGGGCATAGCAGGCATCATCGTATTCCTACTCACCGAAGACATGAGCAGAACAATGACTCTAGTAGACAAATGGACCATCGTGAATGTCATAATATTTGCAGTACAGATCACAGCCATAGTCTTTACGTTCAAGCGTAAAAAGAACAACAACACAGAGGAAACTAAATCCTCTACTCCCATATTTAACACACAATAAGCTTCTTTTTTATTAAATAAAGAGAATTTACGGGGGCAGTAAAATTTTCTTTTCTTTTACATTAATCCGTAGCTTTGGAGCATATTTAGTACGGTTAGGTTGGATAGTTTTTTTGTGAAAAGCTGTTTGAATCGTGCGGTTTTTTCTTTTCCCTGAGTTTTTAATTCTGCGAGTTGTTGGGTGATTTTTTCTTGCTCGGCTGTTAGGTCGGCGATCATTTTTTGTATTTGTATGTTTTTTTCAGGGTTGTTTACTTGAAGGGTTTTGTTTATGTCATCTTGGGGAACGCCCATTCGGGTGGCGGTTTGGGTAATGGTCATACCGCTATCTATGAAACGTTGGGTGACTTTTTGCATGTTTTCGCCGACTTCGATGATGTGTCCATCAGGGTCGTAGAAACGTACCACTCTTTGGCCCCAGCTGTGTTCCAATGGAGGATGAACCAATTTTATGTTAGGTAATTTTTTTATAAATTCGTCGAAATCGTTTGTTTCAAAGTAAAGTTCCATGGCGTGGTTATAGAAGGTGGTTTCGTCTTTGCCGATGAATTTGCGCCAGGTTTCAAGGGTTTGTAGGGAAATGCCTCCGGTTAGCGTGACGTTTGCGCCAAGATCGGTCTCGATCTGTAAGCCTAGGAGAGTTTGGTAAAACGTCTTTGATTGCTCAATATCGCTTACTACTATGAGGGTGCCGCTATATTTCATCATAGTCATTAGTATAAACCGCTTTTATTTTGTGTTGCTGGGGTTCCAGATGCACCAAATGGCTTTGGCGTTGCATGCTGTGGTGCAGGGGGTTTGGTTGGTTTCGGGTTTGCAGGTGGTGCAGGTGTATTGGATTTTTTTGCGGTGTTCTTCTTTTATGGCGGCTATGGTTTTGTCTTCTAGGTCTATGAATTCGGTTACCAGCTCAAGAGCGTTTTTTGGGCAACTCTGGGTGCATTTAGTGCATCCGGTGCATTTGTCTGAGTCGACGACGATGTAGTATTCGCCTGAAGCGTCGCAGTATCCATAGTATGTGATGATTGTTGTTCACCTGTTACTTTGTTGTTGTTAGGTTTTTTGTTCTTTTTCGTAGAGTGCTTTGGCAAGTAGGGCGGCGCCAAATGCTCCTGCGGCCATGGGGTCTAGGGCACCTTCGCGCCAGTTGGGGGTTGGGAGGCATTTTAGGCCCAGGATGGTTTCGATGCGGCTTACAATGCCCACATTTTTGGATTGTCCTCCTGTGACGACTAGGTCGGGTTCTAGGCCGACGCGGTTTATGAGGTTGGCCATGCGTACTGCCATGGCTCGGGTGTAGGCGGCTAGGACTTTTTCTTTGGACCAGCCTTTGCGTAGTAAGCCGATGGCTTCGGTTTTTGCAAATGCGACGCAGGTGCAGCTTACGGGTTCGGGTTCTTGTTCGATTTTAAGTGACATGGGGCCTATGTCTTCGATGGGGATTTGGAGGAGATCTGCAAAGACTTCCATGCCTCTGCCTGTGCCTGCGGCGCATTTGTCGTTCATAAGGAAGCTGACGACGCGTCCGGTGGCGTCGATTTTTATGGCTTTGATGTCTTGTCCGCCTACGTCTAGGACTGTTCGGACGCTGGGTCCCCAGATATAGTTGGCGCCTTTGGCGTGGCAGGCGATTTCGGTGATGGCTTTGTTTGCCATGGGAACGTTGACTCGGCCATATCCGGTGCCTACGACGTAGTTGAGGTCGGTGAGTTTTAGGTTTGTGTCTTTTAGGGCAAAGTTTAGGGCTTTTTTTGCGCTCTCGGGACTGTTGCTGCCGGTGCGGGTGATGCCCCAGCTGTAGGCTTGTCCGTTAACCATTACTGCGGCTTTGGAACCTACTGAGCCGACATCAACTCCTGCGGTGATTATGTCTTTGTTTGTGGGTTTGATGTTTGGCATTATGTGGTGGTATTCGTGCCAGCGCCAAAATTCTTCTTTTGTTGGTGTTGTTGGTGTTTGTGTTTGTGTGCTCATTTTGGTGTCCCCTTGGCGCGTGTTGCAGCGATTAGTGCTGCGCCTAGTGCGCCTATGTATTCTGGGTGTTCTGGGATTGTAACTGTTAGGTCTAGTTTGCGGTTGAGTGAGGCTACAAATCCGGGGTCTTTGGCGACGCCTCCGCTTAGAACGACTTCGGGGTTTATGCCTAGGCGGTGGATCATGGCGGAGATGCGGTCGGCCATGGCGTCAAAGACGGCTCGGGCGATTTCGGGTTTGGATTCTTGGCGGTGGATAAGGGAGACTACGTCGGATTCGCCAAATATGACGCATGATGCGTTGATGGGGCTTGCGCGTTCTGCTTGGAGGGCGAGGGGGCCCATGTCTTCGAGTTTGACTTCTAGGGCTCGGGCCATGGCTTCGATGAATGCACCTGCTCCAGCGGCGCAACGTTCGTTGACAACAAATTCGGTCATTAGGCCTCGGTCGTCGCATTTGACTGCGCGGGCTTCTTCTGCGCCGACGTCAATTATTGTGCGTGCTTTGGGGATGAGAAATACGCCTGCTTTTGCGTCTGCGCCCATCATGCTTATGGTGCTATTGGCGTGGGGTGCTATATCCATCGCTGAGCCGGTTGCGGTGATGTGGTTGATGTCTTTTAGGGATAGGTTGGCGGTGTTTAGGGCGTCGGTAACTGCTTGTTCGGCTGCTTTGGCGGGATCAAACCCTGCAAAGACTTGTGCGCGTCCAACGACGGTGCCGTCTTTTAAGACGACTACTTTTACGCGTTGTGTTCCAAGATCCATTCCGATTGTTATCATGTTGTTCACCTAGAAGTCTATGCGTGCGTTTAGCAATTCTAGGAATGCTTCAACGCGTGTTTTTAGTTGTCCGACGTCTTCGCGGGTGTATTCGGTGTCTAGGTAGTAGACGGGTATGTTGATTTTGTCCAAAGCCTTCTTGACACGGCTGTACTCCATAGCATAAAGCATACAACCGCGAATAACATAGTATATAACACCCTGAACGTTTGATTCCTTAACTTTATTTAGTAACCAGTTGATGCGGTCTTCGTTACCATCTTTACTTGTAAAGCAGGGACAGGTGGAGGCCATAAGATAGCGCTCACTTATGGCATTTAGCATATCATCCATCGACCACTCATCCACACCAACAGGATCATTTAGGATGCGCTCACCGCTGCACTGCTCATCAGCAACAATAATGCCTTTGGGATTGCCTTCTTCGACAAGGGTGGGTAGTTTCCAATTATCAGGCCAAAACATCGGAGTCCCAGTAACCATAATACGCGGAGTATCAGGGCTGCAAACCCAATCCTTCTGCAACGTACGCGTCTCAAGCTCATCACAAAGTGCTTCGGTTTTCTCGGTCCAGCGCTTCTGATCATCCCAACTGTAGGCTTGATTAACAAGCATGGCATCTCGGCCCATGATAACGGGGTTTGCTTTACGCAAATCTTGTAACCGACGAAAAGCCTTAGTTGCACGATGACTCTGCGTAATAGCTTCCTTGAGATTTTTCCTACTGATTTTGTTACCGGTTAGAGATTCAATTTGGGTTTTCATGTGCTTTATTTCATCACCCCAAAACCGCAAACTCTGATTAGAATCCTTAATACGAGGAACATTCATACCCCAAACAGTTGTTTTATCACTTAGAATCTCGCTAAGTTTGGTCATACCATCGCAGGTTAAAACACTAATCAGTGCATCGCTTTGTTCAAGAAAGGGTGAGAGCTCAATCATCTTGGCGCCTATGGTTGAGCGAATAACAGGACAGACCTCAACTGGGACAACGCGGTCGCCTATTTTTGAGGTGTCATACCAGCCCGAGTTGACGCGGACCGGAATTGCATCAGCGGCTGTAATTAGTTCGGTGGGTGCAAAGAGACACATATAGCCGATGACTTTTTTGCCGCGTTCTTTCTCGGCTTGGATTTCTTGTTGACGGCGGCCAAAGAAATTAGCTATGTCATCAAAGTATTTCATAGCCTCGGGGCGGTGGGGATCAGCTTTTTTCATGCGCTCAATGTTGTCAGCGATTATTTTTTGTGACGTGGCTTTTACGGTGTTTTTTAATTCATCCATCTCTTTTTGTGAGATCTCGGGCAGGTATCTTCGTTCAACGGTTTCTTTACTCAATTTTTCTCTCCTCACTCTCTATTGATGGTTCAAGCCAGTTTCTTGACTCAAACACTGATTTGTTAGCTAGTTTTATTTTAAGAGCGTCTTTGTATGGGCACATCTCGACGCATCGTGCGCAGAGCATGCATTGGGATGTGTTGATTTTTCCGCCCTTTTGTTCATAGACTTCGTTGACTTGGGCGGGGCAGACGCGTTTGCAGACGCCGCATTTGGTGCATTTCTCCTCGTCTTTGTCTATATAGAGTAGGGGTACCCCCTTAAATGCCTTAAACTTGTTAAGAGATGCTATAGAAGCGCCTGCTGGGCAGAAGCGGCACCAAACGCGTCGAATAAAAAATGCGCCGATTAAGGTAATTGCCACAAATGCGATGGATAAGATTTGGCCAGGGGTTGCTTCGATAAAGGTTACGATGTCACCTATATAGGGGTAACTAAGGTTGATGTCGCCCAAGATTAGCTGTCCGGTCCAGGGTACAACAGGGGGTATGAGGGGGTCTATGATTATGCTGTAGGGGCGAAAGGGTCCGGCTAGTAATTGGGCCATCATTACTGCAGAAGCGGTGTTAGGCGGAGGATCAACGATCCACAAAGCTATGGGTAGGAGCAGAAATGCAGCGAAAATTAGGTAGCGGCCTTTGTGGAGAGCAATGTTGAGTTTCTCGGGGAGCAACCTATGGCGGATTTTTAGGGCTTTTCGTATCGCGCTCTCTATATCCATGATAAGGGCGAATGGACATATCCAACCGCAGAAGAACCGGCCTAAAAAAAGCGTTAAGGCAAACCAGGCGATGAGTATATAGAGAAGCGGTATGGCGGGTTCGAGGGCGAACAAAAAAAACAGGGCGGCTAACCCAACAGCTTGAATGACAAATCTTAAAAAGCTTACTCGTGCCGCACGGTTCTTTTTCCAGATTATAACAGAGAGCACTCCTGCTGCTCCAAGCCCCGCTAACACGATGAGTGTAAGTATATTCCCGATTAGTTCACCGGCCATATTCTTCCTCTCTCGATTATATTATATATTATATTATTTAGTTATTGTATGATTAAGTTAAGCATTGAAAATATACCCAGCAGGATTAAAATAGCTCCGCCTGCGATTGAGATCCATTTTTGGAACAGCGGTGCCTTGTTAAGCAGCCATCCGGTGACACCTGCTAGGAGTAGAAGCGGTGAAATCATGGTTCCCAGCCCAAAGAAGACAGCGATACCAACGCTATCGATAGGAGATGTAAAGGGTATAACTGGGAATAGCAACAACATTAGTGCCGGACAGAGAATTAAACCGCGAGTCAATCCCAATGAGAAAGCTCCAAAGTTCACTCCAAAACGACTTTTTTTGTCACCTAGTTTTTTTGTGTTTTGAGCGCTACAGTCACAAGAGGGGGGTTTGCGTGCTTTTAGCATCACCATCACACCAATGATTATAGTAACGGCTCCAAAGACAATGGAGAAGTACATTTGAAAAGGGGAAAAAACCATATCGGAAACAAAGAAATGCAAAATTCCACTAAACAAACCTGTGATAGCGCCAATCAGAGTATATGCAAGCAGACGCCCTGAATTGAAAAACATGGTTATCTTGAGGCTTCCCTTAAAACCTGAACCTACACCTGCAATGTAACCGGCCACAACCGGCAAACAAGAAGCCGTACAGGCGGCTAAGCTATAGAATAAGCCAGTTACAAACGCCCCCATGTACGGATTTGCAATATCAGCTATATAGGACATGCAGATGTTTCCAAACCGAAGTATTATAGCAGATAGACAATTAGAACATTTAAAGTTTACATAATTTCAGGCCTGAGACAAAATTAGTTGTGCCCGATTTCTGGTGGTTAGGATTTTAGGTAGTTGAGGTGTAGCAGAGTCATTTGAAATTTTGCTACGGTGCGTACCGAACATCGCACTATCATCTAAAGACGAAAACGCTACCGAAGAAACATAATTTTGTCCAAGCAGTTTAGGTGTAAATGTTTTTATCGCCAAGCAAAATTAATGGTTGCTAACGGTGTTTGATGTGGCAAAATGGACAGTTAATCATCCGGGAATGAAATTGTAGTTGAAAATACGAGAGTGTTCACCTAAAGATATACATCATTTGATTTTGCGAGAGTGTTCACCTAAAGATATACATCATTTGATTTTGCCATTGTTGAAAAATTTCAGGCATAGTCAAAGCACACCACAAACGAATAGTTAAATCCACCATAACAGAACTCTTAGACACAACC
>WRCX01000084.1 GCA_009783705.1 Candidatus Bathycorpusculum hydrogenotrophicum | reverse complement strand
TTTAAAATACATCTTTAAAGTCAAAATAAACGACATATGGCATCTAAGTGAAGTCACCAAAAAAACCAACGACCTACTAGACACTCTAAACCTCCATATTACTTAAAACAGGAAGTTAGGGGTCGATAGCTTTCCACATAAGGGGGTTATCGAGACCTGAAGGATTATTAGCGGTTGGCCATTCCTGGTATATTAGTACTCCGTAGATTATAATCGGGTTAAAGTGGTTTTTCATTATGGAGGTTGAGGTAAACTGACTTTCTTGGTCGGAGGCAATTTCACCGCCTTGTTGACCACCAAACGATGTCGGCTTTGTCCAAAGTATATGAGAGCTTTTTGGCGCCTGACCGTATGGTTGAACGTTTCCTTGAGTGTCGTACCCGCCAGTTATGCTAAATGAAGGTCCGCCAAGACCCCACCAGTTTGAGCCAAGCTGTGCGCCCCAATCAAAGTTTGTTGAGTATATCGGTCGAGACCAGTATTCAGTCGGTAGCGGATTTTGTCCGGTTGTCGCTATCGGGTCTTGTTGTACGGTGAATGTCACTAAGGAACTTTCAGATCCAAGGTATCTGTCAGTATTTGTAATGTTTTGCCCCGGGTAAAATGCTTGCACAGTAAAGTTTCCAGTGATAGTTGGATAGTACGTCATAAATATTCCTCCTGTCGAGTCAGCTTGTTTTGGCCCAAAAGTTTCTTTCTTTCCATTGGGGTCGGTGATTACTATCGAGAGATCTTCATATCGACTACCGGCTGTACCCATGGCCGCTCCCTGATTTGGTTTAGTCATGAAGGCGTTAATATATACGGGTTGACTCACGCCAACTAGGTCCGGGCCAGCGTTAGCTATTATATAAGTTGGAAAATCTATTGTTTTTGCTGTTGGTATAGCTGTCATCAGTGTTCCAGTAGCAAACATGATTACCAAGACTGCGATGGCAATTTTTGATTTGATTCTTTTTATGTTTTTCATTTTTTCTTCTCCTATTTTTATCTCAAGCAATCACTTGCTCGATATATAAAATCCATATTCATTTCAACTTCTATATAAAATTATGGCATGTACCAGTAGTTCCGCAAGTGTGTTAATCCGTTAATGCTAAATTGAGAACCATACCTTACTGACGATTGTCAGGAAGGCCAACAAAGTATGGCTCACGGTATAAGTAGAAGCCTGATGGGGTTTCTCACCTTTTCGCAAACCCTCACACAAAAACACCGCCAAATCCCCACCCACTACAACGCCAAATACCAATCCCAAACCTCATACGATGCTTAACATGGCTCAGCCTCCAAAACAGCTAGCCCACAGCGGACTACGCCGCCTAACAAAAAAACTCCACCAAACTCACCCCAAAAAACACAAACCCAACCATCACCACCCGCCCTCCAAACCCGACAACGACACCTTCCTATACCGCCTAAAACAACTCAACCGCCACACAACACAAACCCGACTAAACAACCTCAACCGAGAAGTCCTACAAAAAGCCAAACAAAAAGGAACTTTCACCAAAAAAGTCACCCTAACAATCGACCTCACCTGTCTACCCTACTACGGCAAACTCACCCCCAGGCTTTGGGACAAAATTAATTGACACATGAAATACGGGGGTTTTAGGATTCTTCCAGCATCGGTCCACATCCGATGGGGAACTCATGAAACAAAATAATTACCAAGTAATAGACAGGACATGTAAGGGTAAAAAAGAAGCAGGTTGGTTTTAGTTTGTGGGGCTTGGAGATAGTATGAGGGGGAGAAGGGAGAGCGTGTTAAAATTATCGTTCTCCAGACCTTTCCACCCAACCATGCTTTTACTGTTTTCTTTTTTCTCCGTTTGTTTGTTTATAGTGCTTTGAATGCGTCGAACCATCGGTTGTAGTTTGTGAGCATATCAAGTGAGACGGATGGTTTGCGTTCTTCGAAGATTTGGCGGAAGTCAGCCATTGTTAGGGCACGGGGTTTGGCTTCTTTGTCGGTGGCTTTGCCGGATTCGAAGAATTCGCCGATTAGTTTTAGTTGGGCTGATTGGCAGACGTCGCGTATGTCGCTTCCGCTGAAGCCCTCTGCTAGTCGGGCTAGTTCGGTTAGGTCTACGTTGGTGTCTACGGTGAGTGTTTCGGTGTAGTGTTTGAGCATGTTTAGGCGTGTGGCGCTGTCTGCGAGGGGGACTAGGATACGTTTTTGGAATCTGCGTATGAAGGCCCAGTCTAGGTCCCAGGGTTTGTTGGTGGCGCCCATGATATAGACGTGGAGGGCTTTGCCTTTGTCGGCGATGCCGTCCATTTCTTTTAGGAATTGGTTTTTGACGCGGATTTCGCCGCCGACTTCGTTGCTGTGATTGCCCATCAGTGAGTCTAGTTCGTCGACAAAGACGATGGCGGGTTTGCCCTCTGTAGCTGATTTGCGGGCGGATCCGAAGAGTTTGGCTACGTTTTGTTCTGCTTCGCCTAGCCATTTTGACATGATGGAGGCGGCGTCAATGGAGTAAAAGTTGGCATCAATCTCGGTTGCGACTGCTGCGGCCAGTAGAGTTTTGCCGCATCCGGGTGGGCCAAAGAGTAGGATGCCCCGGGGCCAGCCAAGGGGGAATAGATCGGGGCGTTGGACTGGGTAGACGATTGCTTCTTTTACGGCTTTTTTGGCGACTTCTAGGCCGACGACTTCTGCCCAGCTGACTTTGGGTTTTTCGGTGACTACGAGTTCTTCGTTGGGTTTTGCAGATCCTCCTCCGCCGTTGTTGCCGTCCATGGTTGCGCCGCCGTTTTCGCCGTTTTCGTTTGCGGCTTCATTCATCTCCATGGGTGAAACTGCGCCTTGGAGGGCTTTTATGCGTTCTTGGTAGGCGATTGCTCGTTGGACATAAACCTTGTTTAGGCCGTACTCTGGGTAGAGTTGGACCAGTTGTAGTAAAGCTTCTATGGCTTTTTGGTATAGGGTTATAGCTCGGCCTTTTTGCCCTTGTTTGTCTAGCCGTACGGCGTCTAGGGCGTAGGCTGTTGCTGTTTTTTCTAATTCACTTGATGCACTCATGTTGTTGTTTGCTTCTCCTTTTCCCTCATTCAGGTGAGCGTAATTCTAGTTTGATTTTTCCTTTAGAGCCTAAATTCTCCAATGTTCGCTCGATTTCTTCGCTTGAGGTTTGTAGTTCTGAGGAACATCGGCTCAGATCGATTTCTCCTTTTGTTTTGCGTACATACGCTAGGAGGATTTCTTCAAATTCGGCGGTTGTTTTCTCAACTTTTACGGAGAATTCTTTGATTTCAGATTTTTTGTATGAGAAAAGTGTCTTCTCAGGGTCAAAGCTGGATTGTTCGATTGTTTGTTGGCCAAATACCTGGGAAGAGCTGGCTGTTAGGGCGACCATCTCGCGGATGGGTGCTTGGGGAATTTTTTCGATGAGTTTTTCTTTGAGTGGAGTGAGAGCTGGCGGTTCGGGGAGGGTCTCATTGATTTTTTGTTCAATAAAGCTTGAGACTTCTTTTAGGATTTCTTCGCCGGCTTCTGTTTTTCTGCCTACTGAAACTATATTCTCATCTGTGGTTAGGGTGGTTTGATGGAGAGTGTCTTGTATGGCAGAGTTAACATTGTTTAGTTCTGTGCTGACGTCTGGCAACACTTGGAAGAGTTCTTGGGAGACGTTTTGGAGTAGGTGGAGTGCGGGTTTGAGGTCAGCAACTATGTCGCCTAATTCTCTGATGGTTTCAAGGCGCATGACAACTCGTTCAATAGCTAGTTGGACGTTGTAGAGGAATTTGACGAGTTTGCGCACTTCAGAAATTTCTGTGGCGCACATGGTTGCTTTTTCTTTGTTATTTTTTTTGAGTGCGCTCATGCAGGTTTCAAAAAGAATACGGTCCCGCTCTTTTAGGCGGAAACTAGCCTGCTCTAGTTTGTTTTGTTGAGTTTTTAGGGTATAGATAGATTTGGTTGCGACTTCACGTACCGGAGGAGGGGCTTTGTTGGTTGGAAATTTCATGTTTGTCCCTGGGCTCCGAACGTTTGTCGTGGTTTTTCTTATAGACCAGTTTTGCCGATTTCTTTTACGTAGACAACAACTGGGGGTTCAGGTAATTTGGTGGCTGTGTTGGTGACTGTTTCAGCGTAGACTTTGTTGGTGACTGGTTGTTTGGGTGGAGGGGGCATTTGAGAAGTTGGAGGAGTTTGGTCGCCTAGGAGTACGCTTGCGAGTCTGCTCTTGGTTAGTTCATAGTCGGTTTTCTCTGAAGTTGCGCGGCGCAGGGTTTCTTGTAACAGGTTGAATGCTGTTTTGTAGCTTTCTTCGTCGACTTGGCCGATTTCATGTTCGATTTCGAGGTTTGCGATGGCATAGCCTAGGGAGGCGATTTCTTCTTGGCATCGCTCGATTTCTATGGCGGATTCGTCGATGATGATTTGGGCTTCTTTTTTGAGCTGGGTTAATACGTTTTCAAAGCTGCCGTGGAGTTCTTGGTAGATATCGGAGGTGATTTTCTTTTTGTCCACCAAGTCTTTTAGGGCTTCATCTTTGCGCCATATCAGGGGGATTTGGTCGCAGAGTGTGCCTGCTTGGGATTTAATTTTTGATATAAAGGTGATTTCGGCGCCGTTAAAGCGTAGGCTTTCCATGGGTTGTTTTTGGAATTGTCCATCGCTAAATTCGATGTATACTGCGTCGAATTTACCGTTGGGTGTTAGTGCGAATGAGGCAACTTTTCCGATTATGTGGCCGTATTCGTTTTTGATTGGTTTACCGATAGAAAGAAAAAGATTGGAGTTAGACATTTGCTTTTTCTCCTTCTATTTAGTATGTTTTGTCTGCTTGGGAAGCTGGGGAAGCGGGCATTCCTGGGGGTAGGTCTGGGAATTTGTCTTTTATCTTTTGTTCTGCAACTGTTGCTGCTTCAACTAGGATCTTTGAGGCATCTTCGTTGACTGCATCAAAGTTGAGAGTCATGCCGCTACCTTGGCCTGCTTCAATCATGATTCCACTAAGCATGTTACCAATTTCGCCTAGCTCATTTTCTGCTTCTGGGAAGACACTGCCTAAACCAGACCGTACTGAACGGAGTACGCCAACAGCTGGTCCGAGGGTGGAGACTACGTCGCCTAATTCGGAGACTGTTCTTAAGCGTAAGGTTATTTGTTCGAGTGCAAGTTTTGCATTCATAATTAATTTAGACATTTTTCTGACTTCTGCCAATTCGTTGGCAAAAACGTTTGCGCGGGCGCTGTCGTGCTTGGTGTATGCATCGACAATTTTAGCAAATATGGCTTTGTCTCTTTGGCCAAATCTGTCGGTTGCTTGATCGAGTTTTTGAACTTGAAGTTCAATACGCCTTACTGCAAAGTCAAGGCGTGGTTTTAGCGGTCCCGGCGGTTTAACTGCATCTTTGATGCGATTTGTGAAGGGCTCTTCGTCCCGTTTACTTTCCCACTTTTTAGCGAATCTGTCTGACAATTTAACTACCTCTTAGAGCGTAGAATGGCGGAAAATGAATTATACGTTGTTAATATGGCGACAATATGCACGTATATATGTAGGGATATACATGGCACTGGACAACCTATCAAGCTATATAAGATACTGTTAAACATCGCTTATACAATGGCGATTTTATACATGAACATGTAAGTTAGCCTAAAAAGAACCGCCACTCAATCAGCTACCAATAGGTGAAGTAAATGGCCAGCAGACTAAAAACGTTTGTCTTGATATTCCTTGTAGGCTTTATTGGCGGCATTCTAGCACTAGTAACATCAAAATACATCATTCCCTGGCTGGGAGAGGTTCTGCCAGCACTGGCAGATATAGGGTCCTTCATAATTGCTGGATTTGCAGGCGGAGTTATCACTGTCGTAATAGTATTTATCTGGGCCGCCCTATCCGGAAAGAAAGACAACAGCTACTAAACAACCCATCCCACCCTTTTTTACTCAAGGCCTCCAAAAAGGCCACTTGGACAACGACCCAAAACAGCCAATATCAAAAGAAACCAACCAGTATTTTACGCACAATTATTTATTTGGAATCATCACAACTACCGCAAAGAGAAATCAGAGAATACTTTAAGAGCCCTCGAAAAGGGTCATCAAAATAACAACTGACACACTACTCTACTTATTTGGTGTGTTTTTTTAAGAGTTCTTTTGCTCTCTCAGTGTAGTGATTGAGAAATGCTTCATTTTCTAGTTTGTTGCCTTCATTAAAGAAGTCGTCTATACCTTTGCCTAATGCTTTGCCTCTGGCGGTATGTTTATCGAGTGCAAACTCGGGAATGGCAAGAAATTTGCCCTCGGCTTCACGTTCCATATAGACTACCGTTTGAAGATCATCTGCAATACGGCTTTTTTGGCTAAAGCACAAACAGACTACCGCATCAACAAGAAATAACCGGGAAGAATTTTCGCCAAGTTTGGATTTCTCAGATGCATAATTTTTCTGTAACACATCAACCAAAATCGACATCATCGGATTTGCGGGGCCCACATCTTCACAGGCAATCACACGTAAACGGTTCCACAGCATCGTGGGATTAAATTCTTCAAGCTCAACCGCAAAATGAACCGCTTCATATTCCATACCACGACGAATACTTTTTTGCAGTGCACTTAGCAGCTCATAGTGATCATAACCATGCCTTGTATTAGCCAAATAAATCCCTGTTAAAGTGGGTTTATTGGATAAAAAACGTTTGCCAAATCACCAAAAGACAACGCTACACACAGAAAACAGCAAACACTCAAACAGCCATACAGAAGTAACCACAGAAATAAATCCCCCTTAATTGAAGATATCTAATAACAGTTTAAAAATTAGTTTACTTACAAAATCCAAATAGAGAGGATATATGGCGGGCCCGAC
>WRCX01000083.1 GCA_009783705.1 Candidatus Bathycorpusculum hydrogenotrophicum | reverse complement strand
CGTAGACAGCAAGAAGCTTTTAGTCGTGCTTGCAATCTAAATATCAAACGATTATGCTACCTAAACTATCTAGAAGACATTAACGCAAGGGAAAGCTGGTACAAATAATATTGTCCCAAAGCCGCTGGGAACGTGTAAAGAAGAAACAACACATAAATTGTTAACTATGTGGTTTCCGTTGTGTTTTTTATAAGATGATTTAATAATTTAACCTGACATACTAACCGTATTTTATTAATTAGCGTACAAAGCGGGTATAGTATGAATAAAATTGACAAAAATTTCAGAGCATACGTTCAGAGGAAAATGTCTGGTTTTTCACGTAAGGAAATTTATCTTTTTGCTTGGTTGTGTGCTATACGAACTTTGCCATTTCTAGGTGTAACTGGAAATTTTGATTACTGGAAAGATACCAAAGAAGGAGATAAACGACAGAAGTATTTGCTTGCAATGTTGAAAACATTAGACTTCCTTTATGTCGTTTCCCATACTGATGCCCTTGATGTAGATGTTGATGCCCGTGCTGGTCCTCATTTATACGTTGGCGCTAACAACTTGCATTCTGAAACCTACAATATCTGCGATTATGACTACGACACCGCCCGTGCAGACGGCTTTGCAAATATTGTTGCTCGTTGTGCTGATACCTGCGAAGATAAAAATTATCAACGTAAGATAAAGGTCATTTACTATGCGGCTCGGGTTATCAATGATGCTGCTACCGTCATCGATGTCGACATTACTTCCGCTCGTGTCGCTATCGCTACTGCTGCCGCTCACGCAGTAAAGAACTTAGGAATCGATTTATCAGAAATCCTGATGAGCGATTTAGAGTCTATTCTTAGCAGGCACTACTATTTTCGAGGTGATATCTACGACAGCTGTATGGATGTATGGAATAAGTTTGAAAAAGCTTTACATGATTTAGGTTTTAAATATTGGGGAAACTGGTATAACCGTATAACTGCTAATGGATGTACGCTTGATAAGGTTGATTATGTAGAGCTTCAAAGTCGGCTTAGTGCGCCTGATGACGTTATCGCACGAGATGGAGTGGCAGGTATTAACCGTTATGTTTTAGAGTTGAAGACGTTAGGTGATAAACGGCTTAATGAGACACGTGTTATTATTTTAGGTGATAAAGGCTCGGGTAAAACGTCTCTTGCTCGTCGCCTGAAGAATCCGTTCGCTCTAATGACTAACGAATTTGAGAGCACAGAAGGTGTGGACCTCACTGATTGGTACATTCCAGATGTAACTGGACAGTTTGATAGGGGGGTTAATGTTCATGTTTGGGATTTTGCTGGACATGTCATAACTCATGCGGCTCATCCGTTCTTTATGTCTAAGCGTTGTCTGTACATATTGTTGATTGACGGGCGGACTGAGAGTGGTAACCGTATTGAGTATTGGTTGGAGCAAATACACAATCACGGTGGGTCGTCTCCTGTGCTAGTTCTTGTTAATGTTAGAGATGCGCACCGTGTAGATATAATCGAAAATACTTTAAGAAATGATTTTCCTTCGATTAACTTTAGAGGTTTTTATCAAGCTAATATAAGTATAACTGGCGAACTGAAAATTTTCCGTCAAGTTGTTATGACGCTTTTGCGAGATAATCCGCTTTGGAAGAACCAAAAAATATACGCTCCTGAATATAAGGTTAAGGAGATCCTATGGAAAAAATTTGTGAAAGATAAGTTAGATTACATCGACCGAAAAACTTTCACTGAAATTGCCGAAAAAAATGGGTTTCCAAAAAACAAACACGAGCAGTTGCTGGAGAAACTTCGTGACTTGGGTAGTTGTATATGGTTTGATGATAAGGAATTACATGAACAGGATACAATGGTGTTAAATCCCAGTTGGGTCAGCTATGGAATATACCGTTTAATCAACTGGGGATTAACTCATGAAAAAGACACACATGGTGTACTTTCTATTTCAAATTTTAATGCAGCATTTACAGGGAAAGATAAAAACAAATATGACGGAAAGGAACGTTTTCTATTCAAGTTAATGAAAGCGTGCAAGTTGGCTTTTTCCGAAAACTCCACAGAAATTTTTGTGCCGTTGTTACTTCAGACTGATCGTCCAAAGGACGGCATTCCCAAATTTATTTTTGGCACGCAATTACGGATGGAATGCCAAGCAAATCATACTTTGCCACCCTACACAGTGGCACGCCTAGCTGTAGTTCATTCGAAGGAATTGGTTATAGCTAACTCTTGGCGATTTGGCGCGGTGCTTAATTGGAAAACAGATACAATGGCTCTTGTGGAGGAGAGTGCATATAAGCGTTCGATAACTGTATACGTCAGTGGACCACATCAGACAGAGTACTTATCTGAACTTCGAGAGACTCTAAAACTCATTTTTAAAGAGGCTAATTGTAGTTTTCCTGAATTAACCTACGAAATGCTTTATCCAGTAGAACAACAGGGCACAGCTATAAAACCAATTTTGCCTGAAAAAGGTATTTTACTCTCTGAAAGAGAAATTGTAAATAATGTAAATTCCAAACGAAAATTAGCTATTGGTAGCCGTGGTAATCGTCAAAAGATTGATCTAAAACTAACAAAAGAAGCTTATGATCTGCCTTATGATCTTCAAAATGAAAATAACCTGAAAGAGTCTATCCCAAGACAAATAGGAATTAGCTTATTAAGTAATTTAATTTGGGTGCTTCTTGGAGTAATAGGTTTGGCACTATTAGTTGCAGTCGGTATACTACACATCGGTTGGGAAGAAATAATAAAATATCTTTTTGGTGTGTAGAACCACTTATTTGTCAATTAAAAATGTGTAGTAGTCAAAAGTAAAAGAAAACTACTGTGTACATAGCTGTGTGTCTTGTGTAAATTGTTTCTCGTTTGATAGTGTGTAATAGGGTAAACTGAATTTACACTGTTTTTTATCCTGAAAATTTAAAAAAATGGAAAATTAGCGAGAAGGAGCGAGTGTTATGGCGATATCGCCATGAACGGTGAGGTTCGAATCCCCCATACTCTGCAATTACACAGGGAGTTTAACCCACACCCAACGCATCTATACAAGAATTGCCCAAGTCACCAACCACACACCATACACCATTCAGACTATCAGACTTTCTAACTCACTAGCGGTGTTGCAAAAAATACACAGTTACTAAAAGTGATGCAGATACCCTACAGGTACATACAACCCAGAATTTTCTAAACGCACACCAGAAAACCAAAGAAAAAAGTTATGAGAAACAAAACAAAAAAAAGAAAAGCAATTCCAAGAACGTATTACTACGCATTCTTGAAACTAAGCTTGCCGTTGTTGACCGTTATCACGCTGTCTTTGCCCGAATTGTTCCAAAGCTGTTTAGTGGTCACGCTAGTCTCGCCAGTATCAGTTTTAATTATGATTGCCTTATCAACATCTTTGAACCAGTTCGCACCAACATACATCTCCACCGAAGAAGACAATCCGCACAAATCAAAAACAACCGTCTTATCCGGAGCAGCCAAAATGGCAATCATTTGCTCTTGCATCGGCCTTAATGTAAGTACACCATTAACGACTTCAAACGCTATTTCGACACCGTTTACGATTATAGTGTTGTCTGAAGGTAATTTCGGTATTACTTCAGTGCGTGTTTCACCGCAACGTCTACAGGTGTAAGACATCTCACCCTCAGTTTCATGAGTAGCAGGGATAGTAACTACGCCATCAGCCCAATCATGACCAAGAACAGAAATTATCTCAGTACGTAGCACTTTGCCACACAACTCACAGTAATAGGTCATCACACCAGCCGTTTCACAGTCAGCAGGAGTAGTGACTACGCCTTCACCTTCAGAGTGCCCAGTAGCCGGCACATAATCATCGTCTTTGGTTACACTGCAACGGGCACATTCATAAACAGTATAACCTTGCATCTCACAAGCCGAATCAACGACTTCTTTTACTTTCCAATCATGCCCAAGTACAAAGGTGTAATCACCCTCCTTGGTTTCACCACAATAGGAGCACTCATATACAGTATAGCCTTGTTCCTCACAAGTCGGCTCAACAACAGCCCTTATCACCCAAACATGTTCATGAATATTTACCATAACAGTGAAATCGGCAGTTTTTGTTTCACCATTTTCGGTATAACTGATTGTAACAGTCTGCATACCTACACTGTCAAGCACTGCACCATCCACGGGGTTTGTTGTATAGCTTGTAACTGGTCTTGTGTCACCGTTACTATATGTTGCCGTTACAATCATGCCAGAAAGA
Organism: Candidatus Bathycorpusculum hydrogenotrophicum; assembly: GCA_009783705.1. Lineage (GTDB taxonomy): Archaea > Thermoproteota > Bathyarchaeia > Bathyarchaeales > Bathycorpusculaceae > Bathycorpusculum > Bathycorpusculum hydrogenotrophicum. The sequence continues at coordinate 2,763 of WRCX01000083.1, read as the reverse complement.
TCAAGAACCTCGCCCTCGACATAAACTATTTTTGAGGGCATTGAAGTAATGGAAATGCTCTCCAGCACAACCTCAGAAGTTGCCATAAATCTCGCCACAAGTACCCTATTCGTTGTTACGGTAAAGCTGTATTCCACATCTCCATTAACTTTGATGTTAATTTCATACCATCCATCAAAACTGTAACCTATATCCGGTGTTGCTGTTAAAGTAGCAACACTGTTCGCATCAAATGTACCATCACCTGATACAGTACCACCTGTGTCTGCTGTGACAATAATCGTATATTGAACTGGGATTTCTGTTCCATCTTCTAACACTTCTGCAACTACATGACCGTCTTCATTTATAACAGATAGTTTCACATCTGCTACATCGACATCACGGACCGTTTGAACAGTTGAACTCAAAAGTTTGCCTGCAAATAAGTTCACTGTTTCAAATTCTTTCTGTACCAGCATCGCCCAAGTGTCAGGATCAGCGTAACCTATAACATAATTCATGACACCCGTATCAGTACCAACCATATTGAATACATATTCATCTTCAAAGGGTAGTATGAAGTGTTTTTCATCACCATTTAACCAAGTAAATACCCGGGTAGCAGTAATACTTTCATCAACAACGTCCCTAACTACTCGTCCAAGAAGTACACCAGAAGTACTATATACTTCAACATCAACTGGGCATCTTATAGAAACTATCATAACACGCCCCTGACTGATAGGCGTTTGTTCCAAAAGCAGAAAGGACATATAAGTTACGGGTGAATGTGCATACTTCCACTGAGCCCCTTGTAGTACAGATGCAGTAACTGGATTCGGTAAAACGACGCGAGACCTAGCCTCCATAACAGCTTTCAAATCTTTACCACTTGTCAACTCTGTAAATTTGTTATACATTCCAACGATGTTTTCCCGATGGAACCAACTGGTCGAACCAGGTTTCTCAAAAAAAGGCGGCACGAAGCAGACTAAGTCTTCTTCATTACATATATTAAAAATATTTTGGTACACTGCATCATTGGCTTTTTTCTCTAGAGAGTTTGGCGTTGCAAAACAATAGACAAAAACATCCCGCGGATCTACTCGGGATGATAATTCTACCCCAATAAGATTGCCAACGGCAGCACCTCTACTATGTCCAGTAACAAGGATTTGCACGCGTTGTGTAGAAACAAAATCAGTGTTGCTAAGATAAGCATTTAATTCATCGTTAAAAACACGATCAGCTGCTGACTTAAATCCTCTAGCAAGCAAATCAAGATTACTTTTCCATTCTGCATCGTCATGTGTTCCTCGCAATACAACTGCGACAACAGTTGTATCTTCATTAATTTTTTTGCTGGCTATAGCATATGCAACTCTATCCCTGTCATCGCCCTCGATAACGCGATAGTCTTTACGTATACTATCAGGATTAAATCCAAAAATTTTTAACGACCTTTCTACACGTGTTTCGTCATATGCTGCATTGGCAAGCACAAGCGATGCAACCGCTAAATCATTGTTGTATACCGTTGCACTTTTGCTAAAATAGCTATCACTCCAAGGGATACTCAATTGCACATCTGTTTCTAAACCAGACACAGCAGGCCAAGTAGAAACAGCAGGCACATCAGGTAAGCTAATGTGAAAATCTACGGTAACTCTTTCCACGCTATTTTCCATATTAAAACTTCGCAGATACGGATATCCGTCATTTATGTCAAAATCAAACGCCCAAACGTTTTCAAAATCCCAGCCAACAAAGGTAGTGAGTTGTATTAACTCTCTCTGCGTCCGAGCCATGTTCGCTCCACTTGCGGGATTGCTACCAACGCTCAATGTCGCCGTGCCAGTTAGGTGGTAGGAACTTGTTATTGCGCTACTAATAACCTCACCCGCAATGCCGCCGAAATAACTGTTGGCCAATACCATGCCTGTGTTGTAGCAGTTTGTTACCGCGCTACCAAATACATTTATGCCCGCAATGCCGCCGACTTGAGTTCTACCAGTCACAGTGCCTGTGTTGTAACAATTTATTATCGTACAATCAGTATTTGTTCCTGCAATACCGCCAACAGTCTTGTCGTTACCTGTCACTGCGCCTGTGTTGTAACAATTTGCTATCGAACCGCGACTACTATATCCCACAATGCCGCCGACGTCCCAACCACTGACCGTCACGCTCGTCACCGAGCCTGTGTTGTAACAATTTGCTATCGAACCGTCTATACTTATCCCCACAATACCACCAACTTGGGAACTGCCCAACACTTTACCTGTCTTGAAACAGTTTGTTATTGTACCAGTATTTCCTCCTGTAACACCGCCGACCCATTGTACCCCCCATATAGTGCCTGTGTTGTAACAGTTTGTTACCGCGCCGACATTATTTCCCGCAATGCCGCCGACACGATTATTGCCGTTGATATATGACACAATAACCCCTACATTTCGTATCGTTCCGATCGAGTTACCAAACAGCCCTTGATAGTCCCCAGTAGTGTCTATGTATAAACCTTGAATTAGATGATCATCACCGTTGTAGATTCCGGCGAAGGCATTTCCTAAAGCGCCTATTGGCACCCATTCATTTGCCAAACCGTTTACGCCTACAATATCGCCGTTTGCATCACTTAGAACCTGTATTCAATAAGTTTTTGAGAGTGTTCACTTATAGATAATTTTATGTGATGCTGTACATATATCGCCAAACAAGGTTAGTTCGTATGGTGCATTGCAAAAAATGTTTGTCTGAAAAAGTCGCCAAGGGCGGGTT
>WRCX01000082.1 GCA_009783705.1 Candidatus Bathycorpusculum hydrogenotrophicum | reverse complement strand
CCTGAGATGACGAACGCTCACCATCTTCATGAGAGGACTCACGACGCTGGAAACGAGGCGCACCATCGCCACGATCACCATCTTCGCGATAGCTAAATCCGCTTTCTCTGCGGTCTTCGCCTTCACGGAAGGGGTCACGACGCTGGAAACGAGGCGCACCATCGCCACGATCACCACTGTCACGGAAGGATTCACGACGCTGGAAGCGTTGTCCACCTTCTCTGCGGTTACCGCCTTCACGATAACCAAAGTTGCGTTCTCTGCGTTCAAAGCTTTCGCGTTTTTCTTTAGGTTTGGGTTCCTTTGGTGGTGGAGGCTCTTTGTATTTCTCTCTGATTTCCTCTACGCGTTTGTTGATATCTTCTTTTAGCGTATCACCAATGTAGTGGCCTTCACCAAATGCATCTGCTCGAGCGGCTATGGCGAGTTTACCTGCGATGACTCTGGCAATCTTTCCACGTTGCCAACGCTTAGCATCGTGAAGCATAGTGTGCTGAAAGATTAGGCCGTGTTTGGGTGGACGGGCACCGGTTTTGAGGCTTCTAAAGAGCGCTTTTTCAGCTCCCAATACTTGAATGGTGCTTGCAGGACGCATAGCGAGGTTTTGAAGACTGCCCGCGATTGAGATCATACGTGCCCCCAAGAGTGCGCCAGCAACCGCACGTACGTTGGGTGCCATTTCTTCCATGGCTCTATCGACGTATTCATCCATGTTTTTGCGCAGGGTGTAGAAGGCTAAAACGTCTTTAGCTAAAGCCTGCACCTGCTCTAAGTCACGATCGGAAATATCTGCACCCATAGATGAGTCAGCGGCTTTGTTGATAAGTTGCGTACGGTCTTTGGGAATACCTTCAGCTTCTAGATTTTCGATGCTAAAGCTTTCTTTGCTACCCAAGTTCATAACAAGGCGCGAGTAGGTTTCATGTTTCTCAACTAGGCGATCAAGTTCGGGAAAATAGATGCCATACCATTCCCTGAGTCTGCCCATAAAGAGGTTAACTGTTTGATCAAGACTATCTAGAGTTTGAATGCCTTGTGCAACAATAAGGTCACGTTTACCCGTGGCGCCTTTGATGCGAAGTTTGCTAAGTTCCATGCTGACATCGCGGTTCCAGCTGTCAAGTTCTTGTTGGTTTGTAACAAACCCTGATTCGACAGCGATGTCGGCCATACGGCCACTTAGAACTGCAGCTTCAGCCGGTTTGGCTACTTCAACGGTGACTTTAAGACGACGCTGAGTTTCCTCTGCAAGATTACCGTTTGAAAAAATAAAGACATCATACCCGATGTTGGTTAGAAGTGTAATAAGAGATGTGGTTTGGTCTGAGAGTTTACCCTGTTCGGTACGGAGAAGACTCTTAGCCGCTGTTTGCGCTTTTTTTGGAAACAGCGCTTTTTCAACCAGCTGGTTTTTGTCATCAAAGGCCGCTACGCCGAAGGGAAACTGTACGATGAATGCTTTCATGCTATGTGCCCCAAATAAACTACACTATGTCAACGGTTAATGTTAATAAATAGGTATGTTCCGCAACAAAAAATTGAATTATACAGAGGAATCATTTGGTTCCTTGAAACATAGCGGTTCAAATAACTAAGCGGCGATTACCGGCAACAGTTTATTATACCTAAATACGGCAGGTAACTTGAGGGTATACCACATCAAAGCTTAGCCAAAAGAAGCACCCCAAAATAATAGTCAACAGCCTAACGATTTTAGATGCCAAAGCAGATGGAGAAGTGATTAGATGGTTCTTTCCATGATGATTTCGTCAATGTAGCGGTTGTCTCTGAAATGTTGGTTGGCTATTCGTTGCGTTTCGATAAAACCAAGCGCAACATATGTGTGTATAGCGGTATTATTTGTTGCCAAAACATGTAGCCTCAAACGTTTGATCCCTCTTTGGTTGGCTTGCGCTATAACTACCTTGAGCATATGTGTTCCAATACCTATATTTCTAAAATTTTTCTTGACAATTATTCCAATAATGCCCATTTCACCATCAGGTTGGATCTGCATATCTGAAGACGCAATCAACTCGTTGTTAATCTCTGCAATGATTGAAATACTCTTGTTCTGCTCCAAAGACGCAATATGATGGGTGAGCCATTCACGTTCACTTTCTAGCGTTACTTTTTGGGTAAATGCGATTTGGGCTTTTTCACTAACAAGCGAATTGATAAGCATTGTAAGGTTTATCAAATCATCCATAGAAGGTGTTCGCAAAGTAACCTTGGCATCTTTGATTGTGAATTCTTCTATGATCATATTCGGCCTCATTTTAACAGCCAAGCTCTTTTGACTTAGATAAACATCATAACTTAAAAAACAGCTCGATGAATCCCTATCGTCAAGTTGATTGATGTTATGTAGGGCTTGTCAGCATTGTAATTTTTTAATTACGCACCATTTGATAACATATAAGGAGCTAAAGTTTGCATTTGCATAAAAATTGTAATAACAATCAACGGTCACTAAAAAAATCTAAGTTTAATAGGATGTCGTAAGGCTTAAACCCTAAGCAGACATTTCAGTGTCGATGAATCAGCGCATAATCGCTAACTTGGGCTTTCTGCTCCAAACCGCCGGCCTGTTAACTATTATACCAATTATAACCGGGTTTATCTTTAACGAAACTGTGCCGCTCATTGCGCTTTTTTTAACTGCTTTGGCGTTTTTAGGTGGAGGATTTTTCTTAAATGCACTCTGTGAACGCAAAGACTTAACCGTAAAATCGGCCAGCACCTTGCTACTTTTGGCATTTATTATTTTACCGCTCATTGGAACTATACCTTATCTCTACTTAGATCCCTTTGCTAGTGCAACTGTTTTGGATCGTTTTACAAACAGTTGTTTTGAGAGTGTGTCAGGTTTTACAACCACCGGGTTTAGTTTCATATCAAACCCCGATGTTTTGCCAAAATCGTTACTTGTCTATCGGAGTTTAACTGAGGTTATGGGGGGTGTGGGTGTGGTGTTTTTGATTTTGGCGTTTTTCCAGTCTAGACGTGCATTGCCCAAGTTGGGTGGGGTTTTGGGGATCGAGAATTTGGGCAGAAATTTGAAACGTATGTTTTTTATGGTACTGGCAATCTATGGGATCTATATTTTGGTTTTTACTGGGATTTTCTATATTTTGGGTTACACCAATGTTGTGGCTACAGGTACCTTTGTCATAGATACGCTCACGGGTGGTTTTTCTCCTAATACGTTGACGTTTCAGCAGTATCTTTTTGCGGCGCCTCAAATTTTAATTGTTTTGTTGATGTTTTTGGGGGCGGTCAATTTTTCTTTTAACTATCAACTCTTATCAGGTAAATTTAAGAAAATATTGTCATCCGAAATTATTTTGTTTATAGGCATCATGGTAATGGCTAGTGTTGTTTTGTTTTTTATTGCCGACATTGGGTTTTTTGATTCTTTGTTCCATGTGGTAAGTTTGGCATCTACCCAGGGAATTTATTATCTAAATCTATCTGCTTTTAGCTCCAATGCTTTGTTGTTGCTTGTAGTTTTGATGGCCATTGGGGGTTGTGCGTTTTCTATGGCGGGAGGCATAAAAGTTTCTCGTCTGCTAAAGATAGGGACCTCGGTTAAGCAGATAGTCACAATACCGTTTAGCAAGTTGGCTAGGCAAAAGAAAACAGCCATCAAATCAGAACTCACAGAGATGTTTCCAGCGGCATCAGCGATTTTATTTTTTGTGGTGGTTCTTTTTGTGTTTACATTGTTGTTCTCTACAATTGGGGTTTCTTTTGAGCAGGCGCTTTTTGAAGTTGGATCAGCACTTTCAACAACAGGAGCAACTATGGGGGCGGTATCGGGAGCTATGCCGCTTGGATATAAGTGGTTGATTATGGCCTCGATGGTTATTGGTAAGGTTGAAATTGTAACTGTTCTTGCGGTAGTGATGCCGTTTTTTGTGAAAAGACTTCGTCGGAGAATAAAGTTTTAGCTGGATTGTCTAAAAGCTTTTAGGGGAAGAGCTCTAACTCTTAGAGGTGACTTTGATGTCCAAGATTGTCCGTGTTGGGGTAACGTTTCCTCCTGATCTCTTAGAGGATTTTGATGCTATAACTGAAAAGATGGGTTATGAGAGCCGAAGCAAGGCCATTCAGGATGCTGTGCGGCTCTATGTTTCAGAACGCAAGTGGCTACAAAACGAAAACGCTAATCAAACCGGAGTCATATTGATGGTTTATGATCATGACACACGGGGTTTGGAGAGTGATTTAACAAATTCACAACATCACCATCAAGACCTCATCTCATCAACGATGCATATTCATCTAGGGGCACATGATTGTTTGGAAGTTATTGCGGTAAAGGGTAAAAGCTCTGAAATACGCCATCTAAGCGATGAGCTAACAACACGAAGAGGCGTAAAAATCCTCAAATCCATGATAGTAACCGTTTAAGACTTGATCTCAAACATACGCTCTAGGGCCACTTGAGCTTTCTTTGCGACTGCTTGAGGGACTTTGACTATGTGTTTTTCTTCTTTGAGTGATTGGTATATTCGCTCAAGGGTGGTTATTTTCATGTTAGGACATATGGCACCGTCGTAGGCAAGATAGAAGGTTTTTGTGGGATTTTCTTTTTGGAGCCGGTGTAATATACCGTTCTCTGTGCCTATGATGATTTTTTGTGTGCTGGATTCTTTTGCGTGTTTGCAGATTTTTGAGGTGCTCCCAATAAAGTCAGCTACCTGTCGCATCTCTTTTGTGCATTCGGGATGAACCATTACTTCGGCGTCTGGATGTTGCATCTTGAGAACTTGAATATCCTCAGGCTGAAACAGCAAATGTGTAGGACAAAAACCGTTAGCGGGGATAGGGATTAGAGTTTTTCCGGTTTTTTCTGCGACATACTCAGCGAGGTTTTTGTCGGGTCCAAATAGGATTGTATCGGCGTCAAGTGAGTTTACAACTTCGACAGCATTAGCGCTGGTACAGCAGATATCTGCTTCTGCTTTACAGGCCGCTAGGGTATTAACATAGAGTACAACCGGGGCAGTGGGATACTTTGTTTTGGCACGTTTTATTTCATCAACTGTAAGCATCTGAGCCATAGGACATCTTGCCCCTGTGCAAGGCAGCAAAACTTTTTTGGCAGGGTTTAGAATTGCGGCGGATTCAGCCATGAAATCTACTGCTGAAAATACAATGAGCTCGGCGTCGGTTTCGGTCATAGCTTTACGGCTCAGCTCGATGCTGTCACCGATGTAATCGGCTATATCTTGCACTTCGGGACGCTGATAGTTATGAGCCAGTATGATGGCTTTTTTTTCTTTTTTGAGTTGTTGGATTTTCTGCGTTAAATCCATAGTTATGCCCAGCAAAGTTGACGTGGGAACAAACAGCGCAAGTTATTGGATATATGTGTTACTTCCAAATGCGAGGATTTCATCTATGGAGGCTTTCAGCTTTAACCAGAAAACCAAGTTGTTGCGTCAAACAAATACAGCACACAGGCGCCTACAATATGTTAAGAGTACTAAGACGTAACTATTTGCGAATTACCCATTTTTTACCCCTGCCCACAACAACCCACACAACCAAACTGTAAAGGGTTTTTGTGATTGAAGCCGCAGTCGTAAATAGTCAACTAGCTGTAGTTACGATAATTGGTTAGTAGCTGATTCCTGCGGCTTCTTCTCGGCTCTTTAGTTTTTCTTCGAGTAGAATAAGCAGTTCCTGAGGTTTCACGGGTTTAACCAGGTAGGCATCGGCTCCTTCATCAAGGGCTTTAACGCCGGTTTCTAGTGAGGGGAATCCTGTGATCATGATTTTAACGGTGTGCTGCAGGGGTTTTTTGAGTTTTGCCAGTAAATCAGTGCCGTCTATGTCGGGTAATCTGATGTCTACAAGCGCTAAATCGTAACTGCGTGTTTGGGTTTTCTCTATGGCTTCTTGGCCTGTTTCTGCGGTGTCGATTTCATAACCGCTTTTTTGTAAAATACGGGTAAAGGTTCGCAATATAGATTTGTCGTCATCAACAACGAGTATTGTTTTTTTTAATGATGCCAAAGTAACACATCCATCCTGAATTATACAATCAGCTCATGATCTCTTTGAGCTTATATCCGCCCAATATGTCTCTGCATCATCAAACGGGCCGTTTATTTGATGCTACAAAGTCGCCTATCTCGCGGTATCTCCGAATTTAATAATGAATCCCGAGATTAATAAACGCTATCCCCTATGCTAAGAACCACCCCAGGTTATGTATGTCTCTCCCTAAGCGGCTTATGCTCATGTCCCAAATAAGGATATAAAACGGCGACACAGTGAATAACTGTGGTTTGACAGCTAGAAATGATGCCGTCTCCTTTTTTGTTTTTTACATACCGAATAACTCCAGAGGTTCCGCCCAGCTACTATGAGAAACTCTTTGATTTCATCTACACACAGTACTTGGTACCTCAGAATCAGCGCTTCATAAACATCAAACGTGAACCCACCATAAAAGGAGAAAAATTAACCTACACCTCTATTGATCAACAAAATAATCCCCAGCTTGATGTGGAAGTTAAAAGCGGCACCCCCTTTGAATTAAAAATCACACCGCTTAATTCTGCAGTTCCCAAATCAATTGTAGAGGAAACCAAACAAGACATCCTAATAGCGATGCAGGCTTTCTCACAGAACGCCCGAAGCGCCACCATAGGTTTTGCCTGGCGGGAAGGAGAAAAAATTGTTCCGGAAGCCTATACTAAACCTGAAAAATCCTTCAACCGGCTCTTTTTGGAAACTCAGCTACTTTTTTTTGTGATTTTCATTGTTTTTGGAATGTTTATATTTATTACTATAGCAACAGCGTTTCCCAGTGCGTTTTGGGTGGCTCCGCTGATATTAATTGGGATCCAGTTTATCTTTGTGTTCTACTCGAACCGCTTTATTGCCCGTAGTGCAGAATGGACCATCACCGAAGCCAATCCGATTATTCATCTATTGGAGGTTTACTTGCCAGTAGGCGAGATGGCGGACTTTAAAAAAACCTATCCGCGGGAAAAACTCTTAGCCATTAAAAAAGAAATCTATGATGAAATAATTGCCAAACAAGGCGAAGTTGACGCGGAATCCGCACAAAAGATTTTCTTAAAACACGGGGTCCCCTGTGAGCTACAAAATCTCAAAGCCAAAAAAGTTAACGTTTATAGCCTTGTTAAAAACATCGCTGATCGATTCAGTTTTCCCATGCCTAAAATTGTAGTGTCTAATACCATGGTTCCCAACGCCGCAGCTTCGGGTCCTAGTCCTAAACGCGGATTAGTTCTTATAACTACAGGCATCTTGATACAATTAAACGAAGAGGAACTATTGGGAGCTTATGTATACAATAAGAATACTTAAATATTATAGTTTCTGTAGTGTGTTTGTGAATATTATGGGGTATACCAAGGAAAAAACTGGAGAATATTTATTTGAGCAGAAATTCGG
>WRCX01000081.1 GCA_009783705.1 Candidatus Bathycorpusculum hydrogenotrophicum | reverse complement strand
ATTTTGACCATGTTTTTAGTTGGGTGGGTGCGGTATTTTTGGAAAGGTGTTTTGCAGAGTTTGGGTGGTGAGGTAGTGTGTCGTAAGATAACTCGGGTGGGAAATTATTTTGGGACAAGACACTACACGGTGGTGGGGATGAAAAAAATATTTAGTGCGTTTATATGTGTTCTATTGGTTAGCTGCTTGTTTTTTGCAAGCATAGTTTGGCTGGGTGAGGCGCAAGCTCAGATCACTCCAAAGAAACCAGCAATTCCAGAATTTACCGTAAACTGTATTACTGGATCTACTGAGATACCGCCAGTTTACTCTACAGATCCCTACACAGGAGAAACAGTAACTCAACCCGGCTACAGCGAAAAATATGGGTCAATCGAGATAAAGATTAAAAACCAAAACCATCCCAACACAGTGCAGTATAATATACGTACAAAAGGGCACTATGAAGAAAACTGGAAATATGAATATAACCCTAACGTCAACGTCCACAGATATCCATCTCAAGATGACGGCCAATATGCCCTGCTATATATTGGAACAAATGATTATCCTGATGGCGGCAAAGTTGATGTACAAGTCGAAGCAATGGATGGTTATCTCTCATGGGAAGGCCGCATTATTGCTAGCGGTTGGGTTTTTGTTGGTGAAACAAGCGGCTGGAGCAACACAAAAACCGTGACTATCACAAGAGACAGCAATGAAGCCCCAAATCAAAACGAACCAACACCAAACCCAACCTATACCCCAGACCAACCCCTTCAAACTGAACTGACCATAGGGAGGTTTAGTTTGCTTGAGTTTAGTTTGGTGATTATTCTATGCACTACTTTGCCGGTGTTGGTTATTGCGCTTATCTATACAAGAAGAACTTCAAGACATGAAACATGATACATGTATACAAAACAATAATGTATATAAAACAATAACCGTATATGGCAACAAGCTTGTGCGGCTAGGGTTCTGTTCCTTTTTAAGTATGGGGATCTATGGATTTGACGGCGTGAAACGTAGTAAGCAGACTAATGGTAACGAGTTAGGTGGTAGAATCGTACAGATGATGCCGCGCCGTGACTGAGGTAAGGAAACTCTGCCTAAAGAAGAAACAGGTAATAATGAAACAACTGCTTTATTACCCCCCCAACCTTCTACAAACCCTGACCAAAAAGGAAGCATCATATGAGCGTCAAAGTTGAAATCCACAAATCCTCGGAGGGCTTCTACCTCATCACCACCGACAAAGCCGTCTACAACACCGACAACTATCAAGAAGTCATAGATATACTTGATAATCTATTCAAAGAAACTCGCTAACACTGATTGTTTATCTAATAATTGGACAGTTTGTTCGTACACTTAGTATTAAATCAAATCCGTCCTCAATAACTCCATAGGGATAGATCATGTTTGACCAAAACCTAATCAAGAGCATGAATCTAACTGCTGATATTTGTGCTGTCTGTGTTTGGAGTAAACTACATATCTGTTCTGAACTATGCCTATGTGGGGGTATATTATGAGACAAATATTTAGTGTGCTAATGTCTGCTTTGTTAGTTGGCGGATTGCTTTTTGCAGGTATGGCCTGTATGGGTGTGGTGCAGGCGGCGTCTAAGCCGTCTGTGCCACAATTCAGTCTAAAAATTGTTGGTGATGCATATGACGTACCGCCAGCTGCTACAACTACTATTGATCCCTATACTGGAAAAGCAGTCACAACTTTCACAAACGGTTACCGCCACGATGACAGAAAAATAGAAATTTCAATAAAAAACCAACCCTTTACACCCTCTACCGACCCAAACGGTCAGCAAGCACTATACTATGTTGTTCAGTACAAAGGACATTTTAGTGATGACGAGTGGGAAAATGAGACTGGGTCTGGTGCTATTTTGCAATCCGATTCTATCTACACTGTAATTACGCATGCATATAATGTAATGAAATATAGCGCTGGTTCGCAATTGGATTTTAGAGTTAAAGCAATAATTGGCCGTGGTTATTATGATGGTTATTATCCTAATCATCTTAGTTGGGTACACATCGCAGGGGATACTACCAGTACGACACTTTACTTTGTTGATGATGTATCAAGTGACTGGAGTAGTACACAGACCGTGACTATACCTGCATACACCAATGAAGCGCCCAATCAACCCAATCTAACGCCAGACCCAACCTATACCCCAGACCAACCACCACAAACAGACCAGCCGACACAAACTGAGCTGACAGTTGCGGGGTTTAGTTTGGTTGAGTTTGGTTTAGTGATTACTTGTGTTGTGATTGTGGTGCTAAGCATTGCGCTTGTGTATATGTATAAACATAAAACTTCAACGTCTGTAAGGTGATTTAAATGAGAAAAATCTTTAGTATATTGCTGTTTGTGCTCTTAGTTGCGGTTTTGTTTTTTGCAGGCATAGTTTGTATGGGTGTGGTGCAGGCGGTGTCTAAGCCGTCTGTTCCAGAGTTTACAGCAAAGTATGTTAATCATCCCTACGAACGACAACCTACCACCACAACTAACCCCTACACCGGAGAAACAACCATAACTTCCCCAGGCGGCACCTATGATAATTGGACACTTTCAATTACTGTTAAAAATCAAAAGTTCACCTCTACCAAAGATTCAAGCGGCAACTGGACACAACTTTTCTATGATGTGGCTTATAAGGGTGCTTTTGAAGATACGTGGCAGATTCTGCACGGTCCCTCGACCAGTTTGAGCAGTTATATTCCTGCTTCTAAATCATCTACTACTGTGATAGATTTGTCTGATTGGCGCTTCTGGGAGGTTCCTAATGGCGGTAAGATTGATGTTAAGGTTCAAGCTTTGATTGGCTCCCAAACGGAAGGGATGGGTGCTGGTGGTGTTCCTGGTGGGTGGTATGCTACTTATGTTTTTCATGGAGAAACAGGTGAGTGGAGCAGCATACAAACAGTAACAATCAATCGTGATGTTGTAACCCCGACACAACCCCCCAGTGCATCTCGCGATACTCCAGAGGCATCTTTTGGTGAGGAGAATAATCAGTTAGATGCGGAGTTGTTTGATTTAGATTGGATGGTTGTGAGTGCTGCTTTGTTTGTGGGAGTGGTGGTTTTAGCTTGTGTGGCTGTGTATGAGAAAAGGAAAACTGTGAGATATACACGGGATACACAAAAACAAACGACATCTTGAGGGAATAAAATCCCCTGTTTTTACAACTCGAGTCAAAAATTTGAAAGTGTGACACGGATGATACGAACAGTACACAACCGCAACAGGTGCTTACTCTAAGCGCAACAGCTGTTGTTGGGTTTTTATATATTATAGTTAACTAAACTGCTGGAACGGCGTTTTCAGGAATTTTGCCATCAAAGCCTTCTTCTTTAATATACTCAGCAATCCGTCTGCCCTGGGCTGTCAAATAAAAGAGCTTATATCGGTTGCGTCCATTGCGTGTAATCTTTGTTTCTTCCCGAAAAAGCCCTGCATCAACCAAAAGCTCAGCATATCGCACATCTTCGGAGGGAACCGGCGTGCCCAAACTCTCAATTAAAAGGCACAAATAACCCTCTTGGCTGTCTAGTGCTGCTAAAAGGCAACCCTTGAGATATTCACTTTTTTCATCCATGTAGCGGCATAAATACTCTTGTAGATGCTCAACCATAAAAACCACCTAAAAACTCACTATATCCTACGTTACAGCAAATTTAAGGTTTATCGAAGTGGTTCCGTAGTATATTTTTACTTGTGTTCACATTCACTACTGCCGAGATGTTTCACCTTGAAAATCATCCAAAAAGACCTCCATCAGGGATTTCTAAAAGTTGTTCCTGACACGCCTGATGACCTCTGGCATCTCTACAACGTCGTATACAAAGGCGACGAAGTTTATGCCTACAGTAGCCGCGCCATAAAAAATGACACTGAATCATCTCGCCCCAAAAGCGGAGAACGCGTCTCAGCATTTATGGGCGTCAAAGTCGAATCTGTGAGCTGGGACAAATTCCTAGGCAAACTCCGCGTGCATGGCCTAATCATCCACGCCCCCGATATCATCCCAACCGGTGCTCATCACACACTTGCCATATCCCTCAACCAACAAATGACCATCGTAAAAAAAGAATGGCCCAACCACCTCCTAGACAGATTAACCAAGGCAAGTGAAACCGAAAAACCCCTGCTAATCTTCTCCATAGACGATGAAGGTTTTGCTATTGTTGAAACCAAACAATACGGCTACGAAACCCGTGTCGAACAACGAACACGTCTACCCGGCAAACAAGACGCCGACAAACGTGTAGAAGCCACAAAAGCATACTTCAGATTAGCCCTGACCAGCCTTGAAAAACTCTGGGCTATTAATCGCAATCCTTTGGTTATTATCGGCGCTGGATTTGTAAAAAATGACTTTGTTAGCTACCTCCAAGACGAAAACAAAGACCTTTCCAAAGCCGTAGTAGACATAAAAAGCGTTAACAACGGCGGCACCGCCGGAATAGATGAGGCCCTTCGCTCAGGTGTACTGTTAAAAACCGCCCATCAGCTACGCATCCTAGATGAAACCGAAACCATGGAAGAAATCATGAAACGCCTAGGCAAAGGCGAAGGCAACGTAACCTACGGCCTAACAGCAGTCGAAAACGCCGCAAACATGGGCGCCATCGAAAAACTCGTAGTCGCAGACACGACCCTGCGCGATGCCGATGAAAATCAGCGCCTCAAACTCGAAGAACTCATGCACGCCGTGGAACGCCGCCAAGCAGCCATAACCGTAGTAAGCACCGAACATGAAGCAGGCTTCAAACTAATTTCTCTGGGCGGCATTGCCGCACTGCTGAGATTTCCAATCTATCATCAACAAACTGAAAATTAAAATTCAAGTATGCAAGTTTGATTGCCATGCCACCAACAGAATGGAAACACATAAACACCGTTCAGAAAAAAATCCGCATAACACGAATCGAAACAACCCAAAACCAACGCAACATCTACGCCTTTGACATAGAACAAGCTACCCCAATTTATCTAACCGCTGACAAAACAGTAGATCTATCAAAGATAAAACGTGCCAAAATCTACCAAGCCACCCTCCAAGTATACGAAACAGAATTCACCCCAGAGCTCCAACAACGAGTCCTCGAATCCGCTCTAGGCGACCCCCAACGATTCAAAGCAATACAGACCATGAAAGCCTCAGGCGCCAAACCAATCAAATATGAACTCACAGAAATCAAACACTAACCAACAGATTCAACCACAAACCTATAGAATTGAACAGTAGCCCGGTGAATACCTGCTTTTTTAGGTAGAGCTGTTAATTTTTCAACATCGACCATAAAAGTCAAACCTTACTGGATAGCTGTGCTGTACAGGAAGCTTTAAAGGGCACCATCAAACCGCATTTCTATGATATCCAATTGAAACTCTTAATCAGTCCTAGCAATGAAGCCGAAGCCCAAGAAGCCGTCGCTGGAGGCGCCGACATAATTGATGTCAAAAATCCTCAAGAAGGTGCCCTTGGAGCTAGCTATCCTTGGATTATCAAACAAATACGGCAAAACACACCCCGAGGCATCGAAGTCAGCTGTACCATAGGTGATGTTCCCAATCTTCCCGGTTCTGCTTCTCTTGCCGCTTTGGGTGCGGCATCTCTAAATGTTGACTACGTTAAAGTCGGACTCTATGGATTAAAAACAGTTCCCGACGCAGTTTTTCTGCTTCAGCAGGTCTGTCGAGCTGCCAAAGACTACAACCCTCAAGTCAAGGTTGCTGTAGCAGGGTATGCGGATGCACAAAAAATCGGTTCGCTAAATCCTCTGCTTATTCCTGAAGTAGTCTACAAAGCTGAAGCAGACATCGCCATGATAGACACAGCCGTCAAAGACGGTACCAACCTATTTAGTCACCTCACCCCAAATCAGCTCCAGTTATTTGTGGATTCGGCACACAAGTTTGGTTTGCAAACCGCTCTAGCAGGTTCTCTGCGAAAACAAGATTTGTCTGTAATCTATGCTTTAGGTGCTGATATTGCCGGTTTGCGAGGTGCAGCATGCACAAACAGCGACCGAAACAAAGGCCACATAACCCAAACACTGGTCACTGAACTGTGTGAAACCCTAAAACAACTCCAATCATAACCGTTTTTTGTCTTTTTATGGCAAGCTCTGACCGCAAGTGTTTGCGTGTTTTTTTCGGTAATATAGACGCAACATTAAAATGATAATCACCAGAAAAATTATACAAATCGGTATTGTATATGGCAATATATTGGTTAATTGTGGCGGATATGTATTTGTACTGCCAAAATCAGTATATGCTATAACATAGAGGTCAGCTACCACAAATAATTTGTTATCTGCGGAAGTTATGGGTTGTACATAGTGGTCAAAGGGTTCCACTCCAAGTTCCATACCTGTTGTTTTGTTAAGTGCCCAAAGAGCCTTGCTGGTTGACAAGTAAACTGTATTATTAAGCAATGCAATTTTTGATAGGCTGCCATGAGGACTGTTATTTGCAAACGGTGCTGTCCACACTAACGCGCCATTGTTCACGTCTAAGCTATAGATATTTCCCATATATTGAAAATTGTCTATGCTCTCATTGTACCACCCCGTTGTATAACCCCAAAAAATCATCTGCATCTGAGTATCAACTTCTATAGGTGAGATGTCTGACTCCGGTGGGAGAGCTACTGGGGTATTCCATGCTAAGTGTCCATCTGGTAAATTCAGGGCATAGATGTAGCCGTTTGATGTTACAAACAGAAGTTGATCATTGTAGATTGTAGGTTGATAGATATCCTCGTTGAGATTAATACTCCAAAGCTTTGCTCCAGAAGAGGCCTCTACCGCAATCATGGTCTGCCCTATATCAGCATAGTTTGCTTTATAATCCCAAAAAATAATCATGTCATTATAAACTAGAGGTTGTTTGTCGCTAAATCCCAAAATTGACCACATAACAGTACCTATGTCTGGATTGAGGCGATAGGTACTTTTTTCATTGTAAGTGTTATCCTTGGTGTAGAAGAAGCCGGAAGCAAGAACTAAATTATCTTCAAACGCCCAAACACTTTCAAGGTAGGGCAATCCTGGAAGGTCAACCGATGGGGCTAAGGTCTCCCAAAGTAACTTTCCACTGATAGCACTGTAAACTCTCCAGCTAGATTGTTGTACAAATATTCTATCATTGATTACATTAAAAGTGTCGGGACCACGTTTGTGTGCGGACGAGGTGTCTCGGGCGTGGAATTGGAGTGGCAACAACTTGCCTGTTTTCACATCAACAGTTTTTACTACGCCGCCAATACCATAATCAGGTGAACCAACGTATACTATTCCGTTTTTTACTATAATTGGCCCTACTGAACCATAAACTCCAATCATATTTTTCCATAGTCGAGTCCCGGTTTTTACATCAAAACACACCAAGTTGCCCCACACATCAATCGTAAATATTTTTCCATCAGCAATGGTGTAGGAAGTAGCAAAATTTTCAATATCTTGTATAAATATCCTCTTTGATTGAGGTATAGTGGACTGAGCTTGTAGAAAAATGGGTGATTGATGCTGAATTTGTAAACAAGTTAAACCCTAACTTCCCGAATTAAGTAATATGTTTTTGATTCTGGGCTTGATTTTGGCCTGTTTCTGTAGCAGAAGCCTTTTTATGGCAAAAACATATTACTTAAATAAGTAATATGTAGGGGAT
>WRCX01000080.1 GCA_009783705.1 Candidatus Bathycorpusculum hydrogenotrophicum | reverse complement strand
TTGTGTCTAAGAGTTCTGTTATGGTGGATTTAACTATTCGTTTGTGGTGTGCTTTGACTATGCCTGAAATTTTTCAACAATGGCAAAATCAAATGATGTATATCTTTAGGTGAACACTCTCATTTTTTTATTTCCCACTCTTTTTTTAAGTACACTTATTTTTCGTTTGCACTGGCCATTGGTTGGTTTATATGTTAAGTGGTTTTGTTGTTCTTTATTTTTGCCTCTTCTGTCATTCGTAAAGGTGAATATGATTTCAGATTGTGTAAAATGAAGTGTTTGCATATAGATTGGTGGATGCTTCCGATTTTTAGAAGGCGTCTATTTCAGTTAGATGAATCTCACTTTCAGAACTACGGATAACATTTAAAGATTTAAAGAGATATTGAAAATATAGTAGATAGCTTGCATTTATGGATGCGTGATTGATGAAAATAACAAAAGCAGTGATACCAGCGGCAGGGTTGGGTACACGGCTTTTTCCTATGACTAATACGCAACCTAAAGAAATGTTGCTTATAGGGGATAAGCCGACGATTCAATACATAATTGAGGAGGCGAAAGCATCTGGGATCGAGGAGGTGCTTATAATAACCGGTCGTTATGAGCGTGTGATTAAAGAGCATTTCGATGAATTATATAAATCGAGGGCTAAACTTTTAAAGTCTGGTAAGGAGGCGTCGTATTTAAAGACGGAGCAGTTGTCTAACCTGCCGAATATATCTTATGTTCAGCAACCAGAGCCGTTACAAGGGTTGGGTCATGCAATATTATGTGCTAAAGAATTTGTTGGACATCAACCTTTTGCCGTGTTATTGGGTGATGATGTCGTGTATACTGATGGTACACCCTGTTTGAAACAGATAAGTGATGTTTATGAAAAATGTGGTACAAATGTTTTGGGTGTGCAAAAAGTTTCGCATGAGGATGTTAGTAAGTATGGTGTGATAGGTGGTGAACGGTGTGGTGAGCGACTCTATAGGGTACGTACATTGGTAGAAAAACCAGCAAAAGCGGCTGCCCCTAGTAGTATTGCTATTTTGGGACGATATATCTTAAATCCGTCTATATTTGAGTTTTTAAAAACTACAAAACCAGGTGTAGACGGCGAAATACAGCTAACTGATGCGTTGTGCAAAATGGTTACACAAGAGAATATGTATGCGTACGATTTTATCGGCAGAAGATATGATATAGGCACAAAGAAGGGTTTTTTGGAGGCAATTGTAGAATATGCTTTACGACAAGACGAATTAGATGAATTTAAAAAATTTTTGATAGATACAACAAATAAACTAATCAAAACGTAATTAGTCAGTTTCAAACATGACGTTGAGTCTGAAAATGTCTGTATAGTGAGACAGGACAGACACAGGTAAATAATCGCTTTTCACACTAAGACATTTTCACCTTTTTTGGACAAACTTGTGATATATGTTTTTTCAAAGTACGCCTGCCAGGCACAGGTATTTTCGAGATATCTAATAACTTATCTATAACTACATCATCAAGATCAAATTCCTGATCTCCAGAAGCACCATATTTTTCTTCTAACAATTTTCTAATAGAAAAAGCTATGTAAGGGGTATTACTATCGCTGTTACGTATTCCTCTGATGTCAACAAACCCTTTATCACTCACGCGATCTATGAAATCGGGTAGCTTACATTTTATACCAGAGTTTTGAGCTTTTGTAGCTGTAAATTTATTGGCTGTATGACACGTACCACCTGCAAAAATGAATATCGCTCTACCAATGTTCAGCTCATACCCTTTTTCATAATACTTGCCATCTTGCATTGGTGCTAAAAAATACCTCAACCAACCGTTGCGTGCACCAGCTAAGTCGCTGTCAAATTCATCCCAAAATACAATTGGAAGTTTACGCTCTGCTACTATGTCCTTAATCCGGTTAAACGCAATGGATAATTCACTAGGGTGAAACATTTGAGAAATATTAAAGTTAATACCCTTAACCGAGCTATCGTTTTTACTTATATACTCTACTATTTTTTTAACTGAAAAAGTTTTTCCAGACCCTGGTGAACCAAAAACACATATTGATAATGGTTTGTCCTCTTCATTTTGAGAAATGTATTCAACAAGAAGGTTGTAAATTTGTCTATGCTGTTCAATTTCATGTCGGGCTATGGAAATAAGATCACCGTATTTTAACCGTGGAACACATTGTAACTCAGATATATCGCAACCATATTTTATGATCTCTTGGCACAATTTCTTATTCTTTTTTTGTAGAATAGTGAATTTTGACTTGATTTTAGCATTAGATATTTCGTATTTTTCACTGCCTAAAGGCGCAGATTTGCCAGTACCAGATATTTTGTCAACAATAAAGTCGTGAATGACTTCATATGGATAACTTCCATCTTTCTCAAAGCCCTTATCAATAAGGTGTCTCATTGCATCAAGACCGATCCTTGCCCCTGTGACAACAGGATCAACAATTGCAACGCCGGCTATCATCGCTTCCAACACCATAGTAATCGTTGCCTGAAACGTTAGAAGCAACCCAAACGGGGTAGAACACTTTGATTTTGTATAGTCTCCTTCAAGCTCAGTTGGATAAAAGAGCAGGGTGTGTTTACCTGTAGTTTTATTCAATACTAGTACCCCTTCGTGCTCAAAACAAATAATAATAAATTCAAACTTTTTTAAAACAACGTCATTATCTATTACTAAAAAAGTTTCCGTTACCAATTGTTCCCATGAAAGTCCGTCATGTATCGTACACAAATTTGCAGGATCATGAACTTCTCTAAGATCACGCGCATTTAATATTATAATAGTTTTATTATATTGCTGAGTTTCATCCAATTTGGTAACAAGATGGGATTTTTCCATCTTGCTCTGACATATAGTGCGTACAATCTTCCACGCGTCACGATTTTTGGTTATTTCGTCATATGTTTCATAAGTACTATTGTATAAATCACAAACAGTAATTATATCACAATTAGCAATAGCAGATTTTTTATCTTCGGTCAACGACTCACAGACGCTGTCTTCATTTTTTGCTGTCCATAGGAACTTACCCCTAAAGAGCCTAATCTTTCCTCCAATTTTTCTTTTTATCCAAGTCGAATAAGTGTTCCTAACATAATGCTCGTCTAAATCATACGGTTCAACAGACAACTTTTTTGTACACAATAAGTTGTATAACATCCGTGCAGATGCTGGATGGTTCGGCGTTTCATCGCTGTTAATATCCAATTGGTGTTTATTGTCTAAGTTAATTGGTGATATAAAAAAATGATCCTGTGCACTGTCCCCACATACAAACACGCTTTTTTTTGATGACATACTACAAAGTCTCCTTAGCTCACAAAAAGTTTGAGTCTTCAAATTCGCCCTTTTCAGCTAATGCTAATACATTTTTATATTCGCTGACATATTTGGAACCACGATTTGAGCAGTACTCCAGAGAGGACACCCCATTTAATCTAGCATCTGCCCACTCGTTATGATGATTAAAAAAGCATATATTGCATTCAGGTTTATACATTTCGGTATCATCCAATTTTTGTTTATATTCACTGTAGTGACAAACAATTGGTTGTGAGTCAGGGCGTTCTCCAAACGAACAATATTGTGTACAGCAACAAGGATAAACAACCCCGTTTGCTGCAACAAATGGCCTCATTAGATACATCCAACATTTGTCTGGAAATTCTGTGTTTGGCTTCTCGTCAAAAACACAAAGATCAGAAGACTTACCCTTTTCAGTTAACAAATTATTTTTTTCCATGTTTTTCTTTACAGCGTCTAAGTCTATATTAGAAACATTGTTTTGGTCGGGAACAAATCTTACATTTAAAAAGCCTAATTTTTTTGCAAACTTAACTGCGCGTACTTGCATTAACGGATTTTGATTTTTAAGGACAACATAAGAATATGACCATTTTATAGTATTCGGCATTTTATGAACTATATTGTTGAGCACTGTTTCAATATTCTCAATTTGTTTATCGTTTTGGTCATCACTTAAACTGATTCTGCACCACTTTATTGATTTAGCTGATTCGTATTCCAACTTATTCAGCAATGTTCCATTTGTAACTAACCCTACTTCTATTTTTTTTTCATGACAATATAATAATAATTCATTAATGTCTGGGTGACAAAATGGTTCGCCTCCGCCCGTTATCGTTATAGCTTTAGTGCCTAATTTCAAAAATGTGTCAATAATATTTTTCAAGTCGGCATAGTTTAATTGTAAAGATTTATCTCGATGCTTAAAACTACAAAAAGAGCAGTGCATATTGCATTCATTTGTCACTGATAGCTGTAGATGCACAGGAACAAACTTTTTGTATTTGTCTATACTATCTTCCAAAGCTTTGTTTACCATTTCCTTCCATGGAAGCTCTGACGTTGTGCTAGTATGAAAGATCATTTTTTCAACCAGAATCTTATGGCATTGGATTACACAATACCCGCATATTTAGTTTTTTGTCTGAGCGACAACAAGACTATTGTACTCATCTTGTTTTTGTAGATGAAATCAGGGTCATAGATATTATAAAATATTTATTAGATTAGTGTGCATACATTTATTTAGTGTTTAAATATGAAGCCTCAAAGTCTAAGTCAAGATTTTGAGGGAGGCTCCAGACGCAAACAGGGCAATCCCACCACGTCACTAATTTGTTTTGTATGTTTCTGTTCTTTCATTGTGGAAAGTTTATTATGTATAAGTTGATTTATTTCCCTTAGTGTTTGATATGAATTCTCAAAGTCAGGATACGATTTTGGGGATGGGCTCCGTACTCAAACAGTGTAATCCCGCTCGAGGCTCCATTTTCCTGTGGGCGAAGTCTGTCGTTTTACCCTTTAGTTGCCTCGTGAAAAATCATTGTCTCAATATTTTGTCCTATGAGTGAAAACATAATTTTTGTAAATACTCAAAAATCGTTAGTTATAAAATTTAAATAATGGAATACGTTAAAATTAAATAACCTTAACTTGGTTAAATTATTGGAGGAGACAAAAAATTGAATAAAACAAAAATAGTAGTTGTGATGGTGCTTTTATCATTGTTGGTATTAAAGCGCTTTTAGTGCAATCAACACAAACACATTCGTACAAGCTGATGATAGTGGCAATGAACGATTAATTAGCGGTTCAGGACAAATAGCAAGAGCTTACTGGCAGTTCAGCGATGGAGGTTTTATGTATGCCTTTTTTGCGGAACAATTAAAAATTGATGATGAGACTATTACAAATGGTGTGTACATCCAAATTAATCATAGTGGTGGTTTGGATGAATCTTGGAATTCAAAAGAATTGACCGAGACCGAGCTCATCCAGATGGATGCTGATAAAATATCTATCTCTACATCCATGGAGTTCAAACGCGGCGGATCTCCGGGGCTTCACACTATAAACCTTGTCTGGGACCTCACTGACCCTTCTCTCGATCCTGCAGTAATTACAATCACCAATCATAGGTATGGCGGTGGTGGTACCTATCGGACAAAGGATGTTGCTATGTGTATTGTAAATCCTGTAAACACTGCTACTGTGTCTGCTGCCGTTACTAAGGACAAGGGCAACACAAACACACTTAAAATCGACATTACAGAGCCTTATTTCGCCTTCTTTGCAAATACAATTAAAACAGCATCACTCTCTAAAATATTCACTATTAACAATAATGCTGCTGGAACCTATAAAGTAGGTGACTATGACGTCTACGTTGATACCAAAGGCAATGACCAAATACGCGCATGTTACATAGTAACAAAATAACCTAAACAACACTACCTATACATATCAAGTGAAAATATTCACATTTTTTTCTTTATTTTCTGAATTATTATTTGTAGTTCAAGTCTACGTTATTTTTTTTGGAGTTTTTCTATCTGTTTGCATCGTTCCATTACTGCTGATGCTATGTGGGTGCGGCGGTTTTGGTCTACTCGGCTAGATTTTGCCAAGGTTTCTATGATTTTGTCGTAGACCCCGTCAAGTTTGTCTATGTTAAACCATGATAAATCCTCAACAAGTTTTATCTGTTCTACGTGGCTTTTGCGAAACGGTTTACATTCCAGAGTGGACCCGACATGTGGTGTGTTATTCCAAAGCGAGGTGCCGCTGTCAAATACTGGTGCTAATCCACTCCATTTCAATGTTGTTGCGTTGCGGATAAATCCAAAGTTATTGTAGTGTCGATCCTCGTTTGATATGACGTAGTCTAAAACCAGCATTTTATCCAACTTGGTTCTAACATCAGAGATATTGAGTGCGTCACAGCAACGCAATAAATGTGTGTAATCGGAGTCTCGGTTGTCTTTTTTGACGGTTTCTTTGATATGTTCTGCTGGAATAAGCTCGGTGTCAGAGGTGATGAAATTTTCACACAAACTGTAGGGTTTGCCATTGTCAAAGGTTAGGGTGTACTCGATATGTGAAATATCGAGCAGTTGCATTATTGTGCTGGCAATCACTTCATTAAATGGTTCCTGCTGATAAACGCCGCTACTGCCTTTCATCAGAACACGTTTGCCGTTTACAATTATCCATTTCTTTTGTAGCCAACCATCTGATGTGTTGTCTGGTGACATGAGGTTTATGCGGGCGGGGTCGGTTTTGTGTCCAAAGAGTATTTCGCCTATATCCTTTGAAAAATTGTTGTGGAAAAAATTAATTTCGCGCCATTTCAGGCCGGAATATTTGGGGCAAATCCAGTATTGATCTGAGAGGCTCAAACCATAACACTTCTCAAGTAGCATTGAGGTGTCGCTGATATGGAGCGTTTCTAGGGCGGCTTTGAGGCCGTCGCGGGTTGCGGGAATCGAGCGCCCTATCCACCAAGCATTTATTGCTTTGAGGTTCATGCCGAATTTGGTGTTAATGCGTAGAGGTAAATGATTGGGGGTTTGCAAATTAGACAAACGCACAATACGACCGACATCGGCTGGGATTTCCATGTCAACGACCGGTATGTCTTTGTGCATAAGGGTGTAGTCCATTTGCTTACCTCACTTCTAAAAATTACAATAACCCATATTAAAATATAACATAAATGCTGATTTGATTTTCAAGAAAATTTTTGTTTACTGTAACTTACCATAATTAATTAACTAACTATTAAAAATAAACTAAATAAACTATGTTTTTGAGAAGGAGCCGGCGCAAATAAGTTGATTGTTTGAGCCTTTGCCTTGTCATGTTTGTATGTCTCTTTTTTTCTCTGCACTTTTTTGTTTTCTGAGAAACAAAATTATACCTATGGCAATACAGATTAATGGAATTAAAGCTATAGCCATAAAAGTTGCTATCCCTACCCCTATCATCGTAATATATTGCTCTATATCAAAAGCTCCATTGTCTACCGTATTTGGTCTGTTATTTGTCGTGGGGATTTGTGTACCTTTTGTATAGCTGCTATCATAGTTGTTGTATCCTTGGGTAAAAGGAGTAGTCCACGTGACTGTGTTGTCTATTTGTGACTGGTATAACTTATCATGTGTAGGGTCTCGGTCGTATGCTGTTGATGCGTAATTATTTGAAAAAATCGCTCCATTAGAGACAAATAGCGCATCTAGGTTTTCATAAAAAATACAAATTCCACCGCCATTGCGTTTTGCTGTGTTATCTAAAATTTTACCGCCCGTTAATTTGAAAATGCCGTTTCCAATACAAACCCCTCCGCCATTAGTTGCGGTGTTGCCCGAAATTTCGCCATCTGACATGGTGAACTCACTATCAATGTATACCCCTCCACCATCAATGGCAGTATTGTTAGAAATCACGCCACCCGACATACTAAAGTCACTCCCAAAAAACTCATACACCCCGCCACCGCTATATGCTGTGTTGTTAGCAATCATGCCGCCTGACATACTAAATGAGCCATGGTACACACATACACCTCCGCCTTGATTGTTTCCGTTATTGTCGGCAATCAGACCGCCTGACATATCAAATATGGCCCAATTGGATACCCCTCCCCCATATACTTGCGCTGTGTTGTTGGCAATAACGCCACCCGACATACTAAACGAACCCGACATACTAAACGAACCCGAACTATTCATACAACTAAAGTATTGCTTTGACCGCATTATAAGTTAGGATATAGATGTTTTAGTTTACCTCTTGCTTGTTTTGTGGTAAAATGCCAATCTATCTGCTTACCCGAACCATTTCGATCTGCCGCCCAAACCGA
>WRCX01000079.1 GCA_009783705.1 Candidatus Bathycorpusculum hydrogenotrophicum | reverse complement strand
GCCTTCTCCAATCCATCACCTCCTTATCTAATGGTGACAAAAACTACGACTTAAAGCGCTAATAGACCTGACGCATTCATCCTACCGCTACCGCGGCAGGTATTCTGCTAGGTTTTTTATAAACCCACAAAATAAACCCACAAAACAAACCCACAAAACAAACCCACAAAACAAAGAATTATTAAGCAAACTAACACTGCCCTTGGCATCAATTCAGGTTACAGCTTGCAGATAATTTGTGGAAAAAGAAGAGAGGCGAGTTATACTTTTAGGGTGATGGTGCTTCCGGTGGGTGTTTTTTTAACATAGACTTGTTTGTCGATGCGTTCGCTTAGTTCAGCGACATGGGAGATGATGCCAATGATGCGGTTTCCTCCTGCAATATCAGACAGGGTGCGTATGGCAAGTTCTAGTGCTTCGCCATCAAGCGAACCAAACCCCTCGTCAATAAACATGGCATCAAGACAAACCCCGCCCGCATTTTGCTGTACAACATCAGACAACCCCAGAGCCAACGAAAGTGAAGCCATAAACGACTCACCACCCGAGAGACTCCCCGCAGAACGCAACTTACCCGTATAGGCATCTAACACCTCAATATCTAACCCCATCTTTTTACGCCCATCATCACTCTGGGTTTTTCGCAGAAAAGAATACCGCTGCTGAGTCATCACCCTTAAGCGCTGATTAGCCGCATGAAGCACACGCTCAAAGTAAGCAAGCTGCGCATAGGTTTCAAAATCAAGCTTACCCATGATACCATCGCGGCCATTTGCAGCATCGGATAATTGTTTAACCGCACCATACTCTTTTTCGTTTTTTTCAAACTCTGAAGCGGCCCTGCGAAGATCAACAAGTGCAGTGGTTGTTTCGCTTAATCGACTATTGATTGCATCACGTCTATCGCGTAATTGCCTAGAGTTAACTTCCACAGTTTTTGCTTCCGCGTGCAATTTTCCTATGTCGGGTTGCTCTTTACCCTCAGTTTCCTGTTCCAAGCGAGCAATATCTTGAGCAAGGCGTGCACCATTTTTTTCATAATCGGAGATCAGTTGTTTGAGTTTAGCAAGTTCACTCTCAGATACAAGCGAAGCGACATATTCCGCTTCATCAGCAAACCCGTTTTCATGTAAAGCAACGGCATAATTTGTTTGGTTAGTGTTGTGGATTTTTAATGCTTTTTGTTCGTTTGTTGTGCGTTCGTTTAGCAGTGTTTGGGCCGACCCTAAAGCTGATTTAGCATTTGCTTCTCGCTCAGTTGCAGAAACCCAACTTTGGGAAAGTTCCCCCAGTGCTTTTTCATCATCATTTTTGCGTGTGGTTAATTTGGTTGCGGCAGTTTGTGTTTGTGTAAACAAATCGGTTAGTTCTTTTTCAGCAGTTTCCCAGGTAATGTTTGGAATAAATTCAAATAAATCGCTGATAAAGCGCTCCAGAAGTGGGACAAGTTCACTTTTGAGCGATTCAACAGCTATCTTTAGCTCATTATGCCGCTTTGTTGTGTTATCTGTTTTTGTTTTAAGCTCAGAGAGAGCTGTTTGGGTAAATGTTTTCTTTTCTAAAAGCTCTGTAACGGTTGATTGGGTTGCGCTAAGTATTTCGGGTAATAGCGTTAGTGCTACATCAACAGTTGAGTCCGAGATGAAGGGCGTGATGTCAGCTTTAAAGCGTATTATCAGTGTTTCGAGTTCACTCTTTAACCTATTACATTCTAAGGATGCGGCGTCTCGTTTTGTTTGGGTGTCCTCTTTAGTATTTTTTGCTTTTTTGAGTGCAACTTCGGTAACGGTGGCATCAGCTAATTTAGCCGGTGAGGGGTGAGTGGTTGAGCCGCAAACAGGACAAGGCGTACCAACTAATAGATTACCGGCGAGTATACCTGCTTGACTGCAAAGAAACGTTTCCTCTAATAACCGATACTGTTCATCAACCTCAAGGAATGCATCATTGAGTTTTTCGAATTTGGTTTGTTGGGTTCTTAGGGTGGTCTGTTTGGTTGTGATGGTGGTTAGGTCTGTTTGCAGGGTGGATAATTTTGTTTGTTTATCTTGTTGAGTGGTTAACTCGGTTATTATTTGGTCATATTGCGCTTGATAATCATCAATGGATGGTAAATTTTGCAGTTCCGCACATAGGACTATTAGGTCGTTTTGGGTTTGGTGGAGTTTGGTTTGTTTATTGGTAATTTTTGTGTGTTCTGTTTTTAGGGTTGTTAGGCGGGTTTGGGTTTGGGTTGTGATTTCCCATTCTTTTATCAGGTTGTTAAATGCGGTTTGTGCGCTCTCAAGGGGTGGTAACGCTTCAAGGGCGAGGGTTGCTTGTTCTAATTCGGTGTTCGCGCTGATTTTTTGTGTCTGTGCAAGGCTAAGCGCAGTTGTCGCATCTGCGTATTCTTCGGCTGTTTTTTGTGCGTAATCGTCTAGGGGTTTTACTTTGTGTAGTGCTATTTCGCCGCGGGTTATGTGCAGGGTTGTTTGTGTGATATCTTGTGCTTTTTGGTTGTGTGCTTGGAGATCTTGTTGTGCTTTGGCAAGGTCATTAAAGTTTTTGCAGAGGCCCTCAGCTATGACAAGGTTTGCGGCGAGCTCACGTGCTTGTTTGCTATACGCATCAAGCTGATTGTCTGCACTTAATAATTCAGTTTTATCGGTTTTTATTTGCTGTTCCCATGTGCTAAATTGTTCAGTGCGTTTATAAACATCAACATTGTAACGGGCAAAGTTGTGGAGAATTAGAGTACGTTCAGCCTCTTTTTGTTTAACGTGCTCTTTTAGGTGTTCTTGGAATTGTTTTAGTGCTTCGGTGTCAAATATGCGGCGTAGAATCTTTAGGCGCTCATCAGTGTTGCTTTGGAGAAAGCGAAGGAAATCATTCTGTGCAATCATGACGATTTGTGCAAACTGGTCGCGATCAAGCCCGACAATATCTGTGATTTTGGGTTTAATGTTACTGTTACCGCTGAGCAGTGTGCCATCGGGTAGGATGAGATCAGCGTCTTGACCTTTTTCTTTTATGGTACGCTTGATTTTGTAGTGTTTATTGTTAGAAGAAAATTCGAGTTCGACACAGGTTTTGGTTTTTTCTTTTGCAAAATCCGAGCGAAGCATCTGGGGCTTATCACGGGTGTTAGCGCTTGCTTCACCAAACAGCGCAAACGAGATGGCATCAAAAATGGTTGTTTTACCCGCCCCGGTTTCACCCGTAATTAAATACAAACCATTTGTGCCAAGCGCCGCGAAATCTAGGGTTTCGGTGCCGGCATAGGAACCAAATGCACTCATAGTTAGTTTTAGAGGCTTCATGGGGCAGGCTCCTTGGTTAGCAGATCTTTTACGATCTGGGATTGTTCGGTGTTCATTGCACACCCACACACAGCCAAAAAGAATTCACTAAACAGCTCATAAGCTGAGAGCTGATTGGGTTGAGTCAAAATTTGGTATGATGAGCAATCGTGATTTGTTCGGGAATTCTCAAATCTAAAGGTCATGACATGGGGATAGATGCTACGGAGTTTTTCCATCGGATCAAGAATTTCCTCTTCATCAGTTAGCACAATGTGCAGATAATCTTCTTTGTTGATTTGTAAGGCGAATTGGGGGCTCATCAATTCTGCTATTTTGCCCTTAATTTCACACATATTATGAAGGGGAACCAAGGAAAGATTTTTTGTGATCAAATCACTTTTTTGATTTAACTCTACCAGCAACACCGATTTGGTCTGCCCAATCTCAGATAACGAATACTTTAGGGGTGAGCCTGGATAGCAAATATGTTCTGCGCCGACTTTTTGTTCGCCATGCAGATGACCCAATGCAACATAATCAAATTGTACAATTAAACCGGTGTTAATTGCGTCTATTCCGCCCACAGGAGTTAGTTCAGAGTCACATCGAATAGGTACAACACCAGATTTAGTGAAAAATTGGTGGGATATAAGCACATTACGTGCGCTATAGTCAATATCAGCACTTCTAATTACTGCCTCTAAAGCATCAGCATAGGTTTCAATGGAGTGTTCACCAAAAAAACCACACACCGATAAAGGTTTGATAAAGGGCAGAAGCCAAAAGTTTACCTCACCATACACATCATTTAGAGTTACTTTTTGCAAACTGCCATTAAAGGACCCACAGAGAAACAACTGCCTCTCAGTTAACAGTCGGTTGGCATAGGAAATTCTCTCAGGCGAATCATGATTACCAGAGATAAGCAAAACAGCCACATTTGTGTGCGCCAGTTCAGTTAGAAAATCATCAAAGACACGAATAGCCTCGCTTCGAGGAATAGCCTGATCATAAATATCACCTGCAATAACCACTGCGTTAACTTGCTCAGATTTTATATAGCTGATTATCTGTTCAAAAACATGTTTTTGCTCCTCAAGCATAGAAAACCCATGAACACTCTTACCAATATGCAGATCAGACATATGCAAAAACTTCAGAAAAACCCACCAGCCCAGTATATACCACTTTTAATAGTTAGATTAGAATGTGTCAACTTGGTTTTAGTGCCCCCATTTAGCTTCAGATATGCGCTATTAGGCGGAATGTGAGCTAACAACTTAATAATTTTTAGATACCTACTGAAGAGTATTTTGAACAGCACCATTACACCACAGAACACAATCGTTAGCCACTACACGGAGTTATCGCCTTTATTAATAGTATTACGACAACCCACAATATTGTTGGTATAACAACAGTTCATAAACAAAACTCACAGGACGATTGGCTCAGTACTGTTGACGCTTGTGCAACATAAACATATTCTTAAAACAGTAATCGCCAATATCTATTGTTGCTCTATGAATTCACCAAAAATTGGATCTATAGCCGGATTTAGTGCACCGGCAGTCGCGATTATCTGTATTCTATTAGCCATTGGGACTTATCCTGCCTTTAGCTGGACCAATAACGCTCTAAGTGATCTTGGTGTTGTTTCAGGTGTAACGCAGTGGTTGTTTAATGGCGGTCTTTGTGTTGCAGGGGGTTTGGTTTTGATTTTTGCAATATTTGGCTTGCACCACTATGTGAATAAAACCTGGACTGGCAGATTGGGCTCTTGGATTTTTGGTGTTGCAGCAGTAATGTTAGTTTTGATTGGGATCTTTAACGAGAGTTTTGTGCCAGTGCACTTTATGGTTGCAGTAACATTCTTTATTTTGGTACCCACCGCCCTAGTCATCTTGACCGACAACTTTTACCAAACCCGCCAATACACTATAGCCGGTTTTACTGCGACCATAGCCATCATAGCGGCTCTTCCATGGATATTACAGTTCACCTGGCCCTATGTATCAAATGTAGCAATCCCCGAAACAATATCAGCACTATCAATCTCTGCATGGACAATCGGCCTCTCCACAAAAATCCACAACCCAAAACAGAACACAAGCAACCCTGCAAGCAAAGTGTCGAATTGTTAGTGGTCAAAGTTTAAAGTCCTGATATAGTTGGGCACAACAGTATGAGGATAGCGTTGTTTTGTAGCCGTTTTTTTTGACATATTCTATGGCTTCGGGGCTTGGGAATGCTATGGCATCAATTCCTGCTTTTAGTGCAAGTACATCGGTTTGAGCCCGGTGTTTACCTTTGGGACGCATACACCCCAGAGCCAGAGGGGTGTGGGGAAACATTGTTCGTGCAACAGCAACTGTCTTAGCAATATCTATAGGGTGGGGGGGTGGGGTTTGGGCCATATCTGTTCCAGGAAGAGGCATAAACGCAATGATAACAAGAGCGGCAGGGTTGAGTGTTTCTTTGATAATTTTTAGCGCATTGAATTCGCCCTCAAGTTTACCCTCGTTTAATCCTACAATAACATGAGGAATCACCCCAAGCTGGGCATCATGAAGAGACTTTAGGGAAACCCGGTAATCTTGCAGTGTAAGTGTCGTATTTGTGTTAAATACGGTTTGAATTGTTTTTTGGGATCCAAGGACATCGATTAAGGCGGCATCTGCACCTGCTTGTTTTAACAAAAATGCGGATTGCTCTCCGATAATACCTGTGTGAACAAACACGGTCAGACCCAGTTCATGCTTAAACTGACCCAAAACACCCACAAACTCATCAAACGGCACCGACCCATCCACCAAACAACCACCACTAACCAACACACCCCGTACACCAGCCAATTTAAGCTTCAAACCCAGCGTGTAGAGTTTTTGAGGTGAAATCGCAGGTTGCATAGTTTGGAGTAAAATTCCGTTGCAATGTTTACAGTTTAGCGCACAAGTGCTACCAGTTACCGAAATCGAAGAAAATACTTGCGCCGAATTACAGAAATGCCTATTTGTATAGCCGATAAAACTGGGAACATAGAAACGGATAACAGGACGCTGCGGTTTGAAATAGCCCAAATCCAGAAACGAACATAGATCATATTGATTTAGGTTCCATACAACTTCAGCAGTAAGACACGACATAATCATAGGAATAACACCAAAAACAGCTTAATAACCTACCGACCAAACAACAACACATACAAACAGCCGGCTACTTTCTGGAAGGAAATAATACCAAAAACATGGTAGAAAATATGTGTACTTTCTATTTGGGATCATACGGCTAGGGACTTACTGAGGGACTGGAGTTTCAGGAAGTTTTTGGGTGCCTATAGGTAATCTTGTTTGTGTTCCATCGGCGTTATTTACTATGTAGAATACATCGTTTAGCATCAAGATGTTACCTTCTGATCTATTGTCGTTTAGGCAGTAAATAGAGCGTACAATTCCACTGTCGCCAACAAAGTCGGGTGCTCCAGCAATTTTGTTGAATTCAACCCCTAAGTCAGATACAGCTTTGGTATCAAATAGTTCTGAGGCCTGTTTAGTGATTAATCGTGCGACATATCTTTCGGCAAATCACCAAATGGTAATAAAAACGACATACTCCATTCACTAATATAGTCCGAGTAATCTTAACCGTGCCTAAATTATGGAGTTACAAAGAGTTAAAATATTGAGTTCTAAGTATAAATCGATAATTGAAGAGGAAAAACATGATTGTCCAATTATTATTGGGACAAACAGCGCTATAGCTACGTTTGTACTCATTATAACATATGCGGACTATTATTTTTAACGGCGCTTTTTAGATAGTCTTTCATACTTAGCCTGATGTCATTAACTTTAGTCGAGTAGCGATTGAATTTGTTTGTCTATGTACTGTTCATATGCGTCAAATTTTTTCTGACGTAGTCCATCTTTTTGGTCATAATAAGAAACAAGATTGAAAGGAACACCATAATCGCTTAATCTCCTTGCATTTGGAGTAATTGCATTATACTCCAGTTTTTGTAAAAGTGTTCCAATACCCACAACATCATTCAGTTCGCAATTTGTACGAGATGACAAAATATACCTATAAAAAACATCAAATAAACCCAAATATTTCACTAAATGATACTTAAAAACATTATAAACGCAGTCAGAAACTGTACGCATGGCCTCATCTTTTGTTAATGGATTATCCTGCCTGTCAGTGTAGTATCGAACCATCCCCACATACCCACGTTCAAGGAATGAATTGAGAAGACCAGTAATTAAAGAATAATCTTTTTTTATCCTATAATCGATAAGTTTAATCAACTTTAATTCTTTTACAATCGGGCGGATAATATTCATAATAAGTTGAAAACCGTCCCAATACAAATGGGGTGATTTGCTTTTTACGATACTCTTAGACAATTTCTGAATTTGTGAGATCTGCTCATCAGACAAACTTAAAATTTTTTGATACAGATTTAGTTTAGCTATTGGTCCAACTATTCTAAAAGCATCAAAAACATCTTGAGGGATATTTGCCGCTTTAATAAGTGTGTTTATGCGGTTTTTTTCAGCCAACTCCGTTTCTGATAGGTATTCCACTCGCGTAATTTGGAAATCAACATCTGTTTTTGTTGATCTTACATCATAGTTTTTGTGATTTAATACGTCTTCAGCTCCGTTGATTATATTAAAAAAATTCTTATCAATGGACACAACCCGCCCCACATAATGTTGAGAAAAACGTCCAGCACGTCCCGCTATATTTTTAGCATCAAACTGTTTCAATTGCTTATTTCCTTTTTTCGAAGCAGTTATGAGCACATTTTTTGCAACAGTATTGACGCCTTCAGTTATTGTGGTCGTTGTAAATAAAGCCAACAAAAGTCCTTGATTAAGTGAACTACTCGCCCCTTCCGGGGCGAGCATCACTGGTTTCGATTTACGCATGTTTAGGTTCGTGCATGTTTAGGTTCGTGCATGTTTAGGTTCGTGCATGTTTAGGTTCGTGCATGTTTCGGTTCGTGCATGTTTAGGTTCGTGCATGTTTAGGTTCGTGCATGTTTAGGTTCGTGCATGTTTAGGTTCGTGCATGTTTAGGTTCGTGCATGTTTAGGTTCGTGCATGTTTAGGTTCGTGCAT
>WRCX01000078.1 GCA_009783705.1 Candidatus Bathycorpusculum hydrogenotrophicum | reverse complement strand
TCATTATTACGAGCTAACTTTATACCGCCAAACTGCGCAACCAAAGCCCGCTTCCCCTCACGTTCAACACGCACCTGCAAAACTCTATAAACTCCATCACGCGTCTCAGCCGTCACCTTATACTTCCTAAAGATCTTATTTACTGTCGTCCTATGCTTGCAAGCCAACGTCTTAGCCAACGAAACTTCCATGACCCGCTTAACAGCATACATATGATAGGCATTGTAGGCATGCATATAGTATTGCACAAAACCGCGATACTCAGACTGAAAACGACTAACTATATCAAAGTCCGAGCAATGTATCAACTCTGCTCTGTGAATCGGTTTACCTTTAGTCATATATTTACACATCTTTGCCTGCATCTTATCTTTGGGCACTCGTAATCCAATCGTACCATTGATAGTTCTTTGTCCGCGTCGGTCATGCTGCGAATTCGCATGTAGAACCTCTATATCATAGCTCAAAAAGCGAGCACGCTCACTTCTAGCATGGGTGATTAGGGTTTTCTCTTCGCAGAGACGCATCTTAAGTTCGCTTTGGAGATACTTGGATAGTTCAACTTTGATGTCTTGAGCTTCAGATTTACTTCCAGACAAACCTAAAAGCCAGTAGGGTAAACCCCCGGCGCCTTATCGCCTTTCGGCGGTAGGTTTCCGAAAGCTCCCCTCCGAACCGGGCAGACACCTCTCGATGTACCACAGCTCTCTAGACATCAGTCTAACACTCCAGCATGCAACCTGCCATGGCAAGAAACACAAAGAACCATAGTTTTGCGCCGACGCGCAATCATCCTAATCTCCCACTGCTTCCGCCCCAACAAATCACGCAACCGACGCACATGATGAACCTCCAAAGCTACATCCTCAATCCCACAAACCTCACACCGTCCAGCCAACAACCGCTTAATCAAGCTACACCGGCTATAGTTCGTCCAGACCCGAGCCACAATATCAGGATCCACCCGCCCCACACGCGTATTACGACAAAACCCACCATTATAAAATACAGCTTTGCCCATACCATCCTTAGTGGAGTAGTTCACCACAAAATCCTTCCCCTCCCGATATCTAGAGGCAACCTTACTGACATGAGCCCGATACTTACAAGCAAACGTTCGAAGCATACTACCCTTCATAATATGATAGAACTTGTTTAACACCGACGCATTGCTAGCCAAGCGATAATAGTTGTACAATCCTCGTATCTCAGCATTGTATTGACGCACAATCTCTAAGTCATCTGAATTTAGCATACAGTTACGATGGATAGGCTTCCAAACCTCACCCTGACCTCTTTGCTTATCAAACTCAATCTCAAGAGCCTTATAACTCAAGAGCCGTCCTAACCACTTCTCGCGGGGAACATAGAGAACCACATTACCACTACCAATACGCTTAGTAAAGTCTTGATTGATACGCTTAAATTGTCCAGCTTTGAAACGCTTAATGTGACCTCGCCTATGAATCCGCAAATCATAGCCCAAAAAGCGAGCCGCCCGATATCCAGGAGTGATTAGGGTTTTCTCCACAGACATCTCCATACAAAGACTCCGAGTGATGAAAATCCCTATATCACGTTTAATCTGCTCTGCATCACGTTTGCTTCCAATAACCCCCACGGCGAAATCATCGGCGTACCTGCAAAAAGATATACGCTTAAAGGTCTCATCAAGGGGATTTTTGGATGATAGCGATAGTTTGATGCGGCGCAACTCTTTGATTTCCGCGATTAAGCGGTCTTTCTGTTCTTGTGACAGGTCTGCTTTGGTTTTCTCTAGTTGCCGCTGTTTGGTTAGGTATGCTATCTGTGCTTTGATATACGCAGGATTTGCACTGCGAGATTTGCCACAATTGAACTGATCTGCATATTTAGTCAGGTACTGATCTAGCAAATTGAGATAGATGTTTGAGAGGATGGGACTAAGAATCGAGCCCTGCGGGGTTCCGGAGTAAGTGTTATGGTATGTCCACTGTTCCAAATAGCCCGCACGCAAGAATTTCCAGATCAAATCTAGAAAGCACTCATCTGAGATACGTTTGCGCAGGGTGTCGATAAGCACATGGTGATCAATGGAGTCAAAACAGCCCTTGATGTCGCCTCAATCCACCACCGGGTACCAGTGAAGGAACGCTGAATCTCTCTTAGAGCAGTATGACAGCTTTTGTTGGGTCGAAACCCATGGGAATGACAGCTAAAGGTCGGTTCATAGATGCTCTCTAAAATGAGCCGCAGAACCTCCTGAATCAGTTTATCATCCACCGAGGGTATGCCCAACGGTCGTTGCTTACCATTAGATTTGGCGATATAGATGCGTTTTGCAGGAGTTGGTTGATAGCTGTGATCGCGTATTTTCTCAATAAGGGATTCAATACGGGCTATACTCATACCGTCAAGGGTTTTGTGGTCGGCTCCGGGAGTCATGTTGCCGGGGTTTTTCTGTATGCGCTGATAGGCTAAGAGATAGAATTGGGGATTGTAGAGATTTCTGTAGAGTCTTTCATATTTGTAGGTTGATTTCTTTGCCTTTGTAGTTAGGCTTTCCAATACATTTTGGGGACTTCTCAATGCCTCTCGCACTATTCCTTAATGTTTGGTTGATATCCTACCCCCCCCCTTCGCCGCGTGAATGGGTCTCCCATTCTCAGACTACTATGGGGGTTCCGCAACCGATACCCGATATTCAGCGTCTCTTCCTTGATTTGGTCTTGGAATTTGCGCCTTGCGGCTTACGCATAGCCATTTGGCGTTCGGGGTTAGGTTCTCTCCAGTTAGACATGTGGGTGGAGCGTGCAGTTTCGGAGTGGGTTTTCGTCCGTTTCCGCTTATGGCGGTTAGCTGACAGAAGTATCATGCAGAGATGTGACGACTTTACATGTCTGCTCTGTCAGGCGGCAGGTGTAGCCATCGTATGCCGTCGAGTTTGCTATCTCGCTTTGGACTGCCCTTGAAACAGTATAGTTTTATCCCTTGTTTGCAACGTTACGTCTTGCCGCTCAGTCGCGAGTGGATGGTTTATCGACTTGCGGCTTTTCGTTCGTGCTATGTTCCCCATGTGGGTTTCCCTTTTGGGTTAGAACGATGACGTCAAAGTGACCTTTTTGGTCGTTGACACTTTTCTTTGCTATCTTGCCAAAGATAGACTCCCATAAATCCACGAGCCAACAGTATCTACGGTTAGCCCTTCTGGACGCACATCATCAGCATATCTGCAATAGTTAACTCGCGTAAATGATTCATCAAACAGATCTTTTGACGGTATTGTTCGCATTTGCTTCAGCAGTTGCTTTGCTTTTTGCTTATCATTATTTTTCAGCGCGCGTTGCCTTTCATCGATGAGCGCTTGGTACTGGGGGTTGCGTTTTCTTGCTTTACCTTGGGTGTATTGTTTGGAGAGCTCCTCACAGTACTTGTCAAGCTCGTGCAGGTAAATGTTTGCAAGGATGGGGCTAGCTCCGCTTCCCTGGGGAGTACCTGAGAGCGAGTTGTGCACTTGGTGAAACTCAAAGTACCCCGCCTTCAAGAAACGCTCAATCATCCCCAAGAAGCGTCCGTCCTTAATTTTTTTGGCCAGAAGAGTTAGCAGCGTATTGTGGTCAATAGTGTCAAAGAATTTGGTGATGTCCCCATCAACTATCCAAGTGGCGGCTCTGTTTTTGGTTTTGATTTGGTAGAGAGCGGTTTGGCAGCTGTGATTGGGTCTAAAGCCATGAGAGGTTTCGCAGAAAAGCGGCTCATAGATGGCTTCTAAGATTTCGCGTATGATTTCTTGAACCAGCTTATCATCAAAGCAAGGGATACCAAGGGGACGGGTTTGTGTTTTGTCGCGTTTTTTTGGAATGTGTTTGCGTTTGTTGGGTTTGGGTTGGTAGCGCTCAGCTTTTAGTTTGGCTATGAGGGTTTGGATGGTCTTTTGGCTATAAATCCGTCAATGGTTTTATTATCTATTCCGGGGGTGTGGTTGCCTTCTTTTGAGGAGATTTTTTGGTAGGCTCGCGTGTGGAAGTCGGGGTTGAAAAAATTTCTGTAGAGTCTACTAAATTCATAGTTTTGGTCATGTTCGGATTTTTGTTTTAGTATGGATAATCTTGTTTGAGCAGTTTGCATTACGCATACCCTTGCAAGTTATCAGTAGAGTTGCCTGTCGCCCTTCGCCATGTAGCAAGGTTTCCTTGCTTCAGACTACTATAGCGACTCCGAGTCCCTCTGGAAAATAGCGTTGCCATCTTTTTGGTCATGTTTGTGTTTGGTTGCATACAGTTGTTTCCTTATCTTGTTTGTTCCCAGGGTGGGTTTCTCCGTTTAGCCGAGTTGACATCTTGATGGGGTTTAGGTCTCCACACAGTTCTTTGGCGTGCCGATGGCACGTTGGAGCGCTCCGATGATTACAACCACCTACATACAATGTGGTTGTAGGGGTGCTCGTGCGCGCGTCAATCAGTCTTTGGTCCACAGGACCCCGCGCACCCCGCTGATCAGGGCAAAGAGCTTGGAATGTTTGCAGTTTAGCCGTAACCATGCCCCATGATGGCCTTGCAGCTCGTGTTCATACACTGACTTCGAGCACAGCCGCTTCATCTAATGCTTTGGTCCCCGAGGCTTTCCAGCTTTGGGTAATGAGATTGGCCACCCAGATGTTTCATCAATCTGGGACCGCTTCCGGCAGTGCCAACCCGACCTTTTACGGACGCACTATGTATTCAGCTCTCAGTGAAAATGTCGTTAGAATTTAAATTTTAATGCTGTTTTTACTCAACAACCACGGTTGTATACACAGGTTCATGTATAGTCACTCTAATAAAAACACACAAGCTGAATACATACCAAATTTTTATACACCAATAGTTAAAAACTTATTGAAGACGGGTTCTAAGTGTTTGAAGGATAATCGAGATTATGGAGTTGTCGGGTGGGGATAAGATTTGTACGTTTAAGGTTTGGTATCAGTCGAAGATTTTTAATCGTAAGAGTTTTTTTAAGATTCAGATGAATTTTGTAGAGAAAATTTGTTATCCCTTCCACAGTGTAGAGTTGAGAAGTGTAATTTCTAAAAATCAAGAGGAGCTTGCTTTGTTATTTTCTGAGTATCAAGCGTGTATGGGGGTAGTAGGGTTTGATGTGTATGATGTTAGGGAGATTTTGGCTGAGAAGATTCGGGCGATTCTTACGCGTCAGGGGATTAAGGCGAGAGATTTTCTTGATGTGTATTTGATTGGTAAGGTGTTTGGGGTTTCTTTGGATGAGGTCTTTAGTTGTGTGGTGGAGAAACTTGGGTTTACTTTGGCGCTCTATGGGCGGTATCGGCAGAATTTGGCGGCAAAAAAGGTTACTTTTCTCTCGGCTCCGTTTAGTTGTGGTGATGAGAAAGGGCTTTTGTTAAAGGAAATCGATGAAAAAGACTGCTATTGCTTCATTGAAAATCTACGGGGTTTCTTAGAAAGAGTTGCAAACAACTTGGCTTAACAAACATGGGCAATACCTTTGAATATTGAATATCAATATAATCGCCCACCGCACAAAACACACACTTCTCCCTATAATATATACTCGTAAGTATTAAAAGCGGAAATTCTCTAAACCCAATCAGAAATCTTCGGCTTTTTAAATTTACAAAACTTACTATAGTGGTGAAAAGCGCGTGAGCAAAACTGTCACGATTGGTCGGGTAACATCTCAAGTAGATCAACTAACAAACGTCTGCTCAGACCCCTCTCTAAAAAACTATCCACCCTACCCCAAGTGTTATACCGATCTGTACAAAACAAAATCCATACCAAAAAACCCTAAAAAAAACAAAGTTGGTGCCCCATCCCGCAAAGATAGACACCAACCTTACCACAAACACCCAAAGGAGGTCTGTAAATGAATAGTACCGATTTCTGCTATAAAAGAGCCCCCAAAATAGCCATATTGAACATAACCTATACACTCCTATCCACTATAGGGTGTAAACTGTTCAAGTATCTATACCGCATACAAAAACGCGCCTGTCAGCTACAACCACCACTACAAACCGATCCAAAAGAACAGCCAAGGGTGATTGTGCGTGACTGCTAAATTTTCCATAGTGGGTGAACTGGTGTTGTCTAGTAGTGGGAAGACAGTTAAAATTCACCACTTCCAAGCAGGCAAACGAGTCCTCATCGGCCAAGCAAACCGACAAACCCTACACAATCTAACCGAAAAAAGATGCTTAACAGCTCATATCTCAAAATATGAGAACGTAAGCGACGGCGATACAGATGACGACGAACAGCGCTAATTTAGCAGAACTAAGGGCCGCCGCAGAAGCATGGCACGAAGACGGCGCATCCATCATCCCCATACACATACACCAAACACCCGACCCCCAAACCGAATGCCACAACAAAGACTACAGTTCTACTAACTGGGGCAAATGGATAAAACAACCCCAAACCAAAGAAAAATTCCAAAACCTAAACTGGACAAACAAAAACGGATTCGCCATAATCTTAGGCTACCAAGACCCAAACGGCTACTACCTAACCGCCGTAAACTTCGACCCCAAAACCCACCTCAAAGAACCCAAACAACAACAAACCAACAACCAACAACAAACCAACAACCAACAACAAACCACTCCCCGACAGTTTGAGGAAGAGCTTAAGCAGTATAAGGTAAAGCTTGCGCAACATGATTTGGCTGTCGAGTGCGGCAGAAAACTATTAGCCGACCTACCAAAATCCAGACTTGAACTTACAGTTAATGGCGGATACCATATTTTATTCAAGAGCCACCAACCAGTAAAGACCGTAAAATCGGTTCATCACACCTGCAAAGTCGAAGTGCTAACCGAACACCAAATGTGCATAATGGCACCCTCCTTTGGCTACAAACTCCAAGAAAACACCGACGAAATAGCCGCCATTGACGACTTTAACCAACTCTTCGACAACCTATGCCAAAAACACAACCTACACCCCAACACAACCCACCACACCCAACACACTAAGAAAAACACCCAACCACCAAAACAACCACAACATCAATCATCCCCGCATATTGTCGAGTTGGATGATGAAGCGCTCCAGCAGATAGACGATGTGTTTACCTCCGTTTGGACAGAGAGCAGTAGGCATAATCTAACCACTGCATTTTGCAGGTGGTTCATAAAACAAAACACCGCCAAAAACTCAGCACTCAAACTAATCGGCCGCCTCTGCTGTGCAACAAACACAAACGATAGCGATGCCGCAGGCTTTCTAAAAGACGTACACAACCAATACACCAACCGAAAAGATAACCCCGACCTAAAAGGCTGGACAGGACTACTAGAAATATATCAACAGGTAAAGGGTTGCAAAATGCCCCCTGAGTTGCAAAAAAAGCTAGCCGACATCATAACAATCAAAGCCACTAATGAGAAAGTGGGGGGTAAACTCGTTATTCGCAAAGACTGCGGCCTATCCGACCAAGGATACTATGAAGCCATATACCAAAACGACAAACCCGCCTTCCTAACCTACAACAAGGGCGCGTTTGAGGTCTATGACTCAGTAACAAAAAACGAGAAACTAATAATTCTGCCCAAAACCAATCAAGAAATCCCCTACGAACCCTACACCTACAACCCAAACACACCCATACAATCTGTGGAGGTATTGTTTGATCGGGTGTGGGTAGAGTTTGACTTGTTTGTAGATGTGGAACCTAAGTGGGTTGATGTCTTATCTTCCTGTGTTTTGCTAAGTTATAGACAGGAAAAAATCGACTCCACCCCCTACATCTACATCGTAGGCGACAACGAATGCGGCAAAACCGTTATCCTAAATCTGTTAAGCAAACTCTGCTACCGCCCCCTACACTCAGTTTCACTAACACCAGCCAACATCTATGGCTACATAGGTACGGATAATGAGTTCTTTGGAACCATATTGGAAGATGAGACTCAGGGCTTGGATCGCAATGAGGAGAAGGCGAAGCTATACAAAGCAGGCTACACCAAAGGCACAAAGGTCGCTCGAACCCTCCAAACGCAGTCAGGCCGCCACATAGAATACTACAACACATTTGGCTTTAAGGCCTCTGCCGCTAAAAAGATGCCCTCAAACAAGGGGTTTGTGGAGCGCAACCTCTTCATCCACATGACAGAGAGCGAACCCAAAAAAGACTTGGGCGATAAAAACAAACAAGACGAACAACGCCTCCAAGCGATACGGAATGATCTTTTGGTGTGGCGCTTATCAGTGCAGACTGTAGATTTGCCTGAGACGGTCTTTTCGGTTGATATCGGGGTTAGGGGGCGTTTAAAACAGATTTGGAAGCCTCTGTTGCAGGTGATGTCTTGTCCCAAAATAATTTCCCCCCCACCTTTGAGGTATCTTACAACTCACCATTTCACCATCTAAACTGTCTAGCAGCTATACCCAGCCACACCTCAGGCCACAAACGGCTGACAAACG
>WRCX01000077.1 GCA_009783705.1 Candidatus Bathycorpusculum hydrogenotrophicum | reverse complement strand
TTGTTTCAAAGAAGACCGCGATGGTGGATTTAACGCTTAAACTTTGGCACGCATTAACCACTGAAGACATCTTTACAGCATTTCAAAAAACCGCATTACTTATCTTTAGGTGAACACTCTCTTAATTTTAATAGATTTATCGGATTTTTTCCATTTCACATCAATATGATCAATATTGAGGAAAAGTTATGGTGGGTTGTACGGTGTGCTCGTTATTGTGCAGTCTGTATATGCAAAATGTCGGCTGGGTTTGTGTAT
Source organism: Candidatus Bathycorpusculum hydrogenotrophicum (assembly GCA_009783705.1). Classification (GTDB taxonomy): domain Archaea; phylum Thermoproteota; class Bathyarchaeia; order Bathyarchaeales; family Bathycorpusculaceae; genus Bathycorpusculum; species Bathycorpusculum hydrogenotrophicum. The sequence continues at coordinate 8,346 of WRCX01000077.1, read as the reverse complement.
ACTGCACGGGGCTCATAGTTTTGGGGGTGTGTTTGGGTTGATTGGTTGTTTGCATGGGGAACATCCAACTGGTTTAACGTGTTTTGTGCGATTATGCTTCTTTGGTTGCTATAATTTTGTGGTGGTAACTATCTGGACATTTTTGTCCTCTGTTTTGTTGTGTGGTAATGTTTTTGGCGATATATTCTGGAAAATGATATATTGTGGTGGGCGGGTATACTTGTTTACGGTAATGTGTATGAATAAAAAAACAATCGCTGGTTTGTCGGTAGTAATTGTTGCAGTTTTACTTACCGCAGGCGTACTAGCTTGTCAATCCGATTTATTCCCTCCTAACGATCCAACTGTTGATCCAAGCGTGTCTGTAGGTCCAGGTGTGCCGGTGGATCCAGAAGGGCCCGGAGCCGGTCAGTTACAGGTCATTGTTTTTGATGTGGGTCAAGCAGACTGTACCCTTCTAAAAATGGATGGCCACGCTATGTTGATAGACGCGGGGAACACAGGTCAGGATAAACTTGTCCTTAACTATCTAGCTGAATATGGCATAACTACCTTGGATTATCTTGTGGCTACTCATCCCCATGCTGACCACATAGGATCTATGACTTCTGTTGTCAATGCAATGGACAGCATAGGCACAGTACTTATGCCTGACAAACCCCACACAACAAAAACCTATTTAAATCTAATAACTGCCATTGAAAACAAAGACATACCCCTCACCATACCTACTCCGGGAGAAGTTTTCCAATGGGGTGATGCAACCGTAGAGGTTTTGGCACCAAACAGCCCAACCTATAAGGATCTTAATGATTACTCTATTGTTTTACGCGTAGAGTTTGGCGAGACCTCTTTTCTGTTTACAGGTGATGCAGGCACAATCTCAGAGAACGAACAGCTGGCCGTTGCTAAGGATTCTCTAAAATCTGATGTGCTCAAAGTCGGACATCATGGCTCCCGAACAAGTAGCACACAAAAATATCTAAATGCTGTTGCTCCAAGTTATGCAGTAATATGTTGCGGCGCAGACAACGACTATGGACATCCACACACTGAAGCAATGACCCGCCTAACTGGAACAGGTGCCACAATCTATAGAACCGACCTACAAGGTACCATAATTTTTACCACTGACGGAAAAGACATAACCGTATCGGTATCACGTGACCCTCCAATAACTGATGATACTACTACTCCACCACCACAACCAGACATAGTCTACATCGGCAATAAAAATACCAAAACATTTCACAAATCCACTTGCGGTTCACTGCCCGCTGAACAAAACCGAATAACCTTTAACACACGCCAAGAAGCAATAGACGCCGGCTACACTCCATGCGGCAGCTGTAAACCCTGACATACTGAATAAATCTGATCGTCTGTGAACTGATGTTGATGCAAGACAGCTAACCCTGCCAAACTCATCATCAGTTCACATTCTCATCTATATTTAATCACACAACAAAATCAAACATACTGCAATTAGACCTAATCAAACTAAAAAGACATCAATATCTCGTCTAAAAGTCACTTAAAAAATTAATCAATACCTAACCGTGGTGGGTGTCATAACCCTAATTTTAGTGAACTACCCTTATTTGACCTCTTTATCTCTGACTTGGGGTGTTGATACGTTAGTCTCTGCAACATTTCACTCAGCAACGGGACCTGTTATGTTTTTGTTAGTTTATCGATGATGCTTTGGAAGATGTGTTTACCGTCTCCATATTGTAGCATTTGGTTTTGTCGGGTCCAATTGGGTTGTTGCCACCAATATAGCGCACGCTCAGGATGGGGCATTAAACCAAAAATATTCCCCTCCGGGTTGCAGATGCCAGCGATATCATAAAAACTGCCATTGGGATTTGTGGGATACTGGCCGTTTGCGGGTTGACCGTCTTTGGTGCAGTAACGAAATACCAACATATCCTCCTCAACAAGCCGCTTTAGCAGTGTTTCTTCTTTTTCTTTAGGAAACAGCAGTCGACCCTCGCCATGCGCGATGGGCAGTCGAATGACTTTACCTTGGGGAATACTGGATGTAAAGAGGCATCTGCCTTGGTTTTCCTGCTTTAGATAAACCCATTTACATTTAAAACCCGCCGGTTCATTGGTGGTAAGGGCCGCCTCAGGAACTGGGCTTATACCCTCAAAGCCTGGTAGTAAGCCATATTCGACTAGAATCTGAAAGCCATTGCATATGCCAAGAATCGGACGACCCTCGTCGATAAAGCTCTGAATTTCTTTGTCCAGATGCGCCGAGAGGTGGCGGGCAAAAATGACGCCGCTGCGCACATAATCCCCATATGAGAAACCGCCTGGAAAAACCAACACATCGTAGTCTAGGAGATTGCGGTGTTTAATGAGTTCACTGACTTGGAGAGTGTGGGCTTGTGTGCCGAGTTCTTGGAAGGCACGTTGGGTTTCAGCATCGCAGTTAGTTCCGCCGGCACGCAATATACACACTTTGATGTCTTGAGGGTTCATTATTCGGTCTCCTTTGGGTTGAGTGTTTTCTTCCAACGCTGTCGCAACACATCCAACGGGGCATCAACTATGGTTTGGCCGTTTAGGCCTTTGATGTGGAGTTTGGGTTCTTTTGTGACTTTTCCAATTCTCACACAACCCTTGCCCTGCATCAGCTTCTCAAACTCTGCTGTGTCTGCGTCTGCAACTTCGATAAGAAAGCGGCTGTTAGACTCTGAGAAGAGTACAAAATCATCGCGCTCAATATCTTGGGTGGGCACTTTTTGCAGATCAAGACTTAACCCTAAACCGCTTGCAAAGGCCATCTCGGCGGTTGCAACTGCTAAACCTCCCTCTGAGAGATCATGACAGGATTTGACTAAACCCTGGTCAATGGCTTTGGTGATTGCCTTAAAGGTCTGCTTAGCTTTACCGCCTCGCACCTTGGGTACTGATGCACCTAGGTGGCCGTTTAGTTTATAGTACTCTGAACCGCCCAGTTCAGGATAGGTTTTGCCGATGAGATAGAGCGGGTTATCTTGTTTTTTGAGCTCCATAGAGATGGTGTGCTCAATGTTGGGTATGATGCCCACCGCCGTTATGAGCAGAGTAGGTGTTATGGGGCCCAGGGGGGATTCGTTGTAGAGGCTGTCTTTGCCGCTGATAAAGGGCGCTTTAAACATAACTGCATAGTCATAGCAGGCTTCGCAGGCACGCACCAATGAGCCCAGCCGCTCAGGCTTCTCGGGGTTGCCCCAGGTAAAGTTGTCTAAAAGTGCAATTCTTCTGCCGCCCACGGCAATGTTGTTGCGCATGGCCTCATCTATAGCTGAAGCCGCCATCCAATACGGATCGATTTTGCCATAGTTAGGATTCATACCGCAGCTAATCACCAATCCCTTTAGAGATTGATCAAGAGGTTTGAGAACTGCGGCGTCATTGGGACCTGCATAGTCACCCTGTAACGGTTTGAGTAGCGTGTTGCCTTTAACTTCATGATCATAGGTCCGAATCACAGATTCTTTGCTGGCAATATTGGGTGCACCCAAAAGCTGTAATAAAACCTCAGTAAGGTTGCTGGGTTGGGGGAGGTTGGGTTCGGTGAATTGGGGGGTTTTGATGCATGCGGTTTTACTGCTTTGGGGGGGACTGAAGAGTAACTCCATATCAATATCTGAGACTAACTCTGTTTGGTAGCTGAGTTTGAGTCTCCGTTCGTCAATGAGTTTGCCAATGGCGGTTGCTGTTACATCTTCTTTAGCAAAAACTGCTAACACGGCCTCTAAGTTTTGGGGGGTGCATGTGAGTAGCATGCGTTCTTGGGATTCAGAGAGATAGATCTCCCAGGGTGCGAGCCCCTGATACTTTAGAGGCACCATCTCCAAATCGACTGCAACGCCGCAGTTAAAGCGCTCCGCGGTTTCACCTACTGCTGAGGATAGCCCGCCTCCGCCAATATCGGTAATGGCTGAGCCGAGCTCTCGATCGCGGATCTCCACAATGGCACGTTTTAGTTTTTCTTCCTCGATGGGATTTGCAATCTGAACTGCGGGTCGGGCAATCTCTTCAGATTTCTCGGTAAGTTCCGTAGAAGCAAAGGTAACCCCATGGATACCATCGCGTCCCGTTTTGCCGCCTGCTAACACCAAAATATGGCCTGCTTGAGCGTTTTTGGCATATTTGCTTAGCGGTAATATACCCACACAACCACAAAACACTGTAACATTACCTGTGTAGGAGTCATCAAAGTATATGGCACCATTAACCGTTGGGATACCCATATTGTTACCATAGGTGCTAATCCCCGCAGTTACACCCATATAGACATATTTGGGGTGTTTAACTCCTGCTGGCAGTTTACTGTAATCATAGTCAAGGGGTCCAAAACCCAAAACATCGGTACATGCGATAGGATCGGCCCAAACCCCCAAAATATCACGGATGACACCACCCACACCTGTGGCTGCACCCCCAAAGGGTTCAACCGCTGAGGGATGATTATGCGTCTCAACCTTGGCGGCGACACCTTGGCCTTTATCAAATTTGATTATACCTGCATTATCCTCAAATACACTCACACACCAAGGTGCATCAATCTGTTTTGTAGCTTTGGCAATATAGGTTTTAAACAAACTGTTAATTGTTTGATCGTCACCAATTTTGATTTTACCCTTAAAGGTCTTATGACAACAATGCTCACTCCAAGCCTGACTAATAGCTTGAAGCTCCACATCAGTGGGATTGCGATTTTCTCTTCTAAAATAAGTTTGAACTACCTCTAACTCCTCAACACTAAGGCCCAACGATAGCTCACTGTTAATATCTGCTAACTGAGCTGATGTAGCCGTTGCTAATTGAACTTCTATGACTGATTGGGTTGGGCGTTTGATCAGTAGCTTCATTTTCTCTCAGCTACGCTGATTGTATAGTCATCTTTTGTAGGATTAACCAGCAGACGACTGCTCATTTCCTGAGCTTTCTGCTCTGCCTCAACCATGCTTGAAGCTTCCAAAACTACCTTGTAGACTTTACTAACCTCAACTGCTTCAACACTGAAGCCCAGCTCAACAAGGAGCCGCGCGGTTGTTTCGCCTTCCGGATTACTGTGCCCGGGTTTGAGGCTGACTTCAATTTTAACAGCGTACTTCATAGACCCCTAAATTAAGAGGTAAAGATTTAAACGCTTTCATCAAAACAATGCCAAACAATACAAAACCCTACAACAAAACCAACCGTTTCTCCCCATACTCTATCTCAACAACCCGTTCTTTGTCTGTAACTCTGCCAATTTGCTGTACACCAAACCCACTACACTGTTCCAGCCCACTCATCGCGGCATCAACATCAGAGTTATCCACGATAATGCCAAAACCCCAGCCCATATTAAAGGTCTTAAACATCTCCTCATCAGTTATAGTATAGCCTAACTCGGCAGCGGTTTTTTGAATTAAGCCAAAAATCGGTTGCGGAGCAAACCGATCAAAACAAAACCCAATACCTGGCGAAAAAGCTACCAAATTATTGAATTTGGTGTAACTATCTCCTGTTATATGTACTGCTGCTTTAACTTTAACTTCACGAGCCAGTTTAAGGAATGGTTGCACATAGATCTTAGTGGGCTCCAAGGCTTCCAGCACAATTTCACGTGATAATTCTTGGGGAACATCGTTTGGTTCGTATTTACCGCCCCAAGCTTTGAAGAGAATTTTTCTTGCCAGCGTAATCCCGTTACTGTGCAGACCACTGCTAGCCAAACCGATGATGGCATCCCCCGGGTTTATGTCTCTGCCTGTTATGAGATCTTGACGCTCAACTTGACCTACACAGGAAACAACCATATCAAATCCCGAATCAGACCTGAGACCTTTGATGATCTCAGCAACATCCCCTGTTTCACCATTCACCACAGGGCATTCCGATTGTTCGGCACCCGCAATTATACCTTTGAGCCATGCATTAACCAATTTAGGCACACTAGCGGCGGCATGAATATTGTCTGCCAAAGCAAGCGGTTTAGCCCCGCTGCGAATAACATCATTAACCACCATAGCAACCGCATCAATGCCAATGGTATCATACTTATCTGCCAGTTCAGCAATTAAGACCTTGGTCCCAACCCCCTCGATTTGCAGATCCAAAAATCGGTCTTCACCGATGGGCAAGACATTGCTATAGGGCAGATGCATGATGCCGCCAAAACCGATATGCCGATAGGTTTCTCTAAGACTCGTCAGCTCTTTTTTAGCTTCCACCCGCTGACCCCGATTAACGCCTGCATCGGTATACGTATAATTTTTCGACATCCTGCTTCTCCTGCACGCTAAACTTGGCAACGCTCTCTGATAACGATTTTGTTTTACCCCCTAATTTAGACTGCGCAAAACCGATATTAGAGAACGAAAGGCAACCATTAAGCAATGCTTAATAGTTCAAATGAACTATCCCGTTTTTTAGATAAATTCAAAGAAATTTTCGAGTAGTTCAAAAAAGGTATCCGTAACGTTGGAAGAGCTGATTGTTTTTTAGGGGAAGGTTTTTGAGTTTTAGGGTATAGGTTAATTTTTGATTGCTTTGCCTAACCCCAAATATCACATATACCTCGAGTATAGTGAACCTGACAAGTCTGGTGTTCGTTTCAACCTCTCAAATGCTGAAGTCGTTGGAGCCTTCCAAGAACCCTTTACCAATGGTGAACCTTTCTGGTTTATAGGTCGTCTGCTCAACCCCATCAAAGTTTCTAAGGTTGTTATCTTTTGGTCTTATCAAGCAGCTGACAAACTCCAACTGCCCAACAATGAGAGTATAGTCACAACTAAGGACAAAAAATATCTCCTTGATAATCTTCTCAAAGGCAAAATCAAAGGCGCTTATGTGTGCACTGAGCAATTTGTGGCAATAACCCCAAAAACAAACCCAGCCGCTCAACAAACTCCGTCTGTGCCCTTAACGCCAAGCGGTACCCCGCGGCGCATACTTGTGGTTTCTGGAACTGATGAAACCATGAAACAAACCCTAACTTTAGCTCTAAAAAAACTTGGGCTTGCAGCTATAATCATGAGTGAACAACCCAGTCAAGGCAAAAAAATAATCGATCGCTTCACAGACTACAAAGACATAGAATTCGCATTAGTGTTGCTCTCGCCTGACATCTATGTCTACCCCAAAGGTGAAGAAGCCACCAAACGCCAACGCAACCCCCGCCAAGACGTAACCCTGATGTTTGGTTTTCTATTAGGCAAACTGGGCAAAGAACGCGTACTTGCCTTCTATAGAGAAACCCCCAACTTTGCATTCCCCTAGACTTCGAAGGCATCAAATTCACCGCCCTAGATGACCGTAACAGCTGGAAACTCACCCTCATACGCGAACTCACCGCCTGCGGCTACACCGTTGACTCAGAAAGGCTTCTAAGATAACCCCTATCCAAAACTTGGTTGAAAAACAGAAAACCCGGCTAATACCGGGGTAGTTCCATCTCGATTAAACCACTCTAGTTTGAGGTCTGCTTGTTGGTGTCTGGAAAATAAACTCTCAACCCTAACCTGTTGTTGGTGATTGCGTTGGCTGGGCTCTGTAGGGATATGGAAAACACAAACGATTGTGGCTTCTTATACCTGACAAGAACGAATATATTGCCCAAACCCCACAAAAGGATTGTTAAGCATAATTGCGGTTGTAGTCTAGCTCGGTAGGACTCCAGCTTCCCAAGCTGGCTACCCGGGTTCAAATCCCGGCAACCGCACCAATCAATTACATGTGGGAACTAACCTTTGTAAATGTAGTTGGGAAGCAAAAGCAGGCGGTCTTCTCTGGTTATCTGTCTTACTTTCGGTAAATTGTTAGTATGTGGGGCTTTTTTCATACACTGTGGTGTATGTGGGTTGTTAACTTTGTGTTGTTGTCTAAAATTGATTTTTCAGCTGGGAATTGGTGAATGCAATTAAACCATTGTCGTGTTGATAAATGTCGTATGATTGCATACATATGACGGTTTATATGTTGATGTAGTATTGTGGTTTACTGTCGCAATTGGATTGGGGGCGCATTCGTGTGTGTATGAATCTTAAAAAATCTACTACGTCTAGTCTAAACAATTTTTCTCAAAATCCGTTATCTGTTTTGTTACAGATTTCTTCTCTATATTATCCCGTGTTAACGACGCGTGTTATGCTTTCTCCTTTGGGGGATGTTTATGTCTATTAATACCGAGTCTGACCTTAGAACGGCTGTTGCTAATGCAAAGGTGGGCGTTGTAGTTATTACTCTTGCAAATGATATTCAGCTTACAGGGTCTTCTCTTGTTATTTCTGCTAATCAATGTATTAAATTGATAAGTGCGGCTGGGGTTGCCGGTGGGTTTTTCAGATTAATTGGTGT
>WRCX01000076.1 GCA_009783705.1 Candidatus Bathycorpusculum hydrogenotrophicum | reverse complement strand
TTTTGACCATGTTTTTAGTTGGGTGGGTGCGGTATTTTTGGAAAGGTGTTTTGCAGAGTTTGGGTGGTGAGGTAGTGTGTCGTAAGATAACTCGGGTGGGAAATTATTTTGGGACAAGACACAAACGCGTCATCTGTACCAGTAAATCAGTCATTTTTTCCCATAACCCGTTTTTTACGGCTCGACGGTAAAATGAGTGCACCGTTTGACAATTGGGAAAGTCTTTAGGCGGCATACGCCACTGACAACCCGTTTTGTTAAGGTATCGTACAGCGTTTACTAGTTCACGTTTACTATGTTTTTGTAAGTGTTTGCCTTTCTTTGCTTTAGTAAAAATTGGCTCAATTATGCTCCATTCTTTATCAGTTAAATCACTATCATACCTCAAACAGATAACCACAACAAAACCTACACACCGCTAGTTAAAAACTTATTGAATACAGGTTCTAAGAATTGTAGTCCTATTGTGCCGTTTGGGAGTTGTTGTATGTTGTGTCGGTTGCGTTTTATACGCTGGGCGTAGTCATGAATTGGTTTGTTTGTTGACATATCCCTTGTGTGTTCGGGTGTTTTTAAAGGCGCAGATTTTGGTTTTGTTTTTTGAGCCGAATTTTGAGGTAGAGAACCAGACGCATCTGCTTGGTGCAGGGGGCAAGTTTACCACTGATGATTTGGCCCGTAACGTCTTTGCGGGTTTGGCTTATAAGACCATTAAGGCGCAGGCGGATAAGGCGACTCGGGCTGGTCCTTTGGCTGCTGCGGCTGAGCGGGGCAATGTCAAGGTTGTGTCGGGGGTGTGGCTCAATGATTGGCTTGATGAGCTCACCTTGTTTCCAGACGGAGCTCATGACGACCAAGTGGACACCGCTGCCTATGCGTTGATCATAGCGACCGGTAAGAAACCCCGTACGAAGTGGAACGCCTCGGTCTTCTAAGGTGTTTTTCCCTAAGGAGATGTGAGGGGAGACTCTACCTGCCTTACTCCCACTGCCCCTCTCTGTTGTCTTCTCTCACGTCTCCCTTACTTTTTTGTTCCGGGCGTGTTTGGTTAGGCTTATTAGGGTAATTGGGGTAGTGTTCTTTGTGAGAGGAGGCGGTGTATTGGTTGGACTTCCCCTTTCCGTTGGTTTACTTCTGCTTGTCTCCTCTCACATCTCCTAATGTTTTGCTGGGTGGATTTGGCTTAGGCTTATTAGGGCAGGGGTTAATTGTTTGTTGTGGGAGGAGACCGTGTATTTGTTGACTTTCCCTGTGATGGTTCGCTTCTATCTCTGTCTCCTCTCACAGTTCCCGCTGATTTTTGTCGTGAGATACACAGGCTTATAAGCTAAAACGATAACATAGAAGTGTGGGAGGGTATCTCATAACACCCCTCAGTTGGCGGCACTTATCACCCACCGTGCCGTCTCCCTCCCACACTTTCCAATTTTTTAAGCTCAAGGAAATTGAACTGTGAATTTTTTCATAACAATAGTAAAAACCCATTTTGGTGATGCATATGCCCAGTGCTCTTCTAAATGCCCAGCAATACAGTGAGTTTATGACCAACGGCACCCTCCCCCGTCCCAGCTATAGCGCTAACAGCTCCCTGCAGGGCGGGGGGATTCCGCGTAGCCGTACCGACTTTGGCACAAACCCCATCCGGGGCTTTCCCGCCTCGATATCTAACGAGGACTACTGGTACCTCTATAAACGATGCGACATCGCCGAAAACGCAGTGGACATTATCCCCAAGAATGTCTGGGGGAATAAGTGGGATCTCAAAGTCTTTACTGAGCAGGGTGAGGAGATCTCGGATTCCGAGTTAGAAAAGGCGGCTTATGCGCTCACAAAGCAGTACAACCTCAACACCGTTTTTCAGGAGGCCCACATCTATGCACGGTACATAGGCTTTGGGCTCATCGTCATCGGCTTAAAAGACAACAAAACCCTAGACCAACCCGCCGAAGGCTCCAGTCAATCCAGTCTGCTTCCCTTCCTCAAATTTCAACTATAAAACCAAAAGAAAAATCTCTGCTTTTTAAATTCCCAGCAACCATAAAGGACATGACAACCAATAAGCCAATTCACGACTACGAGCAACACCTAAAAAGATCACGCTACAACCTCAAAGCAATGCTAAACGGAGGGGTGGCTCTGCAATTTTTAGACCACCTACTCGCCTTAGGTCTCTCACTTGCAAGAGTGTCCAAATACGCCAACCATCTAACCCCGCTGTTGCGTATGATAAATGTTGACCTAAAAACAATAACTAAAACTGAAGTTGAGGCTGTGGTTGCCGTTATTAATGGTTGCAGACAAAAAGAGTGGACTAAACATGACAAAAAACTAACTCTGCGAAAAATAGTCCAATACGCCAAGCAAGGCAGTTGCACAAAAGGCACGCCCATACCTCCCGAAGTAAGTTGGATAAGTTTGACCGTGAAAGAAAAAGACCCCAGAGTCACTCCTGAAAACTTGCTCACAAAAGAAGACTTTACTGCCATCATCAAAGCCACTACCAACAAACGTGATCGGGCTATCATTTATGTGCTCTTTGAAGCGGCTCTGAGGCCTGGTGAACTTTTAACCATGACTACGGGTAGTGTAGTGTTTAAAGACGAGTATTGTCTTATTACTGCTAATGGGAAAACAGGCATTAAGCGCATACCCTTAGTTGTTTCTTGTAAACCTCTTTTGGAATGGTTGCAAGAGCATCCCTATAGAAATCATCCCGAAGCACCTTTATGGTGTTCTTTAGCTAGTAATCACGTAGGTGAGCGTCTGAGTTATACTCGTTTTCGTTTGATGATTAAGCGTTTAGCTAAACAGGGTGGTGTACAAAAAGATATTTGGCTTTATCTTTATCGTCACTCTTCGTTGACTGATATGGCTAAGGTTTTTACGGAGTGTCGGCTTGAGCAGTTTGCTGGCTGGACGTATGGTAGTAAGATGACACGGCGATACGTGCATTTTTCCGCACGCGATTTAGAGGATGCTGTGTTAGAGTTGCATGGGTTAAAAACAGCAACAAACGATACAAGTATAGTAAAACTGGTGCAGTGTCCGCGGTGTAGTGTTCAGAATCCTTTTGGGGACACAAGATGCACCACATGCGGCATGATCCTAGACAAAGAAACAGCGTTAAAGTTTGAGGCGCCCGAGAGACAAAAAGAGGGAAGGTTGCAGGAACAAAACGTAGAACTAAAACAGCGCCTAGACAAACTAGAAAGTTTTGTTTCTTCGCTTATTCCGGTGTCTGGCAAGTTTTGAGTTGGGTTTCCGCGAGTTGTTTTAACTCGCAAATTTCTTCTAATATTTTTTCTAAGGCTTGTTTGCTGATGGTTATTTGTTCGCTCATCTGATCACTACAAATAGTAACGTCAGAATTTTGAGAGTCTTCACCGATAGATAGATAAACTGTGTTACTTTACTTGATTAGGATATTGTCATGCCATCGTGTAAGAAGTGTTTGTCTGAAAACGTTGTAAAAAACGGTCTAGTCCGCGGAAAACAACGATACAAATGCGCAGAATGTGCACATAATTTTGTAGAAGGCGATCAACGCACCAATGAGGGTGTTATTGCTAAAAAAGCCATGTGTACCCTGCTCTACTCACTGAGCAAAGCCTCCTACACTATGCTCGCAAAAATTTTTGACACCTGGCCATCATTAGTATATCGTTGGATTGTCCAAGCCGGCGCCCAACTGCCTGACACAGAAATCTCAGGAGAGATCCAAGAGATGGAATTTGATGAAATGTGGCATTTTGTGGGTTCAAAAAAAACAAGCTTTGGATCCTCAAAGCCGTTGACCGTGGCACACGGCGAGTTGTGGCCTGGGTGCTCGGCTATCGTGATACTGCAACCTTCAAAAGACTCTATGATAAAGTCAAGCACCTAACAAACTGTATCTTTTATACAGACGATTGGGACGCTTTTGCCAAAGTGTTGCCCAAAGAACGTCATATCATTGGCAAAAAACACACTATTGCTATCGAACAAGATAACAGTAATACGCGTCATCATCTGGGGCGGTTTACTCGTCGGATTAAGATGGTTTCTAAGTGCGATACTATGGTGGATACCTCGATAAAGCTGTGGTCCAATCTGACCACGCCTGAGGTGTTTACCAAAATCCAAACAACAGCCTTATCTATCTATAAGTGAAGACTCTCGAATTGTTTAGTGGATAGTTGTGATTTGTCGCTGGATCAGGAGAGGTACCTCGTCGCCGACATTGTGGTGTCGAGTTTGGGCAGTGAGAGCCGTGAGCTCACCATTCCCGCAGATAGTGTGTTGCCTATGACCAAAGAGTCGATAACTACTCTTAGTGTAGGCGGCAACTCTTTATCAGCAAATTGGACTTCGCTTAAATTTGGCATCAAAAATAATGTGACCCAGCTCTCCTCGGGTAACAGTGTCTCTATGAGTGAGCAAATTGCCCGCCACGCTGAGTATAGTTTGGATGTGCAGATTTTAAAGAAGGCGCAGATGCAATATGGCACTGACAGCACCACCCGCACCCGATCAGTGGTTATTGCGTTGCGCAATAATCAAACTAATCCCGCAGTCACCACTTTTAGTTTTGCTAATATGGATCTTGCCAGTAACAGTATAAGTGTGGATAATCTAAATGCGGTGTATGAGCGTATTGCTGGTGTGTCTAATAGTGTGGTGATCAGCTAATGAAGGCCTATAAGACTTTTGTGCCGCCTAAGAGTTTGCTGGCACAGATTGGTTCTGAGTACGCTGGAGAGTATGTGGTCTATATTTTAGATGCCAAGGAGTACCTTGAAACTGCTGAAACCCTGACTCGAACTAAGCGCTATGAAGCTCAAAAGCAGGGAGAGCAGGCCGAACCCTTCACAGAATCTGAGTTGCGGGAGGCCATACTTTACCGATCTGTAACCAAAGACCGCGGACCGTTACCCAAGACGTTGCCCAGTAAGCTTTTTGAGGGGCTTAGCTGTGTAGCCATACCACTCAACATGTTGACGCATGAGGAGGGCCGTCAGCTGCTGGAGTGCTTTTGTGACACAAAAGAAAACCAGCATTGCCCTTTGGGTGAGTCTTGCTCAGCTGGGGCTTGTGCATCTGCGTGATTGGAGTGCACGCCAGCTCGGAGAATACCAGGTGTATCTATCGTGGCTGGATATTTGCCAAAAACAACAGCAACAAAAGGGGTAAGTCGTTATGAGTCAGATGACCTACAGCATAATCTTTACTGGAACTAATCTCTCAGCCCCTGCGGCTAATAGTGCTAAGAGTGCTAAGCAGAGCCTAGTTTCAGTGGGCCAGGCTGGGTCGTCGAGTATGAACAACGTACGCATGGCCACTGACGGCGCAACGCAGAGCATGATCACTTTCAGCTCAGCCAGTTACCGCGGCTTTCGGTCTTTGCAGATGGGGCTATGATGGGGGTGTCATTGCTGGGTACGTTTTATATGCGTCAGATGGCTCTTGAGAATAGCCAAGACAGCCTCACCCAGAGTCAGGAGAACTATACGGAGGCGGTTCGTCAGTATGGGGCGTCTAGTAAGCAGGCTTTGTCGGCGTTAAGCCAGCTGGAGCGTGCAGAGCGGAGTTATCAGACTGCGCAGACTATGTCGACGTTGATGACGATTTCGGCGGGTGTGCAGCTGGTGGGGTTTGGGGCTCAGATTCTCTATGTTTTGCCTAAAATTAATACGCTGATTACGACTTTGCGTTCTTTGGCTATTACGCAGACGATTCTTAATGCTTTGAAGGGGCCGGTGAGGTGGGCTATGCTGGCGGGTGGTGTGGTTGCGGCGGGTGTGGGGACTTATGCGGTGACCAACATGCTAAACCAAGGCGGCAGTAGTGCGCCTAGTGTGAATGTGAATGTGAACAACCAGCAAGACATCTACCTGCAGTATCTTCAACGGGTTAATGGTAATAGTGTTACTTCAGCTGGCGGCTAATCTCGTCGGGATCCTCAAATAGGGTGGCACCCTTAGTCAGCATCTGCTGTACCCAGATTTGGTTTTCATTTAGGGGACGATAGATGAAGAGTGGATACCCCAGTTTTAGTGCGTGGCTTGCGTGGTTGAGTGATCCGCTGCGCGGTTGGGCTTCCACCATCACTGAGGCGTGGGTTAGTTGTGCTAGGGTTTTGTTGCGTTGCAAAAAGTTTTCTGGCCGAATGGGTGTACCTATGGGAAATTGGGAGAATGCTAAATGTTTCTGCATAATTACCTGCTGAAGCACACAATTTTTTTGGGGGTAGACTTGATCAAGGGGTGTGCCTAAAACAGCGAGGGTTTGGCTGTGTGCTTCTATGGTTGCTTTGTGTGCGGCTGTGTCGATGCCCTCCGCAAGCCCGCTGGCCACAACAATGCGGTGTTCTGATAGAAATTGGCTGATTAGGTAGGCGGTTTCTGTTGCTTTTGGGCTGGGTTTTCGTGATCCCACAATGGCCACTCTGGGTTGGGCAGAGGGACTGTGAGTTGTCCGGTGTAGTAGAGTTTTAGATTTTGTCTTTATCTGACAGGGTTTTGGTGTCTTTTGGGCCTATGAGATCGGCTAGGGTGCTGTGATGGATTGGGGGCAACATATTACTACTGGTATAAATTATGCTGATCTATGGGGTGCTGGGGTGGGACAGCTGGATAGTGTGAGGACAATGTTAGGTGAATGTGGGAAGGGGAAGGAGGCTATCCGGCTGTCCGATGGAAGCATGGCACGATGCGGCGGTGTGCATCAGTGTGTCATGCTTCCATGTCCCCTGCAGGATACTCTATGGTTGTTGTTTGATTTAATGCTAAGTGTTCGAACAGTTTGTCTAATTATTAGATAAACAAATAACAAATGCAGGGTGTTTTGTTCAATAGTTAGACACTTGGCAAAGCCGGCTGGGTTTGGGTTGTGGCGGCGAATACTTAGATCTATTGTCCCTTAATTTGTTATGGGTGAGGAGTGCCTGTGAAGCCGCTGAACCAACCAACATATATCATTGTACACAACTCAGGTGATAAATACATCTTTTCTGGCGGCCGAGTAGGAACAGTCTCACCCTAACTCATTTTTTGTTGTTGGGTAACTTTTAAATTCATATTTGGCTGTTTTTGATTGGGTGAAGAGTGCCTGTGAAGCCGCTGAACCAACCAACCTACATTCATTCATACACACACTCATGCAATATCTTTTTGGCGGTTGAGTAGGAACAGGTTCACCCCTTTTGTTTATTAAGGGTTTATTTTATAGCAGTTTAACTTTTTATAGTCCATAACCACAGTGTTTGATCCAGCCTTCAACATCAGCAATAGTTATGGTGGTTAAAGCCTCAAAGATAGCTTTATGCAAATCATCCAAAAATCTAGGTTTGACTTTACGCAAATAAGCCTTAATTTTAGACCATGCCAACTCTACAGGATTAAAATCCGCAGAATACACAGGCAAAAACACAATCTTCACACCCTTAACAATCAATGGATCCAAAACATTAGCAACCTTGTGCACCGACAAATTATCAAGCACCAAAACATCCCCCTCACTCATAACAGGTGCTAAAACCTGTGATACATAATACTCAAAAACCTCGCCATTCAAAGTACCTTTAAACGACAAAGGAGCAATAAACCCCTCAACACCCATGTCGAGGCTTAGTAAAATCCGAGTTTGACTTTGCCTCTGCTTCTTTTCCTCCTCAGTGTCTTGGTCACCATTACGTTCTGCTGTATATTGACCAGCAGTATCTCCGCCTAGTCAGTTTGTTTCTTTGTCTGTTTCTGTTTACGTTGCAGTATTACACAGACAATCAATACGATAATAGCTAAAATTATACCTACTACGCTTAACATCAAGCTTGCGAGCGCCCACGATTCCTTTGGTTTTTCAGAGCCAGCAGGTGGAGATTCTGATGGTGGAAGTGTTGGCAATTCTGACGGGGGAGGTGTTGGTGTTGTTGTGGGTGGTTTGCTTGGAGCTGGGGAGAAACCAGAGTCGTTTTGTCGATATTGCGCTGTAATAGTAAGGTCAGAGACTACATTGTTAAAGGCGCGGTTCCAACCTATAAAAGTATAACCACTTCGAGATGGAACTGCAGGGGCTGTAGCAGATCCTCCATATGGAACACGTTCTTCTTTTAGAAGAGTATTATCCCAATCTACAAAGCGCACCGTAAACAGTTCCTGTTCCCACTGAGCTGTATAGACAACATCTTCAGCCACTGTTACACTTGGAACAGGTGACCAACCAATGAATTTCCATCCGACTTCACCTGTAACTGTTGGCGGAGCAGGTGTTAAGTCACCATAAGAAAGACCACTAGTAACCTGCTCACCAAACGTACCATGCAAACCAGGATTATACACCACCGTAAACAAAACTTCTTTCACCCACACCGCATACAACACAGTATCATCCAATATAGTAAAAGTTGAACCACCCGTATACTCCGCCACAGACGCAAAAGAAACTGTAGCCCACCCAAGAAAAACATAACCCTCACGACTTAAACTACCCTGACCCAAAACCTTAACCAAACTACCCTCAACATACGGACTAAAATCATCCACAGGCACTACACCACCAGTATGACCATTACCAACATAACTAACCGAATAACGCTCCACATCACCACCATCATCCACCGCCCAAAGAGCCGTAATAGTCAAATCCACATCAGGAAACTCGGAAGGAACAGAACCATCCCACGCATCAAACATATAACCAAACTTTGGAACCGTACCAGGCAAAGTAATACCTGAAGTAGAAC
>WRCX01000075.1 GCA_009783705.1 Candidatus Bathycorpusculum hydrogenotrophicum | reverse complement strand
TTGTTTCAAAGAAGACCGCGATGGTGGATTTAACGCTTAAACTTTGGCACGCATTAACCACTGAAGACATCTTTACAGCATTTCAAAAAACCGCATTACTTATCTTTAGGTGAACACTCTCTTCTTTTCTTATATTTTGCGTGTTGATGAGGTGTTTGTGTTTTTAGAAATTGTTGGGTAGAAATTGAGGGTATAACGCACATTTATGCGCTGATTTTAGCTTAAATGCGTTATCTGGTTGATCCAGGATGTGTTTTGTTGTTGTATTGTCTTGATTGAATGTTGTGTATATTATGCTTTGCTTGTTTTAGTTAGAGGGTCTGTTATTCTGATAGTTTATCAAAGAATTCGAGGAGCAGTTTTGCAACTTTGTCGCCTTGTTTGGTTTTGATGTAGTATTTTTTGAGTGGATCGATGCGTTCGCTCTTGGCTAAACCTAAGGATTCGAGTTCAATCATTCTTGATCTAAACGTACCGTCGCTTAGTGTTAGTTTGTTTTCTTGCATGAAGCTTTTGGCTTCTTTCCATCTGCCGCGTCCAACATAGAGTAGAAGCAGGCAGTCGACTGCATGATCTTTTTCGAGCATTGTTTTGATAGAGGCAAGTTTGGCTTCTGTTAGTATGTGTTTTATTTTCTCTTCGTTCACATTTTTTGACATTAGCATTTTCCCTCCTTTGTTTCTATGATGATGTTCGACACATTATAAATTATATTGCAAAACACGACATATGTCTCCAGATGTCTATCTTATTCATAAAATATTGGGCTTAGTATCTTATAAATGTACTGCGTAGTTAGCGCTTGGATGTATCAAACAAAACAGTGCATGGGTGTTGTTAAATAGTTACGTGCTAGGTGGTAAATTTTGAGGTGACTAAGCTTGTTGCTGATAAGGCTGAACCTGGTTCATTTGATTCTTCTATGGTTGAATATGCTGTTTCTGTGCCTGGTTATGCTATGTTAACACCGTTAAATGCTGCAAAGGTTTTACCACATCTAGCACTGAGTTTATATTTGCTATACTTGGCACTGTTAATGATATGATCTATCTTCTGTCTCTTCTTTTATTAATCTTTATTAATATAATGTTATAAAAATTTTAATTAATGTTGCTGTTTTAATAATTTGCCGCTTCCTTTAGATTATATTGTGCTTTAATTTCAATTATTATTCTTGCAACACAGATTGATGGGTGAAAATGTAGGTACGGCAGTTCATGCGAAAAGAAGCGGATACTTTTTAATGGGAGTGGTTGTTATAAAACCAAAAAAGGTAAGTCCACTTTGGTCGCTGACAAATTGGTTATTGGTTTGGGCGGTATGCCTGGCTCAGGTAAATCTCTGGTTGTGGAAACTGCCCGCGAAATGGGCTATGACATAGTCG
Organism: Candidatus Bathycorpusculum hydrogenotrophicum; assembly: GCA_009783705.1. Lineage (GTDB taxonomy): Archaea > Thermoproteota > Bathyarchaeia > Bathyarchaeales > Bathycorpusculaceae > Bathycorpusculum > Bathycorpusculum hydrogenotrophicum. The sequence continues at coordinate 7,547 of WRCX01000075.1, read as the reverse complement.
CCATGGGTGATGTTGTACGGGAGCAGACCAAATTACGTGGTTTGGAGCCGACACCTCAAAACATTGGCGCTGTCATGCTTGCGTTGCGGGCTGAAAGCGGCAATTATGTTATCGCACAGAAATGCATCCCCAAAATAAAAGAACAAACAAGCTGTTGCGTACTCATCGATGGGTTGCGTAGCATTTATGAAGCTGATATCTTTAAGGAACATTTTGCCAGTTTTACCCTTGTTTCTGTGCATGCATCTCCTCAAATCCGTTTTGAGCGTCTCAAACGCCGGGGTAGAAGTGACGACCCTGCAACCTATGATATTTTTGTGCAACGTGACAATCGCGAATTAGGCGTAGGCGTGGGCAATGTCATAGCAATGTCAGAGCAAATAATAGTTAATGATAATAGTATCGAGAGTTTCAAACTTTTGGTGCGTGAACATTTTGGCAGGATTGAGACTTTATGGTTGAAGAAATAGAAGTTTTTGTAGAAACAGACCTTAATCCAACAGAAACTGAAGAAAAAGTCCGTTTGGCTATAAGCAATGTTTTGGGTGGTGCAACATTCACTGTTAGCCCCGCCCAAAGAGGCGCCATCTTAACTGCCCATGCAACAGGGCAGGATTGTTTGATCAAACTTCGCAATCTTATGCGTAATGACCGCATTCGTGATGCTGCACGAAAATTGCTTCTCAAAAAAATCCGCGACAACACTATCAGCTTTTACCTAAACAAACAGGTTGCTTATGTTGGTCACATATCCTTCTCTGAGGAAACTGCCGAGTCGCCGCTTGGACCTCTGCATTTTACAATTAAAACCCTTAGTCCTCAGCAACTCATTGAGTGGATGGCAGAGAAAACCTAATTCGAGGCTGACGTGTGGCGGAACGGGCGCAGATAACCAAGAACGGCGCGATCCTCTTAGGGGATAATGTTGCATGTGATGCTTTTGACATAAGGCCTATCCGAGTTGTTACTCATGCCCATGCCGACCACCTCTACGGTCTGCGCAAAAGTGTCAAGTGTTGTGAGAAGGTTTTGATGACTAAAGCTACCCGCGACCTTTGCAAAATTCTCAACCGTGGCTTAAATCTCTCCGAAGTGTCTGTTTACCCCCTCGAATATAATACACCTCTCAAATACGGTGACGAAACAATTACTCTGCTAAAAGCAGATCACATATTAGGTGCTACACAAGTGCTCGTCGAAGATGCCCAAGGTATTCGCATTGCCTGGTCGGGGGATTTTAGGTTGGAGGGTACCCAAGCTGTGGATTGTGATGTGCTGGTTGTAGAGGCTACATATGGACGTCCTTCTTGTCGACGTAACTTTACAGTTGATGTTCGAGCGCTTTTGGTAGAAATGGTTGAGAAGCAGCTCCGTAGCGGCACCGTATATGTATTTGGCTATCATGGCAAACTCCAAGAAGTGATGAAAATTCTTCGTGATGCCGATGTGCAGGTGCCTTTTGTTATGCCCGAATTAGTCTATGATGTCACCCAAGTCTGCCAGACACACGGTATGATGCTTGATCCAATCTCACATTGTGCCGACAAGGACGGCCAGAATCTCATAGCTGATAATCTGCCCTGTGTCGCTTTCTACCATATGAATCAACGCAAACATGTCGGACTACACAACCCACGGATATGTGTAAGCGGATGGGAATTCCAAAAACCCTGTCGTCAAATAAGTGACCGTGAACATCTCATCGCTCTAAGCGACCACAGTGACTTTGACGGATTAATAGAGTATGTACGACGTACCAATGCCAAACAGGTCATTACCGACAACTTTCGAAGCGACGGCGATGCACTTGCCAAAGAAATTCGTCATCGACTAGGCATACCTGCAGTTTCCATGCCCCAAAGTCCCGGACAAACAACCCTATAACCATACAAATCAAAGCGAGTTATTGTTAGACTTTCCATTTTTGGCATCTGCTATACTAAATAGTGATGTTTTGAACGGTCAGCTGGTATTAGCGCGTGTCTTTGGCAAATACTTCTTTCTGTCATTGTATTGGTTAGTAGTTGGTTGTGTTCGGCTAAAGCTTAAATGATTCCAAGAAAATTAGATTTTAATCATGCAGTTAAAGGAATGTCCCATGGCTAAAACCTCTGTAATATCAGGTTTCTACAAGTTGCCGCCCAAAGAGCGGTTGGCTCTTGTTGCAGAATTTGCAGGTTTAACTCCTGAAGAAACTTTGCTTCTTGAACAGTCCAGCTCATTACCCACCGAAGTAGGCGACCATATGATAGAGAATTTTATCGGGGTTTTCCCTGAACCTCTGGGTGTCGCTGTTAACTTTCAAATTAATGGCAAAGAGTATCTTATCCCCATGGCAACCGAGGAACCCAGTGTAATTGCTGCTGCCAGTTATGCTGCCAAGATGGTGCGCGACGGCGGAGGTTTCCAAACCAGTAGCACCACACCCGTCATGATCGGACAGATACAAGTCGCTAGACTAAAAGACGCCAACTCTGCACAGACAACTGTTTTGGCTGCAAAGGATCAAATACTTAAAAAGGCAAACGAGCAAGATCCCGTTCTAAACTCATTTGGCGGCGGCGCCAAAGACTTAGGCGCCAAAGTTATTGACACTACTCTGGGACCTATGCTTATAGTTGAATTATATGTTGACTGCCGTGACGCCATGGGTGCTAACGCAGTAAACACAATGGCTGAAGCTGTAGCTCCTTTAATTGAGAGTCTCACAGGCGGACAGGTATATTTGCGGATAATTTCCAATTTAGCCACTAGACGACTTGCTAAAGCTTGGTGTGTTGTTCCCAAGGAAGCTTTAGGTGGCGAAGCCGTTGTTGAGGGCATTGCATATGCATCAGTATTTGCAGAAGCTGACCCCTACCGCGGTTCAACACACAACAAAGGTGCCCCAAACGGCATCATTGCAGTCATATTGGCAACGGGTAATGATCACCGTGCAATCGAAGCCGGTGCACACGCGTACGCAGCCCTAAATGGCAAATACACCTCCCTATCGAGATGGACCAAAAACAGCAGTGGAGATCTTGAAGGCGTAATCGAGTTACCTATGGCTGTGGGCCTAATCGGTGGTGCTGTAAAAACGCACCCCATCGCCAAAATTGCCATGAAAATTCTAGGAGTCAAATCCGCCAACGAATTCGCCGAAGTCCTTGCCGCTGTTGGTTTAGCTCAAAATCTGGGTGCCTTGCGTGCATTGGCAAGCGAGGGTATCCAGCGTGGACATATGTCTCTACATGCACGAAACATCGCCGTAATTGCAGGCGCTCATGACAGCCAAATCGATACAGTTGCAGAGCAGATGGTTAGAGACCGAAAAGTACGCGTAGACTATGCTAAAGAGATCCTTGCAGAGTTAAACAAAAACACGCCGCCCTAAACCAGCGGCATACCCCCACTGTATTTTCTGATAAATCCTCCGCTATGGTTAAATGCATATAAGTAAGAAAAACTATTGTACACAAACCTGATAATTGAGGCAATTTGCTTGGGAAAGAAAAAAGTGTTAAGTGAAGGCGCAATAAGCGAAATGGTCTACCCCGGCCAAGGCGAAGTTTTAGGTGTAGTTACAAAACTATTGGGGTTTGACCGTATTATGGTTAAATGTCAAGACGGTGCAGAACGTCTCTGTCGTATCCGAGGCAAAATGAAACGCCGCGTATGGATACGTGAAGGCGACATCGTCATCATTTCACCCTGGGACTTCCAAACTGACACCCGCGGTGATGTAACCTGGCGCTACACACACGCCCAAGCCGAAAACCTAAGACGCAAAGGCCTCCTAACCCTCTAAACCCCTAACTTTACATCCCTACAAACAATCTACCGCGAATCATCGGTAGCTTTTCCTCTAATATTCTCCATCTGCCTAACTTATTATAACCTACTTACCTGCCCTTTGCTTGATGATTGCAGTTTCACGAAATCTCTACATCTTCACTGAATAAGACTCAGGTTCATTTTAGCAGTATTATCCATTAACATACTGATGGTGTAATGAAAGAAAAATTTGAAATTTTATTGCCCTGAAAATACTTAAAACTTACGATTAGCTTTAATATCCAAAATCCATAACTTGGCTGAATCTTATGTCCAACCGATCCCGAGAACGCCTAAACCACAGAGAAAAACTAGTGGAACGCAGAGACAAAATGCTCATTCACGACCGTGCCAACGAACGTGCCACCGTTGAGGAAGTCTTTGACCAAGCCACCCGTCTAGTCGTTTTTGACCTATTAAACAGTGGTATACTCTACGAAGTCAACGGTGCCGTGAGCAGCGGCAAAGAAGCCAAAGTCTACTGGGCAACCACCAAAGACGGCACAGATTTAGCCGTAAAAATCTATCTCACCTCATCTGCTGAGTTCAAAAAAGGTATGCTCAAATACATCGAAGGCGACCCCCGATTTAAAAACATCAAACGCGACACCCGCTCGCTTATGTCTTTGTGGGCACAAAAAGAATTCCGCAACCTCCGCGAAGCCTCCGAAGCCAAAGTGCCCGTACCCAACCCCATAGCAGTGAAAAGCAACGTGGTTGTAATGGAGTTTATCGGCAAAACAGGCGCACCAGCTCCCTCCCTCAAAGAACAATCACCAGAAAACCCCGAGCGCGTCTATAAACAACTAATTACATACATAAAACGACTCTACAAAAAAGCCAAAATTGTCCACGGCGACCTAAGTGAATACAACATCATGATGTGGAAAGGCAAACCATTAATTTTTGACCTCTCCCAATCCGTATCCATAGAGCATCCCATGGCCAACTTTATGCTAAACAGAGACTTAGTGAATCTAAACAGGTATTTTAGTCGCCTAAACGTTAATGTAACCCCAGTAGAAGAATTACACAAATTGGTTGTTGGAAAATAATGCCTGGTCTAGATAGCTTTGTTCGAATCCCAAAAGAACGCGTGGGCATACTCATCGGCCCCGAAGGAAAAACAAAACAATACATAGAAAATAAACTAGGCGCCAAACTCGACGTAGACACAGAGGGTAGCATAGCAATAATCCTCACCGAGAAAGCCGCCGATCCCTCAGTTCTGCTCAAAGCCAAAGATGTCGTATCGGCCATCGGACGCGGCTTTGCACCTGAAATCGCTTTTCGTCTAATCCGCAATGAAGACGACATCTATGACATGATCGATCTACGACTGATTTTTGGGCGTAGCGAGTCCGATATAAAACGCATTAAAGGCCGCCTCATTGGTACTGATGGCAAAACCCGTAAACTCATCGAAGAACTCAGCGAAGCAGATGTTGTCGTGTACGGCCACACAGTAGGTATCATAGGTAACTTTGAGCAATCAGATACAGCACGCAACGCAATACAGATGATAATAGATGGTTGCCAACATCACACGGTATACAAGTACCTACAACGCAAACGCACCGAAATGAAAAAAGAAAAACTCCAACTATGGGAAAAACCCCAAGATAAATAATAATCTTTTTCCTTGTTTTTATCTGCCACTTTCTGGGTTTCTTTCCAGTTTCGCAAATAGTAATCTGCACAGCTAACCAAAAACTATATTCAAACAAAACATGTCTTTTTTATTGAATTATTCGTCTTCTTGTTTTTAGGAAATGTGTGCCAACTATGATACTGCTACCACCAACTATCACCCCGATTACGATGAAAATATATGCCGGTTAATCTGATGGGGCCGGTGAATCTGATGGGGCCGGTGAATTAGAGGAGCCATTTAGGGCATTGAAAGCATACAAATTAAAATTAGCACAAATATAGAGCACGCCATCAACAACTCTAGGCGACGCATAACCGTCTCCATACTCAAAAGTACTCCAAAGCTTCTTACCAATAGTCGCATCCAAAAAATAAAAATTACCATCACAAGAACTAACATAAACCACTCCCCCCGCAACAGCCGGCGAAGAAACCACTATATCACCAGTAGTATAGCTCCAGAGCTTTTTACCATCAGCCGTATCTATAGCATAAACAGTATGATCTTCAGAACCAACATAAACCACTCCGTCAACAACAGCCGGCGAAGAACTAACACCCCCACCTGTTTGGTAATTCCAAACTTTTTTGCCAGTCGTAGCATTCAATGCATAGATACAATGATCACCTGAACCCACGTAAACTATGCCATCAACAACCGCAGGAGACGAGCCAACAGGATCACCTGTAGCAAAATGCCAAAGCACTCGACCACTCTTTGCATCTAACGCATACACATTATTATTATCAGCACCAACATAAACTACCCCGCCAACAACAGCCGGAGACGACGAAATACCCCCGCTACCACCAGGTATTGCGTAATGCCACAGTTTAGTACCATCAATAGCATTAAAAGCAAAAACACAACTACCCTGCGCACCATCGTATGAGTGCCGTGAACTGAAATAAACTATGCCATCAACAACTACCGGAGTTGAGAGACCGCCCAAAGGTAGGCTCCACAGTTCAGTGCTATCGGTAGCGTTTAAAACCCAAAAACTAACCTGTGTAAGTACGTATATTCGTCCATCAGCCACTGCAGGCGATCCATGTATGACGTTAATGATGTAGTTATTGTAGGTCCATATGTTGGTGCCAGTTGTGGCATTTAAGGCTGAAACTTGTCCATGTATTTCTGAGTTAAGATAAACTATGCCGTTTACAACTGTAGGTGGAGCATAAACTCCGTTACTGGGAGTGTATTTCCAGAGCATTGATTGTAACAGAGGATCACCAGTAAGAGTGGTGGTTGGAGTTGCTGACTGAGCCAGAGGGGTTGCGTATAGACTTAAAAAGGCGGCAATAAGAATGAGTGTAGCTATAAATGTGGTTGTTATGGGAACTGAAAAATGTTTAACCCTTGTACAGAGAGAATTGGCTGTTAGAACCAGCGGCTGTTTTTTTATTTCTTTTTGTACATTATTCATATTTGTTCGCTAACCTCTTATGAATACGTTTGAAGTGCTAAGTGATTTTTGTGTGTTAGTTATAGAGACGTTATTGTCTTTGATTTCGGGGACGCTGCTGTTTAGCGTTTGTGATATGCTGCTTATTTAACCAATTTAGCAATGCAACGATGACTTGTGTGAAGGTACCCGTCGATGGCCCAAGTCGATCGTATCTATGGGTCTTTTTGTTCTAATTTAGTATTTGCTTTAAAAATGTGTTAATTAACTGGGAAGACCGCTGGTTTAAGGTTGTCTTGTTTATGTTTCCTTGTTTTAGCATGTATCGGTGTTGTGATTGTGTGTTTGAATAGGAGGCTCATGTAGCAACTAACCCAAGTTTATACTTGAAGGTTGATGTGTTGCTACGTCACACTCAAGATCCACATCATCCTTTTGTCTGCGGGGCCAGACTCGTCATCGCCTACCCATTCATCCAAAAACAGTGTTATGAGCCTTTAAATGTTCAGGTATCTTTGTGCAGATGCATCAAAGTTTAAAGGTTGCTATACTGCTTTGACCGCATTATAAATAAGTGTTGATTGTATATGTTAACACGTGCTTAGTTATGAATAAAAAGTACAGTGTTAACTTGACCAAAGATGAGCGTTGGATAATTTTTGAGACAAT
>WRCX01000074.1 GCA_009783705.1 Candidatus Bathycorpusculum hydrogenotrophicum | reverse complement strand
TCCGCGGAGTTGCCCGCTTTTAACTGTTTTTTCAGAACCACAATTTTTACATTCAACCATAACAGCCACCGGCTGAATTAATATAAACACACCCTACAATATATCTATTGGTCAACACTCTCAGAAAAGAATTATGCCGACAATGAATCCGACTAGTATTGAGCCGATGCCTGCTAGGGTTTTGCTTGAATTGAAATCGCTCATTTTAGTTATACCTTAAAGCATGACATTTGATACTTTAATATAAAAACATTTGCAGTCATATTAGCGTTAATCGACATTATTCATGTATATGTGAGCAGTTGAGCTAAAATATTTCTAACAGGTCATTTTCTGAAAAAGACTTTGCATTGTATGCCTTACATGTGCATGTATGCTAAACTGGATGTGTGTAAACTATTGTTTTATCTCAGTCAGTTGTAGATATATTGGTAATTTTCCTGAAAGTTATTGCATTTAATGGAAACCCACGACAAAACGGCAACACTGCGGCTCTCATCCGATATGTTCTAAAAAGATGCTGTGACACCGAAAGAAAGATTTTGAAAAAGTTGCAGTGGCTTATTTGATTTTTCCGCTCCAAGCATAGCGGTTGGCATATCCGCTTTTTTCAAGTGTTACCCTTCTTCGGCGGGCAAGTTCTCTTTGTGTCTGTCAAATATTTCTCTGTCCACAATGGGCGGGTGGCTGTTTTCCACAATGATAGACCTTTCTTCGCCTCGTTACTTTGTGCACTTCTTATTTTAGGGAGGGTTGATCGCAAAAGATCTGGCAAAAAGCGGACAAGCCCCACAACAGACACAATTTTAGTTAGGAATCGGAGAACAAAACCATTGCCCCATTTTTTTGTTACACGCCCGATAAAAATTTCTATGCTAGTATTCTGATAAAGTCGAAAAAACCTTGGGTTGCACCGATTTTGGGGATTATCCTCTATAATGCGGTATGTAATGTGCAGGTATTCTGATAGGTTTTTTATAAAGCAAAATAATACAGTAAAAGACTTGGGATGATTTGATGGGGGAGAAGTTTAACATTCTGCGAAAAGCAATCAGCTATGAAACCACCGAGTCGTGGACAACAGTTCCGCACGTAACTTTCATTTACGAGGCGGATGTAACTGAAATGCTGAATGAATTTGGCAGACTAAACGAAAATAGTCGAAGTTTAAAATTGACTATAAACACCTTGTTACTGAAAATATGTGTAGAAGCTGTCAAAACTGCACCGCAGGTTAACGCTCATATAAAATACAACCCCAAACGTATCACCGGTGAGGTTGAAGTTATAAAAAATATAAACATAACTATGCCCTGGGTACTTGAAAACGGTGAAATTGTTCCCATAAATTTAAGAAATTTTGAAGATAAGACACTTGTAGAAATGCAAGAATACATTAATAAAATTGCACAGAAAATAAATAATTGCAATATTCATATTCCATTGTACCGAGTTGCTGTAAGTATCCTGATAGAATAAATAAAAAAAGGACATTTGTTAAAAGCTGTTTCTGCTCTTTTAGGGATGATTCTTGATAAATCAAAGCCTAACAAAAAAGACTTTAAAGAATATGACAAGATACCCCTAAACGATAAAATAATCCCTGCTGATTTGCAACCCGGAACAATTACAATGTCTAATTTTGGCTCGGTTTGTAGGGGGTTAAACGGGTTTGTGGGAATTTTAGATATTGCTCCTCCGCAAGTTTTCGCAATAGGTATAGGTAGTATTCAAGAAAAGCCCGGTGTGATTAAAAATGAAAGTAACGAAAAATCTATTGGGATAAGAAAAATAATTCCGCTATGTTTGGTATTTGATCACCGTGCTTTGAATTTTGGTGAGATAGTGCCGTTTATTCAAAAAGTGGAGTATATTTTTGAGCATAGTGAATTACTTAGGGATTGGTATTCCAAGTAAACTATCTGCTCTTTTTGGAGTTTTTAGCGACTGCGAGATAAATCGCGGTTTTGGTCTGATGAAGTTTTCCGGGTTCCTTTAGTGTTGATTTTTTGAAAAAAATGGCTGTTACTCTTTTGATAATTCCGCTAATTTGAACGCTGTATTAGAATTGCGGATAGTTATTTTTTGGTATGTTGCCTGTTTAGCTATTGTACTCCACCGCGTTTTTGCAAAAGTTTTCACGGGTGCAGACCAAAATATGAGTTTACCGTGATATGCCACTTTTTCATATTCTGGTTTGATGTCGCCCACTTCTGCACACACTGCTTCAGCTTTTGCGGGAGGAATAACAAAAATAGCGTTATGCTTCGTATCCGGCGTGTTACCCCACCAATCCGGCGTGTGGTCAAGTGCTTCTGAAAGTTCTTGAGCAGTCAGAACGGCAACAGCTATATTTAGTCCAAACTGTTCAGCAATTAAATCTTCGCATTGCGTTTGTACTGTAACAGCATCTTTGTTGCTTGAAAAAATCACATTGCCACTGTTAATATAGGTTTGAACATTGACAAATCCGGCATTAGCAAAAACTTCTTTGAGGCGCTTCATATCAATTTTGTTATTCCCGCCAACATTTACGCCTCGCAATAGGGTAATGTAAATTTGCATATGCCACTCCGCTCCAATATACTAAATAATACTATAATTGTAGCATGATTCTTTAAAAAATTGCGGGGTTTCTTATGGATATTCCTGTTTTCTCTTTTCTGTCGGGCTGTTTATGGGTTTGTCAGGAGCTATGATTTTAGCATATTTGGTGAGTGGAAGATAAAAACTCGTCAAACAGCCGTTTTAACAATAGTGCCCTTTTTTCTGCCTATTTTTGCTCTGCAGACAGCATATACTTATGTATGCAGATATTTTTGTCTTATATGTTGATAGGAAAATATCCGTCGTCTAATTTTGTGTTATGCCGCTTTTTGCACGGTGCTCTTGAGTGGTATGCGCTGTTTCGGTCTATATTGATCAATTGTCGCTTGGGTATTAGTGTAAAATAAAAGAAGGGGTGTTGGTTTTTGGGTTTATTTTATGATGGCTTTGAGGTCTTCGTCTGCTGTTTTGGTGGGCATGATGTTGAATTTTTCCACCAGAACGTTTAGGATGTTGGGTGTGATGAAGGCGGGTAGGCTGGGTCCGAGGCGGATGTCTTTTATGCCTAAGTAGAGCAGAGAGAGCAATATGGACACGGCTTTTTGCTCATACCAGGAGAGGACCATCGAGAGCGGTAGATCATTAACTCCAACTTTGAATGCATCAGCTAAGGCTTGAGCAATTTTAATTGCGCTATAGGCGTCATTGCATTGTCCAATATCAAGTAGTCGCGGGATGCCATCAATGGTGCCCAGATCTTTGTCAAAGAAGCGGAATTTGCCGCATGCCAAGGTAAGTATGATGGTGTCTTTGGGTGCTTTCTCAACAAGTTCAGTGTAGTAGTTGCGTCCGGGTTTGGCGCCGTCACATCCCCCGACAAGGATAAAGCGTTTAATATGTCCGCTTTTAACCGATTCTATGACTTTATCAGCGATGCTTAGCACAGCATTTCTGCCAAAACCCACCATAACCGTTTTGTCTTCTTTGTCTTCTTGAAAACCTGGTAGCTCCAGAGCCTTGTTGATTAGGGGACTGAGGTCTTTGGTGTTTAAATGAGCAATGTCTGGGTAGCTGACTGGACCTGTGGTGTAGATGTTTGTTTTGTAGGTTTCTGTGGGGCGCTGTAGGCAGTTGGTGGTCATTAGTATGGTGCCGGGGAATGTTGCGAATTCTTTTTGTTGGTTAAACCATGCGGTTCCATAGTGTCCATAAAAGTTGGGGTAGGCTTTGAGTTTGGGGTAGGCATGGGAGGGGAGCATTTCGCCGTGGGTGTAGATGGTTATGTTTTTGTTTTGGGTTTGTTTGAGAAGTTCTTCGAGATCGGCTAAGTCGTGTCCTGAGATGAGTATGGCTTTGCCTTTTTTATGTCCCAGCGCTACTTTGGTGGGAGTGGGGTGGCCGTATTTCTCAGTGTTGGCCTCATCGAGAAGTTCCATAGCTCGTAAATTGATTTCGCCGCATTTGAAAACCAAACTCACAAATTCATTTTGGCCCAATGTTTTGTTAAGCGGTGCGGCTAAGCCTTCTTGGATAAAGTTGAAAACCGCGGGATCTTTTTTGCCCAATAGATATGCATGGTAGGCATAGGCGGCAACGCCTTTTAACCCAAAGGTTAGCAGCCACTGCAACGAATGCAGATCAGCATTTATGGCTGGGTCAGAGTTTATGCCAACTGTTTTGCCCAGCTCAACCAAAGCCGAGTTTGTTGCTTCAAGTTTTAGATACTGGATGTTTGGTTGTAGCTCTGCGTTTTGTTCTATTAGTAGCTGTTCAGTTTTTCTTATGTAGGCTATGATGGCCTCGGAATCAAAGTTTACGTTTGTTAGGGTGGTGAAGAGAGCTTCAGCGATAAAGACATCAATTGTTTCATCGTGGTTGTTCTGTTTTTGGGTTTGGAGACTTAGTAGTTGGCTGAGTTCTCGCAATTTATAGACTAGGAGGTCTTGGAGATTTGCAACCTCAGCGGTTTTACCACAAACTCCACTGACCGTGCAGCCAGTGCCTTTGGCTGTTTGTTCACATTGATAGCAAAACATTTGATTTTGACTCATCTTTAGTCACAATAAAATATTGTTTGCTCTGCAGATAGCTGTTGCCCCGAACATATAAGGGCTCAAACAACACCCAAAATACCCCCAACAACACACAGTTGCTCATACGTCAATTATTGGTGCGGCATTACTGTTTCTAAACAAGATCCCATACCGAGTTGAGGGGTCTCTACGGTCTTAAACAGACCTAGATTTTGTATGGTGGGAACTAGTTGGTTTATGTTAATTTCAAGGTTGAAGTCTAATTTGCTCACATTAGACCCATAGCTATTATTTGCAAAACTCCAATAACCCAGCGGAACCATCAAAAAAGCAACAATAGTCACCGCCAAAACTAATACAACAACTAACCCAACCGCAATTAACACCCATGGATCTTTGCGAGACGAACTAGTTGCTGTTGTTGGTTGTGATGCTGCTGGTGGTGGAGGCGCTTGATAGGTTTGACTGTTAATTGGACTTGGAGTTGGCGGCGGCGGGGTTTGGGTGATGACGGCTACTTGGGTTCCGCATTTATGGCAAAAGAGTGCCTCTTCTTTGAGTTGGGTGCCGCATCTTCGACAATAAGCCACACTATAGCCTCCGATAGGGTATATCGGCCTCAAAATTTAAGTCTTCTCCACAACAATGGCCTTGTTCGAGTGGGTTTAGCTAGCAATTTTAATAAGGACGGATGAAACGGTTGTTGTTGATGATTGGTTTGTCTCAAAAAGTTCTGGTAACTTCTGCTTGGCCTTACATCAATGTCACTCCGCATCTGGGCAATCTAGTCGGTTCGATGCTCTCAGCCGATGTCACTGCCCGCTACTACCGTTTATGCGGTGCAGACACCTTGATGGTGAGTGGATCTGACACTCATGGTACTCCCATCGAGGTCGAAGCCCTAAAACAGGGCATAACCCCAAAAGAGCTAACAGATCGCAATCACAAAAAAGTCTCCGAGCTCTTCAAGCGCTGGGACATCTCATTTGACAATTACACCACAACTGAGAGCTCGGTGCACAAAGCCTTTGTGCAAAAAACCCTGCTTGAAATCCAACAAAACGGCTACATCTTTAGCCAAGAAACAGAGATGCTCTACTGCGAACACGACCAACGCTTCCTCCCCGATCGCTTCGTTGAGGGCAAATGTCCCCACTGCGGTGCTGAGAAAGCCCGAGGCGACCAATGCGACAGTTGCGGAAAACTCCTCGAACCCACCCTGCTTGTCGAACCCTACTGTGCCCTCTGCAAAAACCCTCCAATCGCAAAAACCACCAAACACTGGTATATTGATCTCACCAAACTCTCCGAGCCCCTCTGCCAATACATCCAAAACAACCCCCAACTTCCTCAAAACGTTAAAAATTTCAGCCTAAACTGGATAAAAGAAGGCCTAAAACCCCGCGCCGTCACCCGCGATGTCGAGTGGGGCATCCCCGCACCCTTTGAGGGCGCACAAGGCAAAACCATCTATGTTTGGATAGATGCCGTTTTAGGATATGTTTCTGCCACCATCGAGTACTACAAACAAACCGAGCAACCCGAAAAATGGCGTGAATTCTGGTTTGACAAAACCGCCCAAACACTCTACTTTGTAGGCAAAGACAACATCCCCTTCCACACAATTATTCTCCCCGCCCTGCTCTTAGCCTCCGGACAAGACTACAACCTGCCTTGGAGTGTATCAGCCACAGAATTTCTACAATTCAAAGGCCAAAAAGCCTCCAAAAGCCAACGCATAGGCATCTGGATCGATGAAGCCCTTGAAATGTTCCCCGTGGATTACTGGCGCTTCTTTCTCATATCCACCCGACCTGAGAGCAAAGACACCAATTTTACCTGGACCGCATTTGCAGAAAAAATCAACGCCGATCTAAACGACACCTTTGGAAACTTTATCCACCGCACCCTCTCATTTATCAACATCAAATTCGACAGCACCGTCCCCACACCCACCAACCCCGATGCAGATGACCAAGCCATACTTGATTGTCTAAGAGAAAAAATAACCCACGCCGCCCAAGACATCGAGAGCGGCAATCTCCAATCTGCCGCTAACACCCTTATCGCAATAAGCCGTCTTGGCAACCAATACCTAAACACCAAAGAACCCTGGAACCTCATGAAAACCAACAAAGAAAAAGCCGCTACAATCTTCTACACCGCAACCCAGATTGTGAAAGCCATAACTGTTATCTCTCAGCCCTTTATGCCCACAACCGCACAACAACTCTGGCAAACCCTAAAAATCAATGGAAAAATTGAACAAAGCCGATGGAGCGATGCATTAGTGCCTCTTGAAGCTGGACACATACTCCTAAAACCCCAACCGCTCTTCCATAAAATCGAAACCGACGAAGACAAACTAGATGAACAACTAGCTCAGATACGTACAAAAACAGCTCCCAAGTAGTATGGTGTAGGTATGACCATAAAAATTTCTGCAGATCTTCATGTTCATACTACCTACTCAAAAGACTCTCTGATAACTCCTAAAGATCTTCTCTATTATGCCAAAAAACGCGGCTTAAATGCCTGTGCCGTAACTGACCATGATGTTCTTGAAGGTGCTTACAAGATTGCTAAAGAAACTGATTTTCTTATAATTCCTGGTATGGAAGTCTCAAGTGCGGATGGTCATATTGTTGCGCTAAATGTTAAAGAGCATATCCCCAAAGGTTTTAGTGCGGTTGAAACAATTAAGCGGATTCACAAAGCTGGTGGAGTTGCTATAGCTTGTCATCCTTATGTTTATTTCAAGGGTTGTCTTCGTGAAAATGTTTGTTCGGATTTTGATGCTATTGAGGTGGTTAATGCTAGGGCGTTTCCTTTTGGGTTGAGTGTTAAAAAGGCGCAAGAGGCTGCGCAAAGGTTCAATTTATCTCAAGTTGCTGGAACTGATGCTCACTATCCGCCTCAGATTGGTTATGGTTATACTGAGATTGAAGCTAGAGATGCTACGGTTGAAGCTATTGCAGAGGCTATTGTGGCTGGGCGTTGTTCACCTCATGGTCACTCTGTACCCGCTTTTTTGAACATAGCGCAGCAGATAGCTCGGTTAAAACGTATGACCAAGAAATTTAGTCATTTATGACTCATCCAAGCTTCAAAAAACTTGACGGTTTCCTGCGTTTTTATTTCTCAGTTGGAAAAACCTTAAATCACAAGTCTGCATAAACCATGTTGGTGAGGAGTGCCTGTGAAACCGCCGGCCAAAGAAGTATTATCCTTTCATAGCCAATACGCTATGAATGCCCCTTATGAATCCTCTTTGGATTCCGGCGAAGAGAAGGAACAGACTCACCTTTACTTTTGACGATTAATTCTAAACCTAAACATATCCAAAGCAATCTTTATACTATCACGAGCCGGATTAATTTTAGAACCACCCTTATTTTTTTCCCACCAAGTTACTGCAACCTCAGTAACACGATATCCAAGCCGCTTACAACAAACAATAAGCTCAGTATCAAAAAAATAACCATCCGAACGAGAACACCCAAGCACAGACCTTGCAGTATTTCGGCTCATAATTTTAAACCCACATTGATGATCATAAATACCATCCAAAAAAAGCATTCGCACAAAAATATTGTAGGTTAAACTAAACAACGTTCGCGTAGGTTGCCTTTGCACAGCTGCACCTTTTATATGCCTTGACCCAATCACCATACCGCCCTGCAATTTGACAACCTCATAGAGCTTAGACAAACATCTCAGATCAGTAGCTAAATCCACATCCATAAATGCAATGTATCTCCCATTAGCGGCGTTAACAGCATTTTTGATAGCCTTACCTTTACCTAACCGCAATGGCGAATGAAGCAAACGTAAATGAGGGTTTGATTGCGCCAAATCTGCAACGATTTTATCAGTACCATCTTTGCTGCCATCCTCAGAAACAATTATTTCATAAGAACTGCAAAAACTCTGAAGCGCCTTCTCCACCTCATCTATACAGCGTTTAATCTGTATAGCTTCATTATAAGCCGGTAACAGTACGGAGATTTCTCTTTGAGGTGGATGGTTTTTCAAGCGGACTTTCCCTGTTGTAATGGAACAATGCGGTTTTAAGTTAAATCAATTACGCATTTCCTCAATACATATGATTGTCCTAACCACCAATAGCCAGCCACACTTTTGTTGATATGACAACGAAATGATCCGCTTAGAACTCTACTAAACCAATACCCCCGATATTACCACACATCTATATCATTTACCAAAATCAAGACAAAAACAAAAAAGAAGTCGCTAGATGTCAAAGAAAACAACCAAGCCCTCCGTTACGCGCTTAACCACATCAAAGGACAAGGGTTGCTTAAGAAAAATAATCCTCATCGGATTATTTCGACAGCGCCAGCTTATCATCAACAAAAATATGACAATATACCTTAAAAGCGCCGCCTAATGAAACCTTTATATGCTCACCTGTTATAATGTGCCCCGTCATTATTGACCTAAAGGCAATGTCTGAATGCGTATCCTGCAATTCTTCATTCACATAAAGCCGCTCGCCAGACAAAGTATTTTCGAGAGTGTTGACCAATAGATATATTGTAGGGTGTGTTTATATTAATTCAGCCGGTGGCTGTTATGGTTGAATGTAAAAATTGTGGTTCTGAAAAAACAGTTAAAAGCGGGCAACTCCGCGG
>WRCX01000073.1 GCA_009783705.1 Candidatus Bathycorpusculum hydrogenotrophicum | reverse complement strand
TAAAGCGGTTTAAAATCGTATCTGACAGATATCGTAACCGCAGAAAACGCTTTGGTTTAAGGTTTAACTTGATTTGCGGCATCTGTAACTTCGAAAAAATGATAGTTTCGCAAGAGGTCTATTGTTTATTGTGATAATAATTCTGCCTATAAAATGCGTATTACGGAGAGTGTTGTGGATGTGGGTAAGAGAAATACACAGCGTATTGAACGTAAACACCTGTCTCTGCGTACCTGGTGCAGCAGATTAGTTAGAAAAGGTATTCGTTTTTCAAAATCGCTCGTTATGCACAAAATAGTCGTCGGTTTGATCATAAACTTTTGGTTCTTCAAAAGAGACCTGCCATTTCACTTAACTTAGGACACCACCTAAAATTGAGCCTTGTGGACATCCGCTTAGGGTTTTGTTGTATTTCCAGTTTTCCAAATATCCGCTCTTTAGAAAATTCTCTATTAACCTTAGAAATCGATTATCGGCAATGTTTTTTCTGAGTATATTCATAAGTATTTGATGGTCAAGGCTTCCAAAACAGTTCGAAATATCACCTTCAACGAACCATTTAATGCCATTCCATCCGCCTTTGTATGTTAGTGCTTCTAGTGCTGTTTTGCATCCTTTGTCTGTTCTAAATCCATGAGAGTATTTACTGAATTGACAGTCGTAGTAGGCATCAAGAATTAGCCGCATCACCTCTTGCAATAGTTTGTCTGACCATGTCGGCAGACCCAGAGGTCGGAGTTTTCCATTTCTTTTCTTCACATATGTTCGTCTAACAGGTGTCCAGCGGTAAGTTTCAGTTCTTAGTCTCGCAATTATGTGTATGATCTTTTTAATCGACATACCATCTGCAGTTTCCTCGTCAGCTCCTTTGGTCATCGCGCCTTTGTTGGCATATATGTTTTGGTAGGCAGTAAAATATAGTTGGGGGTTGTAGAGTAGGCGGTAGATTCTTTCCAGTGGTTTTTTGTTTTTTCCTCGTTCACTAATAATGCTCAAAATCTTTTCAGTGTTTCGCATCTCGCGTACTTCCAGATTTGGCATTTTGGTTACCTGCTTCACTTCCCCTACCTGCAGTGCGCAGGTCAGCAGTACACATTACAGCCTGCTTGTGCAACCATCATTACAATGGTTACGTTGGGTACATATTGAAGCTCCGCTACCATGGGGCTCTCGCCCTTTAGGCAGTCCAATGTTTCTCGATACGCAACGATAGCACAACTTGGGTCATCTATTCATCTCCTTGCCTTGACTCGTTGTCAAGTGGTTCACAGTCCTAACTTTTTCATGTCGGATGCCTACATGGGTATGCTGTGAAGATAGAGTTTTAGACTGTGTATCTATCGAACCCCAATTTTTTCCCTGGAGATTGGATTTTAGGCAGTTTAGCTTTGACCATATTGTGCAGGACTTTAGAGCCATACATATTGGCAGTCTTGTGTATGCTCTGGTTTTGCAACATGCTTTTGTCCCTTTGACCTTTGGGTCTTGGGTTAGTTGTTGTCCTTGAGGTGTTGTTAGGAGCCTCAGTCCAGTTTTGGACAATTGACGTATCGAGCGATATCGCGCACCATCCGTTTGGTGTGGTGAAATCGGTTTGGGGGTTTAGGCAGTTTTTGTGTCGGGGTTTGGTGAAGGTTACGGCTGAGGCTGCTTTGTCTTTTTTGGCTATAATTTTCGTCGGGTTTTCAATATTTTTGTGACTGATGGGGCACGTTTAGCGGCAATATTTAGCCGATAGCTGTTGTTTTGGCTTTTCTATCTTTTTTGGGTGATTTTTGAGTGCCCCTGAAAAAAGATGTAAATTTATCTAAAAATTCACTCCAGCACACAGGAAATTATCTTCGTTCTTGCGCAGTCTGGTTCATAAATACCACGCCAACCCCAACCGCCTTCAACTTGCGTGTATAAAATATGCTGTCCAGTGTATTTCTCGCAAAGCGTGAATTTCTTTTGTGAGCAACAAATCAAACTTTTTGTTTTCCGCATCGGCAACCATTTTTTGAAATCCCGCCCGCTTCTCAACACTCGTGCCGCTTATACCCTCATCAACATATAATCCGCAAAATTCCCACTCAATATTATTTTCGATATATTTTCCAAAATACCTTTTTGATTATCTAAGCTGTTTAATTGGTCGTCCGCCTCTGTCGAAACCCTGCAATACGCCGCAACACGCTTCATAAATACGTGCTCTCAACCTTTGTGATTTTCATTTATAGTTTTTATAGCTTGTGCCATCTCTTTATGGGTTATGGATTGCCATTTGCACAGTTTATTTAAGTACATTATCTTTATTTAGTTTAATTCCTGTAACAAATAAGCGTTGAACACAGAGAAACAATAACTTGAACACTAAAAAACTTGCCATAACTATCCTCTTCGCCGCTTTAGCAATTGTGCTAAACCCAACCCTTACACATATCGCTCTTCCTTATCCATTCATGCAAGGGTTAGTATATCAAATATGGGAAATACCCATAGTCATAGCTTTTCTGATAGTTAGCCCCTTATCCGGCATAACGGTGTCTCTGTTAAACACAGGTGTTCTTTTCGTTATCTTTCCCGGCGTAATGCCCACAGGTCCTCTATACAATTTACTCGCCACATTAGCCATGCAAATTGGCATATATGTTGCGGTAGCTATCGGCAAAAAGATATACTGTTGCAAAAATCCTCAAGCCAACATCTATGCCGGCGGCAAGTGTCTCCTAATTGCAACAGGTCTAGGTGTCTTAGCGCGTGTGGCATTCATGTCAGTTATACTCTATTTTGCCTTACCCCAAGTCCCCCCCATAGGCTATGCACTTAATCAAGCCGCCACAATTGCCTCTCTGCCATTTGCCGCATTATTCAACGCAACACTTGCACTCTACACTATATCCATAAGTTGGATAATTGCACAACGTGTGCAAAAGGTGCTACACCTGACCATCTCTGCAGGCAAATGATGCATAGCAGTCGCCAAACTGTAACCATATGCGTGACGCAAGCTATGAGATTTGTTACATCACTTTTAATAATTACTTTGCGTATAGGTTATTGTCGAGGTGGTGTTTGCCTTGATGTAATCTTGCCTTATAGAATGGCAGATTAGACAACTAAAAAGTGTTGAAAATATATGGTTGAAACAACAAAATTAATGAGCGTTTGTCTTGTAACTATTCTGCTGGCATCGTTATTTTTAATTAGCGGTGTTAGCGGCACAGATACCGACTCAATTTTGTCCTCTACAAACGACAGTAAAACGTCTAACGCCGGGAACGATACGCCGCGCCCTACCGAACCGCCCATTACCCGCTTTGAAACAGAACCGATTATAACCGGACAGATTATGGCTGGCTCATATGTGCTTGGTAAATACGGTGCCACAGTAACCTACGATGCTAAACAAGGCGGAAACGACCCACAGTACTATCCTGCACTAGTGGTAAAATGCATAGACACCATGTACATTACGGAAATGAAGATTTCTGTCACAGGGACAAAACCTGATGGAAACCCTATGGGTGCTTTAGACTTTGGAAGTAATGCGCACTTACTTACCCCTTGCGATACCGGTACTCAATGGCCTACTGCGCTCGGTGGCGCTATGTCAACTATTGCTTCCCTAATTCAATATGCGGCTCCAGCAGGTATAGGCGCGACGATAGCCATCGGACAAACACTTTGGGGAGGCGGCCCTTCAGATGGTTATACGGTTACTAATGGCTTCAGCGGCAACTCTGCATATACAAAGTATGTCATAGGTGGTATCGGATCACTCACACCGAAGGAGCGTGGTTATCAATACCGCTTTTCGTTACACTGCGACCCCGATATGCCCGGAGAATATAAATTTACCATTACCTATCGTATTGTCTTGTCTGATGGTTCCATACCTGGGGGTATAGTCGAAGAGTTTTCTCAAAAGCTTACTTATACCTTCAATGATTCTCCAAAAATAACGAGCTACGCGCAATCTCTTGTCGATGCTTACAACACCGGCGGCGGCGGATATGTCAGTAATGCGGGGAATGTACTGGAGAAAAAAATCGACCTTAAATATGCCAATCTTTATTCAGGTAGCTACACTAACGGAGCAACTCTGATTGTAAAGATGGCAAACACTCCGGTAAGTGGCTATCTTCGTCTTTATGGATATTCGCCCTCGGCTAATGGCGGGGTTCTGAGAGTATTTGTTACCAATACTGCGGGAGTTTGGACTGAGGTTCTGCATACAAATCTATATACACCAAATGGAGCCGGCTTTATTGACTGCGGATATGTAACCAGTATCGTAAATGTCGCAATAATTGCATATCATGAATATTCGGGATACCCCTCATACATAAACGTCGATGCAGTCTTTATCAAACCGTATTGACAAAAGCTACGGCAATAACAATTTACCTCAAACAGAACATGGCGGTGTTCCCACCGCTTTTTTATTAAAATTGGGAATTAATTTAAAAAACAGATTAACAGTTAAACGTATTTAAAAGGTGAAAAAATGTCTATTAATAAATACAAGTTTGCAATATTGAATTTGGTGCTATTGGTGGTTGCACTTTCGTTCATACTGTTTGGTTCACTGTTTGTTTTTTCGGTGGTAGGCTCCAGTTCATCAGATGGTGCTGTGATTTCTTTGGGGGTAGGTATTGAATTACAATTGATAGGCGGACTAATACTTATAATTAAAAAATTAGATAGTTCCTCAAAAAAAGCAACCTAGTGGTCTGACACAATTAAATATTAGTTATGCAATTAACCTTGATGTAGCATCGGAGAGGTTAATTGATGAAAACAAAATATGTTGTTGCGCTGACAGAAAGTGAGCGTGAATTTGTACAAAAGATTGTTAACGACAAAACTACATCCCCAACATTTAAAAAACGAGCTCAAATACTGCTTGCTCTATATACAAACGCAGGCAAACCACAAACACAAATAACAATCGCACAACGCATAGGCGTCACCCCGCCAACAATATACAACACCCTAAAACAACACCACACACAAGGACTACAAACCACACTGCAATTTAAAACACCCAAAGAACCAAATAAAAAACCAATTGTCACAGGAGAAATAGAAGCCCATATAATCGCCACTGCATGCGGCAAACCACCCGAAGGATACGCCAGATGGACCGTTAGAAGTCTCACAAACAAAATAACTCTAGAAATTGAACCCAATATGAGCAGAGAAACAATTCGTCGTACTTTAAAAAAACTAAACTTAAACCTCACCTAAAGAAACAGGGAGTGTGTACCTATAGATACATGGCGTCGTTTTTCGCGATTTTGCTACGGTTAGTGTTTCTTTCTGAGGGACAAACTCGCATTTCACCCTAATTTTCGCCTTTTTACCGACTTACAAAAACCAGAATGCCACTACAACTATACATGAGTAAACACTCTCTGTATTTTTTATACTGATGATTGGGATGCATTTGCTAAAGTGTTGCCTAAAGAACGTCACATCATTGGTAAGGCGCATACTGTTGTTATTGAGCAGGATAATAGTAACACAAGGCATCATCTTGGGCGTTTTACTCGTCGAACAAAGGTGGTTTCTAAATGCGACACCATGGTTGATACTTCTTTAAAGCTGTGGAAAAACCTGACGACACCTGATGTTTTTACGCAAATTCAAACAATAGCCTTATCTCCCTATAGGTGAAAACTCTCCTCTCATTTTCTGTTTTTTAAAAGTACAGACATTACTTCCAGTAGGTGATTCTATTTTGAGTAATAAGAACATAGACCAAAAAATGGTAAAGACAAGACTTCACGTGTTAGGCATTGATGCGGAAGTTGATCCTGTTATCGGTAAAAAATTAAAACGTGGTATCTATGCCTCAGATCGTATTCACTCTTTAGTTATGGGCTTTCCAGGTTCGGGCAAAACACGTTTTCTGCTCTCTATGATAAAACAGCATATCGATCATGGGGAGGGGTTTATGGTTTTAGACTCTCATAGTGATCTTACGCAACTTGTTTTATCACATATTCCGCCTGAAAAATGGGATCAAGTAATATACATCAACCCTTGGTCGGCTTTTGAAGACAAATACGATAATCGTGTTTTGCAAATAAATTTCTTAGAACATCACGACCCCTACGAGAGGGATGTGGTTGCTAGGATGTTTATGGATACTTTGGAGAAGTTGTATGAGCGTTGGTGGGGACCACGTCTTGACATGATTTTACTAAACGCTCTATACCTACTCATGGAGAAGGAACACGCTAAACTGCCTGACCTCTACAATATCCTCTCTGACCAAGAATTCCGAGATATGCTCACTGCTAAATGTAGGGATCGTAATGTTAAGGTGTTTTGGGAAAAACAGTATGATAAGATGCCCAAAGATGCGTCCGTTGCTGTTCTAACTAAGCTTTACCGTCTTGTGCAGGAGCGTATTATTGTGCCTATGTTTATGGCGGAGAAGAGTGGTGTTGATTTTCGGGTGGTTATGGATGAGCGTAAGATTGTTATTGTGGATTTGCCTGAAGGCAAAGTCACCACTGATATCGCCAATTTTTTGGGTAGCCTAATCCTCTCGGCGGTGTATAATGCTGGTATGTCAAGGGAAGATACTCCTGAGGTGGATCGCAACCCCTTTTTTGTGTATGTGTATGAAGCTTACCGTTATACTACTAAGAGTATTCCTGAGGTGTTGCAGTCGCTTCGAAAGTTTAAGGTCTTTATGACCCTTGCAAGCCAATACCTAACCCAGTACCGCCGAGACATACAAGATGCCATTGTACAGACCTGTGAAACCATTGTATCGTTTAGGGTTGGGGAGGATACTGCTAGAGCACTTGAGAAATTTTATCCCAAAACCTATGGCTACCAAACTTTGATGAATTTGCCTCGTTACCTGTTTTTTGTCTCCACCCCCTTCAAAGGCAACCGCGAATACCAAGTTCTAGAAACTCTTGACTACAAAATAGGCCCTAACAATCCAGAGGATGTGATTCGTTATAGTCTTAAAAAATATGGCCAACAAGTTGATGTAGATGAGCTGATGGGACAAGTCAAAAACCAATCAGTACAAAAAACATTTTTAGATTGGACAGTCACACCCGCTGAATGGGTAATCCTGCTTACCATCCGATTAAATGGTGGTTCAATCGATGAGGAAACCTTGCAAAAACAGCTTTTGTATGACCCAACCAATCCTAAGCCCTATGTGCTCACCGAGACGGGGTTTGCAAATGCACTAAAAAACCTCGCAGTGGATAACAACAAACGTGATGCTTGGCTAAGTGTTAAAGAAGAAACCGTACGCCAACTACGCGAAGAGACCTTTGCGTATGGCAAAAAAGAGCTACGTGCCAAAGAGGTGCGTACACGATTGTGGCGGTTAGATCTAACGGATAGGCGAGCTAAGCGTCTTTTGGACACTACATTTCGGGGGGAGAAAGCAGGTGGGGTTAATCATATTCTGGTTATTATGGCTCAGCGAAAAATCTATTGGCAAAATGGTTGGATCGTACGCATAGACGATGGCGAAACCGATGAGAGCCTTGCAGATCTCTATGTTACACCTACACTACCGGCTGCAAGAGTTGAAGGTGCTAAGGGCTACATAGACCCTACGCAATGGGATTACCCACGCAGCTTTGCTGTAGAAGTGGAGTGCTATCCACAAAGACATTGGGATAGACTGGAGAGTAATTATCAGCGTAATCGAAAAATGGGCTTTCCAACAGTCTTTATCGTACCCAGCCAAATTGATGAGGAAAAGCTGCGGGAGAAGCTTTGGGAGTGGAACGCCACTTTAGTTGCTAATGCCGCCCGATTTGAACCTAATCACCCTGAAATGGCAACCATAGAAATCATAGACCTACTCAACAACCAATCAAACAATACCCCTAAAGACGGCCAACAGTGCCTTGAACTTGAAGACGTCAAGCGGTCTGTAGAGTTGCCCAGACAACTCGTTGAGTCTTCTTCTTTAGATGAGCCGAAAAATAAGTCGCAGATAGTGGAGGGTGTGTCTAAGGAGTGTTTGGTGTTGAATTTTGTGCGTGAGGGTTGGCGTTTTAGAATTAAGACGGTAGGTGGTAAGCGGTATCTTTGTGCAAGAAATTCTTTAGAAGAGCGCAGTTTGGGTATATTTGACGAAGAAACAAAAAATATGATTGAAAAACACAACATTAAAGTCAATGGATTAAACGACAACTAATTTTGGTCTACGTTGTCTTATCTGCTGCATACAAGTCAAATGTAACTGAACATAACTCTGTTTTTTTGGTTTCATTACTCACGATTTATGTCCTCCACAATTGTTACATTGTAATTGTGTTTCTTCTCTAAGTTTTCCACAGTAAGGACAACGTATCATGATTACTTGTCGTTCTATTATTTTTTCTTTTATTATTTCTGTGTTTTTTACTGGTTTAGTATATTTATATTTTTGTGTTTTTAATTCTAGGCTATCTACAAAAACAGTATATTTGTTGTTACTATGGTTCATTTCAGCTATTACTTTAACTGTTTCTCCAGTTTTTAAATATGCTTCTAATGTTACTACTCCTGTCCAATATTTTGTTTTTTTATCTTTTGTTTCATCATTTATTAATAATTCAAATCCACTGAATGTTTGACACACACTTATTACATTGCCTTCGTAATAATAGTCATATTTAGTTAACTTCATTATCTGTGACCTATTCATTTTTGTTTATTTTTCGTATGTGTTTAGTACATCAGGGAATTTGTGAACAATATTGCAATATTGTGGGATATTGTTCGTATTCTCTGAACTGACTTAAACACATACATTTTTTTTGATTTAAATAGTTTGGCTTATTGATAGGGTGCTTCCTTTGTGGAACATCTTGTCTGTTGACTGCTGGCCGGCGTTAAGGCGTATTTCAATGTGGGAAAAACCCGTTTTTCTTCTCAGTGCAAACTCTATTTGCGCTCTAAAATTCTAAAAACATCAAACGGGAAAACCTCAAAAACAACTTATCTAAACAAACCATAACGGGAAAACAACTTCAAACACAAAACACGCCATTTCTAACAACTAAAATGTCCAAATAACCATAAAACAAGCCTTAACAAAACAGCAAAAAACAAATGTAAACTGGGAAAAAACGGGAAAACAATAACATCAAACGGGAAAACCTCAAAAACAACTTATCTAAACAAACCATAACGGGAAAACACCACCAAACACAAAAACAAGCACAAAACAACCCATAACCCCCAACAAGCCATAATTCTGCCCAAACCATCTACCAAACAAGCCC
>WRCX01000072.1 GCA_009783705.1 Candidatus Bathycorpusculum hydrogenotrophicum | reverse complement strand
TGGTACACCAAGAATAATCATCTGAGCAAAACCAGAAACCAAAATGATTGCAATGAGATTTTCTTCGCCAAGCACATGATATTCGCCGCCAACATTGAGATACACTGCAAAGACAAAGATCAGAACGACCAAGATTAGTGGAATTATAATACCGCCGAATATGTCTGCTAATTTAAATTTGTTGTTCTCTGACATTATTCATTCCTTAAACTTTACTCTATCACAACAGCATATTTATAAGCTTAATGCTTGTAAGGCCAACCGTCACAGACCTAACACAAAAAAAGCGACAAATACCACAATAAGAACAGCAATATGGACACACTTTAAACAATCACTCAACATTTACATCTAAATTCCCAAAAAAGCGTGAGAATAACCCACAAAGTAGCGGAAAACAAAAAGGCCTTAAACAAATCATCCCGCCAAACAATCAACACCAACAATAACAGATAAAAATGCTTGTCTACACGCTCAAACGGCTTGGAGGCTAAAAAAATAGCCGACTTTAAAAAAGAACCTCAATACCAACAGTTATGGCAAAATTTTCTATAGAACGGCCTAATCTATAACAATAAATTTCAAATACCTGCCCTCTAACATAAACGACAGGTATAGATTAACAATGGGTAACGATTACTTTACCAAGAAACTTGAACCAATCAAAGTTACCAAGCAGAAACCGATTTCTCAATTATTAAAAGAAATGAGCAACACAGCCTATCAAGGCCGCAAGCTAGGCGAAGCAGTCGATGTCTGGGAAAATATGCTAAAAGAAAAAGACCTTGTCATCGCCTTGGGCTTTGCAGGCTCCATGTCCACAGCCGGACAGTGGACCGTTATCAACTGGCTTATGGAAAATCACTTCATAGACGTGCTCATCTCAACCGGAGCAAACGTATCAGAGGACATCGTGGATGCCATGGGCTTAGGCTACTGGCAAGGCAACCACGTAGTCAACGACGAAGAACTCCTAAACGCAGACGTCAACCGCTACTACGACGTCTTTGGCAAAGAAACCGACTACCGCGAAATGGAAGACTTAGTCACCGACTACGTCATGACCTGCGACCAAAACTACCAATACACCTCAGCAGAATTCCTCCACGGCCTAGGCCAATACCTAAACAAAAAAAACATACCCGCCATAACCGCAGTCGCAGCCGCCAACGGCATCCCAGTCTTTAGCCCAGCCATGGTGGATAGCGCATACGGCGAAACTTTCCTACTTGCCAAAAACAAAGGCCACCACGTACACATCGATAGCGTCAAAGAATTCGATCAATTCGTACAAATCGGAACAAAAACCAAAGAAGTCGGCGTCATCTACGTCGGTGGCGGCGTCCCCAAAGACATCACCCAACTCATCGCCATATCCGTCTCACCCATGACAGAGGACCAAGGCGTCAAAGGCAGACAAGGCGGCCTGCGCAAATCCATCCAAGAATACTACTACCCCCACAAATACGCCATCCAAATCACCACCGACTCACCCCAATGGGGCGGACTTAGCGGTTGCACCCTAGAAGAAGCTATCAGCTTGGGCAAAATCAACAACCAAGCCGGAACCCGCGCAGTGTGCTACTGCGACGCAACCATCGCCCTACCACTCATCGCCCACGCTCTAGCCGAACGTGTACCTGAGAAACGCAAAGGCCCAGACATGAGCTGGATCTTCAAAGACATACCAAAACCATAACACCCCCTCTCTTTTATTTTTACATACCGCTATATATAAAATCAAATTTTTTACATCCTTAACTCTTCAAGAGAAAATTTTTAGAACACATTGAATCCTTCATTTAATAACGAGAAGAAAATAATACAGTATGCGAGAAAAGGGGTTAGTTGAGGGAATGTATCACACAGAGACAACTAAAAAAATACACGAAAAACTAGACAACCCACCAGATATGGGCAAAATTAAAGGCAAACTATCAAGAGAAGAAATCTATGAAGAGAATATTATAGAGATGTGTATCTATACAACAAAATCAGTCTTTTCCTAAAACTTGCAGTAAAAAGTACACTCTAATTTCTTGATAGTTCGTTTGGTTTTTAAGGGCAGATTATGTTTAGGTTGTAGGGGATGTCACTTGGAGTTTGAGGAGGAGGAACTGAATGCAACTACTTTTCAAAGTTATCTCTATCTGGTCAAAGTTGGGAAGCCTATTGGGCCAAGAGATTTGATGCGTGGAGCTAATCTTAGTAGTCCAAGTGTTGCTTATCGTAATCTCCAAAAACTAATCGACTTAGGCCTTGTTGTCAAAGATCAATATGGCAACTATGTAGTAAAAGAAAAGAAGAGCATGAAGGGCTACATATGGTTTGGGAAGACCCTTATTCCCAGCTTTGTAGTCTTTGGGCTCATCTTTATCGGCATCTTGATTTGCGAAATAGTTATTCTCATTCCGCATCTGCTTATGTCATCGCCTATTCAAGAGTCATTTTGGCTCTTGACACTACTCACAGTTGTCTCCGCAGGGATTTTTATAGTCCAGGGTTGGCGCTTTAAAAGGAAAACATGAATGCAGACCTAACTTGGATCTTGTTGGTATACCAGGCAGGTACATATCAAACTTTGTCTGGAGTATCAATCAACATTAAAACAAGCATCTAATCATTTGTAAGGTTAACAGGTGCTAAATACACCAGCTTTATTAGCCTAAAATCAAAACATGTACCAACCAAATCCCGCGGAGTCATAGTACTTGCAGATCGATTATGCGCTAAAGCAGAAAATTCTTGAAGCCAACATTACGGTTCATCGGCAAGAAGCCAAATACTACGAACGACTCCACCCCGAGGTCTACAGCAAAAAAGAACAAAAACGCATAACTGATAGACTACAAGAAGTGGATCGGGTTCTTGGAGGAGGCAAAAAATGCGCGTTGGATGTGGGCGCGGGAACGGGTAACTTGACCGGTAAGTTGTTGCAGATGGGCTACCATGTGACAGCTATGGATATTTCTGCTGAAATGGGCAACATTCTCAAAAAGAAATATGCCGCGTATTTGGGCAGTAAATTAACGGTGATTAATTCACCTGTTGAAGAGTTGGATTTTAAGCCGGGGACCTTTGATTTAATCACCAGCTACTCGGTGATGCATCATCTGCCCGACTACATCGGTGTACTTCAAACGCTTATCGGGTTGCTCAAAAAAGGCGGGGTTATCTATATTGATCATGAGGCCTCACCGGTCTACTGGACAAACAAACAAAGCATGCTAGCGGAGATAATCAAAGGGCTCTATTTGCATACTAGTCCTGTGATTAACAGTCTATACTTCCAAATGACCGGGCTGAGGGTTCCCATGATAGACTACACGCTCTCAGATTATTGGTTCAAAAAAGACCATGCCCTAAACCACAAGAACATAGAAGCAGTGTTTAAACAAGCGCATTTTAGCTACTATAAGCGCTCTGATTATTTCCAAACCACAACTTGGATCCCCAATCCCCTGTTCTTGCCATATCGTCTAGTTTGCAAGCCTGAAATGAGCTACTGGATAGCTAAAAAATAATCAGTAACAATTTTTACGGATGAATTCAGCAAGTCCTCAAAGCAGGATAATAAAAAAGAATTATTTGTGTTGGAGTGCTGTGGCGATGGCTATGGCGGCAACGACTAGGAGTATGATTGCTATTGAGTAGACCCAGTTGATGGTGGATGCGAACCATGCGCCGCCCACGGCCATTATGATGAGACCGATTGCGATGGTGCTAAAGCCGCTGCGTTCATGGCGTATGGGTTGGCCCATGCGTATAGCGCCCAGAGCAAGTAGCCATAGGCCACAGAGCACAAACGCCATCGGTGCAATTAAGGTCCAGTTAATGAGGCCTACAGCGTAGAACAGTATGGCCACTGTGACGGCAACAAGGAAGGCACCGATGGTTAGCAGGGATCGTTTGTGCTCGGTACTCATGGTGTTTGCTTCCTAGCTGATTTTTTGTCCGCATTCGGGGCAGAATTTGCTGTTCGCTGGGATGGATTTACCGCAGTTGGGACAGGTCATTGTTTGTTGGCTGGGTGGGGTGAGGTTGGTTCCACAGCTGGGACAGAATTTGCTGGTTGCGGGGACTTTTTCGCCGCATTTGGGGCAGATGACGAGAGCGGTTGCGGGTGCTGCTACGGGTGCTGCTTGGGGGGTTGCTTGTTGGTTCATGATTTGGGGGATGAGAACCATGCCTGCGCCCAGAGCGCCTGAGCCGCCGCCTTTTCCTAGGATTCAGCTGAGCTTTTGAGGGTTTCCATGCGCAGTACGTCGCCGGCGGAGGTGTTGCCTGTTTTTAGCCAGAAGAGGCGTTCGCGGTATTCGGGGGTGGTGTCTATGCCTTCGAAGCGCAGATCGGTGAGTTCGATGCCAACGCGTTTGAAGTAGTCGATGAGTGTGTTTTTGACGATGAGAGAAGTTTCGGTTAGGCGGGTAAAAACTGATACGAGGTCGTAGTGGCTCAATTCGGTGATGATTTTTTCGTTGAGAAAGCCTCGTAGAAAGTTGTTGACGCTATCGGTTGTGTAGGCTTTTTGGCCTCCGATGACTTCGTTGACAAATAGGGTGGGGTCGGCTATTTTGAACCAGAATTGTCCATATACTTGAAGGGGGGCTAGCTCTGTTGTTTGTGCGCGGGTACCCCATTTGCCGGCAAAGATTTTGGTGCTGATGAATAGAACTGTTGCTTTGAACGGTTTGTTGCCGCCAAATCCTGCGAGTCGGGTCAGTAATCCGGTTAGTAGGGGTAGGTTTAGGGTGGTTAGGGTGTGTCGGCCGGCTTGGAATACGTCGTAGGCTTTGCCGTCACGGAAGAACACGGCTAGTTCGTATTCGCTAACGATGAGTTGGGCGCCCCAGGTTATGTCTTCGTTGGGGTAGCGCCAAACGATGTCATCGGCGCCGGCGTTTGTCCATTGAATGACTTGTGGCATTATAGTTGTACTCCTGTTATGATTTCTTTGCGTTTGTCAAACGCGTCTTCGAGTAGTTCGAATTTGTCGGTTACGAGTTGGATTTTGTCTTTGAGGTTGGTATAGTCGCCGTTTAAGAGCTGGGTTTTTAGGTTGTCGATTTGATCAGTTAGGGTGTTGACGCTGTCTATTAGTTGGGTGTCGTAGGCTGTCATGCGCTCTAGGTTGTCTTCTTTGATTTTGATTATGTCGAAAAATCCTGCGTAACCGTATGATGCGTGGTTGACTTTCTCAGTTATACGATCCATTTTGGCACTTAAGCGGTCGATGTCGGTTAGGACATCGAGGTATCGTTTATCGGCGATTCGTTGGGCAATCGCTCGGACGTTGTCTTTGCCTTTGGATAGTTTGAGGGCAAGGTGAGTTCGGATTAGTTTATCGGATTCTCGTCTGAGTTCTTTTTCTTTGTAGCCGCGAAAACCGGGAATGGCAGCTACGATACGTTCAGAGAGGCCCATTTGGCTTTTGGCTTGGGCATAAATATCTTTATTTTCGCTCGTTTCCACTTTCCTCCTATATCTTCACTTCGTTATAAAAAGTGCGGGCTTTTAAAGGTTGGCTAGAACTTGCGGTTGGGGATGTCGCCTTTTAGAACCATACCTTTTGCGCCGTCAATGATTATTTGGTAGAGGTTGACTTTGTATTCATATTTTATGAACCAGACGGGTGCGTGGAGGTATACCATTTGTTTGAGGGTTAGGGTGGTGTTGGCTTCGATGATGCGGTCTACATCTTGTTGGAGTAGGAATCGGTGGTGGGTGTCGATTTGTTGTTGGGCGGTTGTTAGGGCTTGGTCGCGTTCCATTTCGCTGTTTAGGAGTTTGGCGAAGCCTTCTATTTTGCGGAAGTCGTAGGGTACTTTGCCTTCAAGGGGGATGTCGTAGGAGCGGGTGGGGAAGTCTGAGGCTTGTCTGGCTAGTACGAGCCAGTTGTATTGTTTTTTTATGTCGCCTTCTTTGACGATGGGTGGTGCGATGCGTTCAAAGATGCCTTTATAGGTTGTTGAGGCTTCTGCTGATACGATCCAAAATGGGAGGTAGGTGAGGTTTTTTTCTATGATTTTTGATTTTTTGGCTAGATCGTTGGGTTTCATGAACCCTGAGCTCATCCAGTCGCGTATGTAGGTCTCCATTTGTTCGGGGCTGTAGCGGTTTGGGAGAACGGAGTGTTCGAAGGTGAAGGCTTTGCCGGTTTCTATGACTGTTGTAAAGCCGCAGTATTTGCAGGTGGCGACGATTTCGCCGGGTTTAAAGTCTACTGGTGCGCCGCAGTGTGAACAGCTAATGTTTTGTGCTACAGCCATGGTTTTGTTTTCACTTCGTTTGTTTTTCTCGTTTGAGAATTTCTCTGGCGACAATGATGCCTGAGGCGGAGGCATGGATTAGGCCGCGGGTGACGCCTGCGCCGTCGCCGATGGTGAACATGTTTTGGATTTTGCTCTCAAGGGCGTGGTTTAGTTGGAGATGTGAGGAGTAGAATTTGACTTCGACGCCGTAGAGCAGGGTTTCGGGTGATGCGACGCCTGGGACGATTTTGTCGAGAGCTTGGAGCATTTCTCGGATGTCGGTTATGTAACGGTAGGGGAGTACAAAGCTGAGGTCGCCTGGGGTTGCGTTTTTGAGGGTGGGTGTGACGATGCTGTGGTTTATGCGTTCTGGGGTGCTTCGTCTGCCGTGGTTGAGGTCGCATAGGCGTTGGACCATGACGCCGCCGCTTAGCAGGTTGCTTAGGCGTGCGATGTATTTTCCGTATGCGATGGGTTCTTTGAAGGGTTCGGTGAATTGGGTACTGACAAGGATTGCAAAGTTGGTGTTGGCGGTTTTGGTTTCTGCTTGGCTACCGCCGTTGACGGTTAGGACGCCGTCGTAGGATTCGGTTGTGACTTCACCGTAGGGTGAGACGCAGAATGTGCGGACTTGATCATCAAAGGACCGGGAGAAGTAGACTAGTTTTGGTTCGTAGAGGACCTTGGTGAGTTTTTCCATAACTGAGGCGCGGAGTTCGACTCGGACGCCTATGTCGACTGGGTTGTTTACGGTTTTTAGGCCTCGGATTTGTGCTTCGGTTTGGAGCCATTCTGCGCCGCTTCTGCCGGGGGCTATTATTACGTATTTTGATAGGATTTTTTCGCCGTTAACTGTTTCTACGCCTTGGATGGTGTTGTTTTCGGCGATGAGTCCTTTTACGTCGGTTTTGGGCATGAATGTGATTTTGCTGTTGAGGTGATCACGCATGCGTTTTAGGGTTTCTAGGCAACGATCGGTGCCCATGTGGCGGACTTCTTGTTTTATAAGTTTTAGACCTGCTAGGGATACTTGGCGTTCGATTTCGTCTACCTGTTCGTTGTGGCCGCCGTAAACTTCTTTGCTGGCGCCGAATTTGAGGTAGATTTCGTCGCAGTATTTGACGAGGTCTTGTAATTCTTTGGTGGAGACGTACTGGTTTAGCCAGCCGCCGACTTCGGTTGATAGGGTGAGTTTGCCGTCGCTGTAGGCGCCTGCGCCGCCCCAGCCTGAGAGGACTGCGCATGGTTCGCAGTGGACGCATTCAAAGCCTCGTTTTGAGGGGCATTTGCGTTTGTCTATATCTGTGCCTCTGTCGATGACAAGAACGTTGAGATTTGTGTGTTCGGTTAGTTCTAATGCTGAGAAGATGCCTGCGGGGCCTGCGCCCACGATGATTACGTCATATTTCAAAGGATAATTCTCCCTCTGGGACCCAAAAGTAGATACAACAGGTGACATATAACTGTTAGCTGATCTTGGCGTGGATTAACTGATCCACAGCTGGGGTAAGGTATATCTGTTTTTGCGATATGTCTTGCATAAACATTTTATATCTAAACCGTATATCAGGACAGGAGAGTTATGACAAAAGATAAAGACGTCGAAGGCATAGACGGACTCATAAGCGACTTCAACCGCTTCTACATACTAACAATACTCTATCAAAGCCCCGCCCACGGCTACAGGATCATAAACCAATTCAAAACCCAAGTCAAAAAAGAAATCAGCCCAAGCCTAGTCTATCCCTTCCTCCAAAACCTCGAAGAACAAGGCTACGTCAAACACACCGCCAAAATGGTAGGCGAAAAAAGACGCAAAAACTTTGAACTCACCGAAACAGGCAGAGAACTATGCAACAACCTCTTCAAACGCTTCACAGAACTAGTCTCAAGCGCCTTTGAAACCAGCCTCCAAACATGCACACACTGCAACACCAAAAACTACAAACCCACCCACCAAGAAACCATCAACAACACAGAAAAAACATTCTGCTGCACACACTGCGCCCAAGCATACAAAAAACAACAACAAAACAACCAACAACATAAATCACACTCAACAACACCTACCGACTAAAACAACACACCCAAAACCAATTATACCCATAGATAACAATAACAACAACAAATACTAAGAAAAGAAAAGTAAAAAGTAGCCTAAGCTCTGTACTAATCTTTGATAGCTTCAATAAAGCTCATAACATTCCAGAGCTTAACCCTTGTGTAGGGCGGCATGTTAGGATCTTGAAGAATCTCATCCAACAAGGCAACAGCATTTGAAGCCTTAACAGCCGGCGTATACTCGCTACTTTGTAAGGCATTCATAGCATCTTTGGCACTTCGACGTATATTACGCGGCGTTGTACTATCTTCAGAAACCTCACCAAGCACCATCAACGCCTGTTTAATCTTTGCTTCATATTCTTCTGTTTTCTTCTTACGCACCATAAAAGGGTCCTCCCCGTTTAACTGCATCTGGCAGTAATCAAGCTATATATGTATTTATACGTATTTACCTTTGGGGTTTAACATGCAACAAGACAAAGAAGACAACCCAATCAAGCGCATGGCAGAACTATTACGCCAGGGCACCACCCTAACCGATCTCTCCTGCCCCGCCTGCGCATCACCACTCTTTCGACTAAAAGACAACACACTCTGGTGTGCAAAAGACGAAAAAAAAGTAATCATAGTCAAAGAAGGCCAAGAACCACCCAAACAAACCACACCACCATCAACACAAAACAACAATACCTATGACAAACTCGAAACCGTCCTGATGACCAAAATCAGTGACATACAAAACAAAATCGAAACAACCCAAGACATAGACGAACTACAAAAACTCACCACAGCACTAAACGAACTACTAAACAGCGTTGAAAAAATCAAAAAAATGAAGGCATAAACACCACTTGACACTTGGTTTCTACAACAATTTCCCCCCAAACCTTCACCACACCCAAAACTACCTCACCACAACTACAAACCGACAACTCCAACAGCAACTGATCCAACTCTTTAGCAAAACAAACAATAAACAATTTAATTTCGAAGAAGTTACCATTCCCACAATACCAAACGGGGTGGTTATTTTTGAGATTGGATTAGCAGAAACAGATGGATTTACCTATCTCAATGAAGAGCAAACAAAAAAAGCGCTTCAATACATCTCAAAGACTCAGGTACAGATGCTTGATTTCTTCTGCGCAATACGTTACTATAAAAACAACGGTGAAAAACAGCAAGCACTAAAATTTGACTACTATATGTTGCGAGCAATATTTGGGAAAAACACACTGGAACTACAAATCCACCATGAAAGAGGTCCCCGTTATCTCTCACCGCAAGATTTAACAAATTTTTTTATAAATTGTCTTGTCCCAAAATAATTTCCCACCCGAGTTATCTTACGACACACTACCTCACCACCCAAACTCTGCAAAACACCTTTCCAAAAATACCGCACCCACCCAACTAAAAACATGGTCAAAAT
>WRCX01000071.1 GCA_009783705.1 Candidatus Bathycorpusculum hydrogenotrophicum | reverse complement strand
AGGTGTTTAAAATTTTGGCAAACAAGTATCGCAATAGACGTAAACGTTTCGAAATACGAGCAGCCCTAATCTGCGGTCTAATCAACCATGAAAACCAAAACTAAATCCCGAGGAGGTCTATTATAATGTTAGGTATAAGGGGCATTATGGAACCTCTGAGGCTGATGATGCATGGCAAGAAATATTTCCCCGCTCAGATATCGGTGGTGATGTACGCGGCGGATTTCCCGCGCAGTCCGGTTCTGAATACACAACACTATCCTTTATTTTAGGTGAACCACTACCCGATTACATAGGAAGTACAATTGGAGGTAGTGGGGGATTATTAGCTGGGGTAAATTATTTTTATGGTATGGTGATTGATATCCAAGTAGAGGCAACGGCTGTTACCGTCAAGGAGGAATGGCATTCTTTTTTTGCGACTACTTTTTACTATCGCTTTGTAGATGAGCTGAGTGGTTGGAGTGGTACAAAAACTGTGTCTATACCTGAATACAAATATGAAGCCTCCAATCAATCTGAACCAACACCCAACCCAACCTATACCTCAGATCAGCCATCACAAACAGAACAACCACCACAAACTGAGATGATAGTAGCAGGGTTTAGTTTGCTTGAGTTTAGTTTGGTGATTATTCTATGCACTACTTTGCCGGTGTTGGTTATTGTGCTTATTTATACAAGAAAAACTTCAAGACACAAACAGACTACACAAACACAAACATAGTAGCAGAGTTATAGCATCCAAAGCCTACCCTGAACCCTTAGAGATGCCTGCGGGTGGATAAAAATGTCCACTTTCATGTCATCGTTACTCATGTGTTGTCTTCAAATCTACTATAAATTTATCCAAATTCACCGTTGAGGTGCCATCTGTATTTTTTAGTAACTGTTTTGCTGGCGGATTCTCCAAATAAAAGGGTATGCGGTCCCTAAATCGGTCCTCAAAAGTTGGTTCAAGTGGATTTTGATAGAAGACCCCAATAGGTATGTGTTCACCCCATTCATACGCTTTCTCAATGCCTGCCAGTTTCTTTTTAAAATTTTCGTCCTCATCATGGACAACTGGATCAAACCCGCTGTTTTGAAGTTTGTAGAGCCGACTCTGTGCTCTGCCCTGAGCATCTTTGCGATCCTCACCCGCATACCACTCCTTGGTGTTAATGTTATTGTAGACTGGGCAAGGTTGCAATATCTCAACGAGTGCTAAACCCCTATGTTCCATGGCTTTTTTTATGGTGCCTTTTAGATGTTCTAAATCAAAGGCATACGAGCGCGCCGCAAAAGTGTAACCTGCCGCAATTGCTAATGAAATAGCTACCAGACGCTCATTGATGTTGGGTTGTGCCAGAGCTTTTGTCTTCAACCCCAACTTGAGGGTAGGTGAAGCCTGACCTTTGGTTAGACCATACACCCCATTATTGTGCAAAAGATACACCATATCGATATTTCGTCGTCCAGCATTGACAAAATG
This sequence comes from Candidatus Bathycorpusculum hydrogenotrophicum, assembly GCA_009783705.1. GTDB lineage: Archaea > Thermoproteota > Bathyarchaeia > Bathyarchaeales > Bathycorpusculaceae > Bathycorpusculum > Bathycorpusculum hydrogenotrophicum. Next base: position 8,401 of record WRCX01000071.1, on the reverse strand, counting down.
TCCCGCACCAATACCCAATCCATCCCCATCACCCCCAACTCCAATGACTTTCAGCGCAGGATTTGCCATCTTTATACCCATCACAAAGGGTAACAATCTGCCATGAAGTGTATGTACACCATTGGCTTTGACAAAGTGGGGCAGTTTAGCGGCATTACCCACTCCCGAGACTATGACTAGCTGGTGAGGTTCTATTGATAATTCGGATAGTGCCATCTGTAAAGCTGATACGATACCATGATTTCCACAACCCGGACACCAATCCACATAGACCCCTGACTTATACTCAGATGGTTTATGCGCCAAGCATCAACACCTGCCGTTGGGGCGCTCTATCTTCTAAAACTGCTAATATGGCTCCATAGACCTCCGTTGTCATCATGGGCCGACCTGTATATTTGAGGATGTAGTGGCTGGGTTGGATTTGGGTTTGCTCCGCAATTATGCCGCCTAGCTGTGCCATATGGTTGTTTTCAATGTCTATAATGCGTTTTTTATCTGACAAGATCTGTTTTATATAAGCAGAGGGAAACGGATGAATCATCCTTATTTGCAGATAACCCAAACTTTTGTTTTCTTCTCTTAGCTGATTGAGCGATTCTATGATAGCACCCTTAGTCGAACCCCAGCTCACAACAATGTTTTCAGCGTCTTTGTCTCCAAAGAATTTTGCTCTAAACTCCATCGGCACTTCTCTGTTAACAACTTCGAGTTTGCCTATGCGCTTATCCATCATTTTGCGTCTATTGAGCGGTTCCTCGTTTATGTTGCCCCGCTCATTGTGCTCATCTCCGCTATACCACTGAATGGCATTTTTGGTTCCAAGAAACGCCCGCGGCGAAATCCCATTTTCACTAAATTCAAACCGTTTGTAGTCTTTGTCTTCCAGTTCTTTTTTGCCTACAATTAAGCCTCGATCAATTTTTACTTTAGAATAATCAAAGGTCGCATAGGTTTGTGACGAGTTTGCCATACCCTTATCAATCAAATGGATTGTGGGCATTTGATATTTTTCTGCCAAGTTGAAAACCTCTGCGGCATCAAAGAAGCACTCCTCAATGTCACCTGACGCGACGATTATGCGTGCAAATTCGCCATGAGCGGCATGTATTGCAAAGCGTAGATCTTGCTGGCTGTGGCGTGTGGGTTGTCCTGTTGAGGGTCCACCTCGCTGATAATAGGTAATAACTAGGGGTACTTCGTTGTTGCCTGCCCAGCCCAATCCTTCAACCATCAGTGAAAATCCTGGTCCAGAGGTGCTTGTTGCGGCTCTTGCACCCGCTAGACATGCACCTGAGGCTGAGTTTACTGCGGCTATTTCATCTTCGGTCTGTAGCACGATAACTGCTTCTTGATTTCCTGTTTTGGTTTTGAGGATTTCATGGGCTTCTATGTATTCGCTCTCATCAGCCGCAGGTGTGATGGGATAGTATGTTTGCATTCTGCATCCGCCCAACACTTTGCCCATAGCAACTGCTTGGTTTCCAGTCAAAAAAATCCGTTGTTCATTTATGGGGTGTCGTTCCAGTTTGTACTTGAAACCTTTTACATCAAAAGTATTCTCGGTATAATCATATGCATGATTTAGAGCTGTTAGGTTCATGTCAACGATTTTTTCATGGAAGGTGGCCTTTATTGCGTTTTCCACAAGTTTGCGATCATACTTTAGTAGCGCAAAAGATACACCGATAGTTAAGACATTGATCATCTTGGAAAGTGTGCCTAGATTTTCTATACCTGTTTTTTTTCCGATTTCTTTGAGCAGTTCCATGTATGATATCGCATAAACCTGTATTCTTCTTTGTTTGGCATAATTGAGATAATCGCTAATAGTTTCGCCTACACCATTCTCTTTTTGAAAATCTCGAATTTGATTTTTGTATTCCTCACTAAATGTTTTGATATCTTGTAGGGTGTTAACTGAGAGGTCGCGTGAATCTACGATTAAGCCGCCTTCATTCACGATTTCACTAACATGACGCACCACAGTTTCAGCATCAAAGGCTGCCAGTAAATCCACATCTGCAATATTTGCCTCTATGGGCTGTTTACTGAGCCGTTGATGAAAGTAGCTATGCATTGTTTTGATGTTGGAGTGGTATTCTCGTCTGCCAAAAACATAGTTGCCTCCATATCCACAGGCTTTGCCAAATATGGCGGATGCTGTATCAACCCCGCTTCCCTGCGGTCCACCCGCCATCCAGTTTATACTATCAATTACCATTTGCTTTCCTCTGAACCTATTTTGTGGCTAAAGCGCAGAATCTGTATACTCTACAAGGGGGTATTTCGTATTGATCTGGCACTGCGTTTTATTTGTCAAAAGTTCCATAGTTGAGTTTGCTGGATGCGCCGCGGAAAATTGTTGCATATACCCGCTTCGCCTCTGCCATATACTTTAGTGGACTCTATAGAATTTAATGTTTCGGAAAAAACAGTTTGCAGTGATGTTTTATTTTGTATTCAATCTCTTACCAACGTTAATATGGTGAATGACCAATTAATCGGATATGCCAGTTATGGTAGTTGTTGGTGGAGGTGTTATTTGCGCTTGTTTGATTGTTGCTGTGTCCGTTTGTTCTTGACCATGGTGAATTGGTGTTTGTTGTGTTAAGTTGGGGATGGTTCTTCGGTTTCTGATGTTTGTTGTTTTTTTATTTCTGCTATTTTTTGGTTTACTTCGTTTAATCTTTGTCGCATTGTTATGATTGATTTTGTGAAATGTTTTCTTTGGGTTTCTAGGGTTTGGAGGGTTTCGTTGTTTTTGTTTCTGTCATCGAGAAAGGCATTTAGTGGTGAGGGTATGTTGGGTGGGGGTGTAGCTGTTTCAATGTTTAGAACGTCGCGTGCGAATTCGGTGAAGAGGTTGCTCATGTTGGTAAAGATTTCGGATTGTTTTATGATGGCTTGTTTGAGGATGATTTCGCCTGAGGGGGTTATTTTGTAGATTTTGAGTTGTCGGTTTTTTTGTGTGTGCCAGTCTCCTTTGATGTATCCGCTTTTTTCGAGGTCGCGCAGGATGGGGTAGACGCCTCCTGGGGTGGGTGCCCAGAAGCCTTTGGTGCGGTTTTCGATTTCTTTCATGATTTCGTAGCCGTGGCTGGGTTTTTTGTTAAGGAGTATGATAATGCCCATGCGTATGTAGCCTGTTTGGGCTACTTTGATCCAGTTTTGTGTGTCTTCGTTTTGGGGTTCGGGTTTCAACTTCGGTTCGGTTTATATAGTATTGGTAGGCAACTTTTATATTTTGCCACAATATATTGCTGTCGATAATATTCAAAAGGGGGTAATCCCATGGATAATGGCAACATAATTGAAGTTAAGAATTTGACAAAGACATTTGGAAAATTTACTGCAGTAGATGACATATCCTTTAGTGTAAAAAAGGGTGAAATCTTTGGTCTTCTGGGCCCAAACGGCGCAGGAAAAAGCACAACTCTTCGCATGTTAAGTACACTATCACAACCCACCAAGGGAACCGCAACCATCGGCGGTTATGATACCGTAAAAAATGACATGCAGGTCCGCAAACTCATAGGCATAGTCAGCGAAAAAATGATAATCTACAACCGCCTAACCGCCAAAGAAAACCTCTACTTCTTTGGCAATCTCTTCAACATACCCAAAGACACACTAAACAAACGCATCGACGAACTGCTCGAACTTGTCAAATTAACTAAATTTAAAAACGCTCAAGTCGGCACCTTCTCAACAGGCATGCGCCAACGAATGAACGTAATCCGCGCGCTTCTAAACATGCCCCAAGTACTCTACCTAGATGAGCCTACCCTAGGTTTGGATCCTCAATCCTCTGTTGAAATCCGCGAATTCATAAAAAAACTCAACCAAGAACAGGGCACAACCGTAGTTCTAACCACACACATGATGGTTGATGCAGATCTGCTTTGCGACCGCATAGCCATTGTTGACCATGGAAAAATCATCGCCCTAGACACATCCACAAACCTCAAAAAAATCATCTCTGGAGCAGACACCATGATAATAAACCTTGAAATAGCCAACCTAACCCCCGATATACTAAGCGCCATAAAAGCCCTAGACTGCATAGACGCAGTTACACAAGAAACAGCTGCCCAACTACGCATTATCGTCCATGGCGAAGACGCCTTTGACACAATAGTAGATCTCGTACGCAAACGCGGCGGCAAAATAACCTCCATGTCTAACCTACAACCAACCCTCGAAGACGTGTTCCTCCACATAACCGGACACGACGTCCGCGACACCGTAGCAGAAAAAATTTCAACAGAACGTCGGCGATTTGGTGCACCACAAGCACGGGTGAGATAACATGACCGCACAAACAATCATAAAACACAGCCTTCGCATCGCCTGGAAAGACCTCATGGAACTATTCCGTAACCGAATGGGCCTAGTACTACTCATTGTGATGCCCCTGTTCATGATGGTTATGGTCGGCTTCATCTATCCCTCCGGCGGCGCAAGCCTAAACAACATGCCCATCGCCATGGTTAACGAAGACGCCGGCTTTAACGGCTCATATCTGCCAAGCCAAACCTTCTTCACCACCCTGCAGAGCATAAACGATCAAACAGGCATGATGACCCTAACTACTGCTTCAAGCTTAGAAGAAGTCACCGACTTGGTCCAACGAGGAGAACTCAGCGGAGGCATTGTAATCCCCAGTAACTTTAGCCAATCCATCCTAAGCGGCGAGCAGGGAACCATAATCATCGTAACAGACCAATCAAACCCACAAATATCAGCCACCATCAACGCTGTTCTCTCAGGCGTATTTGACGGCATGTCCACCGCAATGGCCCAACAAAACGTACTCCTGATGAACCCCACCCTAAACCAAACCACAGCCCTAGCAGTCGTAAAACCCCTAACAGTGCAATCTCAGGGAGTAGTTCCAGGCAATCCGAGCTACTTTGACTTCATCGCACCAGGCCTTATGGCTATGACCGTTATGATGAGCGTCATGACCGGCTTACCAGTCGCAATTTCCCATGAAAAAGAACTCGGCACCATGGACGGCATGATGGTCGCACCTGTTAACCGACTCTCTATCCTGCTGGGAAAAACCCTAGCACAGACCCTGCGAGGCCTAATACAGGGCGCCATTATACTGGCACTAGCAATTGGCATATTTGGAGTCGCCATACAAGGTAACATACTCCTAGTGTTTGCCTTGCTGTTACTGGGCGTATTTAGCTTCGTTGGTTTAGGCATAGTCATAACCTCATTCACCAAAGATCAAGAAACCGCACAAATGCTCATGATGACCCTAATGTTCCCAATGATGTTCCTTAGCGGAGTATTCTTCCCCATACAACAAATGCCCGGATTCATGCAAGCCATCAGCCACTTCCTACCGCTGACATACGCTGCCGATGCACTACGCAAAGTCATGGTCCTAGGCGCCGGTGTATCTCAAATATCCACTGAACTCTTAATCCTCACAGGATTTGGCGTAGTCATGATAGCCATAGCACTTCCAGTCTTCCGAAAAATGATGACCCGATAGGAGACAGCAAAATGAGTACTCTCTGCTCAAGGTGCCCTTTTTTTCAACTGGCACCCCTGCTAAGGCGCAGAAACGCCCGCAAACGATGCCGCCTCGAACCCCAACGACAACTCCGCATCTACAAATGCAAAGACTTCCCAGAAAAAAAACAACACGAATAACCGCATTTCTTATGCGGTATCATCTATTTTTAAAATCAGCATCAAAAGCGCCAAAATAACTAGCTTATTTATACCCAATTCCGGATTTACTGATATTTGCTATGGGTTATAATGAAATACTGACACCCTGTTGCCTTCCTGCTTTCACCATCATATTAATGCGCTTAAATCAAAGTCAATATCTTACGGTTACTCTCTCCGCAATCCATTTAACTCTCAAAACGACTTCTAACTTAAATGTCCAACTCAGATGTGCCCTCTCAAAAAACTAGGTCTTCTACTAAACGGATTCTAAAAATAACGCTTCAAGTAGTTGCTATAGTTGCGATTGTGGCGGTTTTGCTTTGGTATATTGGCACAACCGTTCCAACAGATTTTAAACCTGATGAACCCACAATCATACGCGGCATAGATTTCCTCTTTATCACCATTCTTGAAATGAATGTATCCTACTTTCTTTTGGCATTTTTAATGTACTTTGGAATCAATGTATTCTTTACAATACGGCTAAGACGCGTCCTAGCCAAAGACGGTGTAAAAACCACCTTTGGAAAAAGTCTTCTTGCACAGTACGCAGGAATGCTCACAAGTGACTTCACCCCCGGACGCGCAGGTTACATCCTGACCCCTGTTTACCTCAGAGACCAAAATGTCCCCGCCTCAAAAGGGCTCTCAAGCATTCTAGGCATCCAAACCATCGAGTTCCTTGTCAAAGTGGCTGGCGGTATAGGTGCAGTGACTTTTCTAATGTACACAGTTCCAACGGCAACATGGACTGAAATGTTTCCACAAGACATAGCGGGGGTAAACATCGGCATCATTATAGCCGGGTTGGGTATAGGCTTGATGTTTCTGGGAGCAATTGTGTTGGCTGCATTTACATGGTCAAAGCGAGCTATTGCAATATTTGACCGCATCGCAAACTGGCGATTCATAAAAAGATTCGCTGGTGGCTTAATGGGCAAACTAGAAGAATACAAAGAAAGCGCACACAGCACACAACGTGCCATACCAGAAATCTTTGCGCTAACGATGGTATGCTGGGTACTCAAAGGGTTTGAATGGTACTTCTTAGGCTTAGCTCTAGGCATTACAACTGTATCTCCGATAGCTTTCTTCTTAATTCACCCCTTAGTAACCGCTTTGGCGTTTATTCCAATCCTTCCAGCTGGAATTGGTGTGCAGGAATTCGGAATTATCGGCATACTTGGTTTGCTTGGTGTTCCCTTAGAAATAGCGGCTGTATTTGCAATCATCGCCCGTTTAATGCTAATATTCCAAGACCTCATAGGCGTACCTCAAATCGTCAAATCAACAAGCCTGATATTCTCACGCAAAACACCCCAAGAACCCTCCTCTCCTGTTCCGTCTGCACCCGTGTAGTCGTACCCTAACTGCTCAGTCTGTTTATTTCACGTGCCTGCCTGTAGTTGTGTCGGTAAACTGGCAGTGTATCTGTTCAATAGTTACTCGCTTGGTTTCTAAACTATAACGTCTTTATAGTTGATTTTCTAATACCCTCATTAGAATCTGGTGAATAGTGTGGCATCGTTTACGCTTATACTTTATGAAGCTCCCTATAGCAAAGATCGTGCTCTAACGGCGCTTAGATTTGCCACTACCTGCGATTTAGAAGGCCATAGCGTCCGTATTTGGCTTTTTGAAAATGGTGTTTATCTTGCCAAGAAAGGGCAAAAACCTGCTCAGGGTTTAGTTAACTATGGGCAGATGCTCCAAGATCTTCTCAAAGGCGGTATTGAAGTTAAGGCTTGTGTGGTTTGTGCAGAAGCGCGCGGCTTATCTGAGACTGAACTGATTGAGGGTGTAAAGCTGGCGACAGTGCATGATTTGGTTGAGTGGACGGTTAATAGTGACAAAGTTATACCCTTTTAGTGCTTGTGAATTGGTTGAGTGTTGAAAAGCTTGATGTGAGGGGTAAGATGTGTCCTCTTCCGGTTGCTTTTACTAAGCGTAAGCTCGATAGTATGATTTCTGATCAGTTGCTTGAAGTTACAGGTGAGGGTGAACTCGAGTTTGATAATGTGCAGCGGTGGGTAAAAAATCAAGGGCACCAAGTTGTTCAAGCACAAAAAACTGATGGTGAGTTCAAGATATTAATAAAAAAATGTTGATGTGTCAGTTTAGCCTTTTTAGCTTTTAAAGGTTGCAATGAATCCGCGGGTTACATCTTTGATTGATTGAATTAGGGGGTAGCGGATTGTTTCGGGTGAGAGATTTGCAAGGCGGTCTACTCGGAAATAGATGGGCGGATGCGGATCCATTCCTATCCATTCTTGAATACGATAGGAGGGGGTTCTCTCATAGAGTAGTCTTTGGAATCCGATTTTTTCAAGGGATTCGGCTAGAATTTTGGGGTTACCTACTACCATGGCCGAGATTAAGTCTGCTCGGGCTTCGAAGAATTTGGCTATGAAGAAAATCACGACCATAATTATCCAAAAGTATGCGAAAAATAAAAGCGATGTAAAAATTAGTGGGAACAGGGGTAGCAGTACATAGAAGCGGAAGAGAAACTCGGCAGAAACTAATCCGTAGAGTATGAGCGGGTCTCGACCCCTAAGGTGCCCAAACTCATGTCCCAAAACTCCCAATAGCTTAGGTATTGAGTAAGGATATGTGTGTTTATGTAGTTTTATGGATTTTCGGTTTGGTTGGCTGTTTGTAAATCTTGTTTAGGTAAGTCAATGGTGACTTTTTTGCACTTTTT
>WRCX01000070.1 GCA_009783705.1 Candidatus Bathycorpusculum hydrogenotrophicum | reverse complement strand
GTCGGTTTGGGCGGCAGATCGAAATGGTTCGGGTAAGCAGATAGATTGGCATTTTACCACAAAACAAGCAAGAGGTAAACTAAAACATCTATATCCTAACTTATAATGCGGTCAAAGCACTATACTGTTGATACGAATACATAGTTTTGAACATCACTCAACCGCCTTGAACAGAAAAAAGCCACGATACTCTAGTTAAATTTATCAAGTTCTAGCGTAGATATTTGTGGTAAGGGAATAGTTATGCATAAACGTATAAATCCTCGAGAGCAGAAACGCATGATGCAACGCATGGGCATGAATATGGACAGCGTGTCTGATGTGGAGCAGGTTATCATCCGAACAGCCGACAAGGATATAGTTATCGATGAGCCAGAAGTTGCGATTCTTCAGGTTCAGGGTCAAAAAATGTATCAGGTTATCGGCGGTCAAGTTAGTGAGCAGGCGCCCTCAGCTCGAGGCACAACAGCACCGACCAAACCCATGTTTAGCGAGGAAGATGTGCAACTCGTAGCGGATCAAACCGGCAAGAGTCTTGACAAAGCACGGGAAGCACTCAAAGAAGCCGATGGCGATTTAGCCAAAGCAATTCTACTTCTCTCTTAATTCTTTCTGGAAAAAGGATTTTAAGTTAAAAGAAAAATATAACGGTGTATTACTACACCACATATCTTTTGGAGAACAACGAAGGCACTATATGGTTACCATTGTTTCCATGGTAGTTTATCCATATATTCGTTGAGACTGATGATGCTGTCGTCGTTATTGTCTTTTTGCTTAAGTACTTTAACCAGTGCTTCTGCTAGTTGTAGATTTGTAATAACGGGGACGTTGAATTCTACTGCTTGACGGCGGATAGTGTAACCATCGGTTATGATGTCGGTTAGATTTGAGCAGTGGTTTGCAATTGGTACGTTTATGACTAGATCGATTTTACGTTCTTGGAGATAATCGAGAATGTTTGGGGTAACTTCGGGGTCTCTAACTTTGTGCAACACTGTAGTGGTTACATCATTTTTGTTGAGAACTTTGGCGGTGTTAGCGGTTGCATAAATTCTGAAGCCCATGTCAAGAAGAGATTTTGCGATGGGAACTACGCGTGTTTTGCGTTCTTCATCACCACCTACGCTGATAAGTACAGATCCACCTTTGGGGGGAACCATAAACTCGGCGGATTGAAGGGCCTTAAAGAAAGCATCGGAAAAGTTTTCGCCTATACATGCCACTTCGCCGGTGCTTAGCATTTCAACGCCCAATACTGGGTCAGCACCACTGAGACGCATAAAACTAAACTGTGGCACTTTAACGCCTACGTGAGGTGCGGTTTGCATAGGGGAGAGTTTGAGGTTAATTTTTTTGCCCAACATGGCCATGGTAGCAAGTTCGATAAGGTTTATGCCACGAGTTTTGCTTACAAATGGCATGGAACGACTGGCTCGAAGGTTGCATTCGATGACGTTAACAACATCGTCTTTGACTAGGTATTGGATGTTGTAGGGTCCATGGATGTTAAGTGCTTTAACGATGCGTATGGTTGCGTCTTCGATGTCTTTTTGTACTTCAGGTTTTAGTGCTTGGGGGGGTATAGTCATGGTTGCATCGCCGCTGTGTACACCGGCGTTTTCGACGTGTTCCATGATGGCGCCGATGAAAACATTTTCGCCGTCTGAGACGCCGTCAACTTCGACTTCTTTAGCGCGGTTGATAAATTTGCTAATGACCACGGGGTGGTCACGGGATACTTTGGCGGCTAATTTAAGAAAGTTCTCCAGGGACTCTTCGTTGTGGGCAACACGCATAGCTGAGCCGGATAGCACATAGCTTGGGCGTACCAATACTGGATAACCGATTTTTGTTGCGAATTGTTTGGCTTCCTGGATGCTTTGGAGCTTACTCCAGCTGGGCTGGTGGATACCGAGTTGATCAAGCAAAGCACTGAATTTACTTCGATCCTCAGCTACGTCAACGTCTTGTGCTGAGGTCCCAAGTAGTTTAACGCCTGCTTCTGAAAGAGGCAGAGAGAGGTTATTGGGAATTTGTCCACCGACACTTGTGATGATGCCTAGAGGGTTTTCTTTTTCGTAGATGTCAAGGATGCGTTCAGTTGTGAGTTCTTCAAAGTAGAGTTTGTCTGATACGTCGTAGTCAGTGCTGACGGTTTCGGGGTTATAGTTGACCATGATAGCTTCTTGGATGCCATTCTTTTTGAGGGCCCAAACGGTGTTTACTCCGCACCAGTCAAATTCGACGCTACTTCCGATGCGAAAGACTCCAGCACCTAAAACTATAACCTTCTTTGGGGTTTGGGTGAATTCTATGTCATCTTGATCTCCGCCGTAGGTGAGGTAGAGATAGTTAGTTTTGGCTGGCCACTCTGCAGCTAGGGTATCGATCTGTTTTACAACTGGGGTGATGCCGGCATTTTTACGATAAGTGCGGATGGTTGTTTCGTCAGTTTTTTGGCATATTGCGATCTGTTGGTCGCTAAAGCCGATGCGTTTGGCTTCGCGGATGATTTCTGTGGCATGTGTTTCGTTTAGGTTGAGGTTTTTGAGTTGGGTTTCCATATTGATGATGTTTTGGATTTTGTGAATAAAGAAGGGATCTATACCGCTTATGCGATAGATCTCCATGACGGGTATGCCGATTTTTAGGGCTTTAACTAGTTTGTAGAGACGCTCATCGGTTGGGTTGGCGACTTCGTTGCGCAGGTGGGCTTCTGTTTCGGTCTCTTCGTCTTCGGGGTTGCAGACTAACCCGATTTTTCCGGTGTCTAGCATGCGGACGGCTTTTTGGAGGGCTTCTTCAAAGCATCTGCCGATGGCCATGACTTCGCCGACGCTACGCATTTGTGGTCCGACATAGCGGTCGGCGTTTTTGAATTTTTGGAGGTCCCATCTTGGGATTTTGATGGTGATGTAGTCAAGGGCTGGTTCGAAGCAGGCGGTTGTGACTTCAGTGACTTTGTTGATTAATTCGGAGAGGTTGTAGCCTATGGTGAGTTTGGTGGCTATGTATGCGAGTGGATAACCGGTAACTTTGCTGGCAAGGGCGCTGCTACGAGACATGCGGCTGTTGACTTCTATGACGCGGCATTCTTCGGATTTGGTGTTTAGGGCCCATTGTATGTTGCATTCGCCCACGATGCCTAGGGCGCGAATAGCTGTTATGGATATGGATCGGATGGTGTGGTATTCTCGATTAGTCATGGTTTGGGAGGGTGATACAACGATGCTGTCGCCGGTGTGGATGCCCATGGGGTCAAAGTTTTCCATGTTGCAAACGGTTAGACAGTTGTCGGCATAGTCACGCATGACTTCGTATTCGACTTCTTTCCAGTGGCCAACGTATTCTTCTATGAGAACTTGGTTTATGCGACTTTGTGCGATGCCTATGGTGGCAATTTCTTTGAGTTCTTTTTGGTTATGGGCAACGCCTGCGCCTTTGCCGCCCAGGGTGTATGCGACGCGGATCATAACAGGGTAACCGATTTCATCGGCTATATCTAGAGCCTGTTTGACACTGGTGGCGGCTTGGCTTTTGAGGTAGGGTACGCCGGCTTTTTGCATGGCTTGGCGGAATCTTTCGCGGTCGCCGGTGTCTTCGATTGCTTTGACAGGTGTGCCTAAGACTTTGACGTTGTATTTTTGGAGAATGCCGCTTTTTTCAAGTTCTAAGCCACAGTTAAGGGCGGTTTGGCCGCCAAAGCCTAGGAGGATGCCGTCTGGGCGTTCTTTTGCAATGACTTTTTCGACGTAGTGGGGTGTGACGGGGAGGAGATAGACATTGCCACTTAGGCGGGGGTCGGTTTGGATGGTGGCAATGTTGGGATTTATGAGGACAGTTTGGATACCTTCTTCTTGCAGGGCTTTTATGCATTGGCTACCGCTGTAATCGAATTCTGCGGCTTCGCCGATTTTGATAGCGCCGCTACCTAGGACCATAACTTTTTTTATCCAGTCGAACTTTGGCATTTAGGGTTTCTCCAGAGTTTTTGCGAATTTATCAAATAAAAATTCAGTTTCATAGGGACCTGGTGAGGCTTCGGGGTGCCACTGTACTGCAGATACGGGTTTGGTTTTGTGGCATATGCCCTCGATGGTTTTGTCGTTTGGGTTGATAAACCAGGGTTCGAGGGGTGTGTTTTTGAGTGAGCCGGGGTTTATGGCATAGCCGTGGTTTTGGGTGGTGATGTAGCATCGACTGTTGGTTTGGTCGCGTACAGGTTGGTTTTGGGCACGGTGGCCGAATTTGAGTTTGTAGGTATCAGCACCTAGAGCCAAGCCTAGGATTTGTGCACCAAGACAGATACCCATAATGGGAGTTTTTTCGCTGAGTTCTTCAACTGTTTTGATGGTTTGGGTGCATTTTTTGGGGTCGCCTGGACCGTTGCTTATGAATACGCCATCAGGGTTGTAGCTTAAGATTTGTTCTGCTGGGGTATCATAGGGAACACGTACTACGGTTATGCCGCGGTTGAGTAGACATCTTATGATGCTGTATTTGACTCCACAGTCGATAAGTACCACGGTTTTTGTACCCTCAACAGAGTAGGTAATGGGTTCTTTGACTGAAACCTCTTTGACGAGGTTTGTTAGGTTGGGGTCAGTTATGTTTTGGTTGTTTATTTTAAAGTTGTCTAGGTCAGGTTCTTCGCCTGGTTCAAACACCTGTACAATACCCAGCATTACCCCGTGGTTGCGTAGTTTTTTGGTGAGGCGTCTTGTATCTATGCCATAGATACCCGGTACACCCTCGTCTGCGAGCCATTTATCAAGGGTGCGGGTGGATGCCCAGTGGAAGGGTTCTTGGCAGAGTTCATGAATGACCACACCTTGGGTTTGAATGCGATCAGATTCGAAATAGAGTGGCAATCCCATATCGATTTTTTTGTCAGGAACACCATAGTTGCCGACCATGGGATATGTAAAAGTTAAGATTTGCCCCTTATAGGACGGATCCGTTAAAGCTTCAGGGTACCCTACCATCTGGGTAGAGAAAACCACTTCGCCTGAGGCTTTTGTTGTTGAACCAAATCCTTTCCCGGTGAATAACGTACCGTCTTCGAGAAGCAGAACCGCTTTTTTATTTTTTATATTGTTGTTGAGCGTACTATATTGAGGAACCAAAGCCCTATTTCACCATTCAGTTTAAATTTTTAAGTCTTACGGTTTATTGAGAGTAAAGAGAGCAGCCCATGATGGCACTGTTTAGCGTGATCTCAACGGCTGCTAAGCGTCTTTGAGTTTTCGATGGCTTTGGTTTCAGCGCATGCTTTGAGTCTCTTGCATCGAGTGCTCTTTTGACTTCCGCGGGGGAAGGCCCATCTTGCACTTTATATGTTTCGATTAATTTGTGTAAATTTGTGCATGCAACTAGGTCTAGGCTTTAACCATCAGTTCAAATCCACCGCATCTATGGAGGCTACTTTCAATAATAATTGTTGAAGCAACATCCATAGCACTTGTTTATTCAATTAACACCTCATAAACAGCGGTAATCTTGCAGAGATACAAAAAACACATCAAGTATACACCCTATCAGAGATAGTTGTGATGATAAAACCTAAAACTGCTTTTGGTCAACATCGGTTGGTACACTTGATACAGAATCAAAAAAGAGTTGTATAGCACCGGGCAAATCAGATTATTTGGAAGGAAAAGTTGGTTCACAGGTCACATAAACCGGTATGTTTGTACCGGTCTTGTGAAGTGTGGTTGAGTTTAGCCTTTGATTTTTTTTATAAAGTTGGCTAAGACGTCTTCCATGTTTGGGTTGCCGATTTCTTGGAGGTTGTATGTTACGCGTGTGTTGGGTTTGTTGATTTTGATGATTCTTGCCAAGTCGATTGGTGTGGCAATGACTACGGAGTCGCATTCGGTTCGCTCGATGGTAGCTGCTAGGTCATTCATTTGTTGTTCGCCATAGCCCATAGCAGGGAGTAATTTGCCGATGTTGGGGTAGATGCGATAGGTTTCAGCTAGTCTGCCCACTGCATATGGTCGGGGATCGATGATTTCAGCGGCACCAAAGCGGCGAGCGGCTACAATACCTGCACCGATTTTCATCTCACCATGGGTTAGAGTTGGGCCGTCTTCGATCACAAGCACTCGTTTACCTTTGATAACTTCAGGTTTATCGACACTTATGGTGGATGCAGCATCGACTACGGTGGCTTTGGGGTTCACACGCTCAATATTGCTTCGAACGGAGAGTATACTATCAAAATCAGCACTATCAATTTTGTTAATCACTACGACATCAGCTAAGCGCAGAGTCACTTCGCCGGGATAGTAGGACAGTTCATGTCCGGGCCGGAGGGGGTCGACTACTGCGACCATCAGGTCAGGGCGGAAGAAGGGAAAGTCGTTGTTGCCGCCATCCCAGAGAATAACATCACAGCCATTTGGGTCGTTTTCTGCGGCTCGTAAAATTGCCTCATAATCCACACCTGCATAAATCACATTGCCTCGGGAGATGTGGGGTTCGTATTCTTCCATCTCTTCGATGGTGCAGTTGTGTTTTTTTAGATCCGCAATGCTAGCAAAGCGCTGTACTTTTTGTGCAACCAAATCACCATACGGCATGGGGTGGCGAACAGCGATTACTTTTAAGCCATGGGCCATCAGTACCTCGGTTATGCGTCTGGAAGTTTGGCTTTTGCCACAACCTGTGCGAACTGCACCTACTGCGATGACAGGTTTGGTACTTTTAATCATGGTATGTTTAGGACCCATCATAGAAAAATCTGCACCTGCAGCATTAACTTGAGCGCCGATACTCATGACCACAGAGTAGGGAACATCACTGTATGAAAATACGCATTCATCAGCATCAAGATCTTTGATAAGTCTCTGAAGGTCTTCTTGAGCATAGATAGGGATACCTTCAGGGTAGAGACTACCAGCGAGTTCTGCAGGATATTTACGATTTGCTATGTCTGGGATTTGCGCGGCAGTAAACGCGACTACCTTATAATCAGAATTATTCCGAAAAAAGGTGTTAAAATTATGAAAATCTCGTCCAGCCGCACCGATTATAATAATTTTTTGTTGTGCCATATTAATTTCCCTTCGATAAAAATTTTTACGGCCGTATTAATAGTTTTGCACAAGAAAAATAGGTAATTTCGGAAAATATGGCCAGAATCACTCAACTCTTCACGCTAAATGACCATAAATTTATAGCATAGCCTTACAAATGGCTAAAAAGAGACTGCGCAACTTTCAAACCGTCTAAATTGGAATCTCCATCGGTAGTACTGTTGATATTTTACACGCCAATATTTGACCCTGATATGATAGACAACACTCTTGGGAAGTGTTTTGTGTTGTGTAAAATCGGGAAGCAACTATCAGTTGTGAAATGGACATTGTCTAGTGCAGTTAGGCCAGATTTACTGTTTAGCACACATTTGGAACCCCATATTTAGAAAAAATTTAAAAATCGTTCACTCATACCCAATTCTATATTATAATAAAGGAAATAAGAAATATGGCAACAGAAACAAAGTTTAAGAAAATAAAAATTGGGTTGATAACAACTATACTACTGTTAGTTCTTGCTATCCCAATGTTTGCTTTACCAGCTCAGTCGCATACACCTGCCTGGGAAATCCCAACGTTTGCCTACATCCACGTCTCACCCAACCCCATAGGCGTCGGACAAACAGTTAACGTCCTTATGTTTCTAGACAAACTGTTTGATGGCGCAGCGCTTGTAAACAATTACCGGTTTCACAACTACAATCTAACCATCATAAAACCAGACAATACAACTGAAACAAAAATTTTTGACATAATTAACGATTCAACATCAGCACAAGGTTACCAATATACCCCACAAGAAACAGGCGAGTACACGTTCATATTCACTTTCCCTGGACAAGCAGTAAACCAATACTCCGGCCAATACAATCCCAATTCTGCCTTTGTCAATGACACCTATAATCCAAGCTCTGCACGAACCACACTTGTCGTTCAACAAGAACCAATACCAGGTATGGTTGGTAGTTATCCCCTTCCAACTGAATACTGGACACGACCCATCTATGGCGAAAACCCTTTTTGGTGGACAATATCATCAAATTGGTTAGGTATGGGCTCAGCCATTGGTGCTTGGGTTGGATCGGGCACTCTTAGCGGTGTTTCAACCACCAATTTCCAAAGATATCCCGGTGATGCGATAGGCCCACAAACGTCGCATATAATGTGGACTAAACCATTCCAAAGCGGGGGTATTGTTGGTGGAAACAACTATGAAGTTGAAGGCGAATCATTCTTTGATGGCTCAGCATACATCCAAAGACTCTCCAATCCAATAGTCGTAAATGGAAAACTCTACTACACCGAACCTCTATCCATAAACTCTAAAGATAGTTTTGCCAGCTCATTGAGTCCCATAGGACCAACAAAATGTGTAGATATAAGAACCGGTGAGGTTATCTGGTCAAGATCTGATGTACCCGCAATATCCTTTGCCTACCTCTATGACTTACGCAACCCACAACAATACGGCGTTTATCCACCAATTCTCTTTGCAAGCGACGCATCTAGTAGATGGCAAGCATACGACGCAGATACAGGTAATTGGTTATTTAACGTCACAAACATCCCCTCAGGAACAATAGTTGCTGGACCACAAGGTGAACAACTCAGACTAGTATTGACAAACTTGGGAACTGCCGCGAATCCAAATTGGTACCTAGCTCAATGGAACTCATCGAAATTATGGACTGGAAACGGGTTTTCAACAGACTTTCCAGCGGGATCAGCCGTACAATGGGTACCAACCGCAGTAGGAACTATTGACGCAAGCATATCCACAGGTGCAACAAACCGCTATGACTGGAACGTCTCAGTAGCCCAACTAAACAACCAAATTTCTGGAACCGTAGCATCAGTTGTGGCACTTAGAGATGACATAATTATCTTTAGAAGTGGATCATTACCCACATATTCCTCACAAGCGCCATATACGTACTTCGCTCTCAGTCTTAAACAAGATACAGTTGGTAATCTTTTATGGAAAAAGACCTATAATCCTCCCGCTGGCAACGTTACAGTCAATCAAGGACCCGTAGAATCAACTAATCGAGTATTTGTTGAAGCACATAAGGAAACCAGACAATTTGTTGGATACAGCATGAATACAGGTGAAAAGCTATGGGGTCCAACCGCTTCGCAAGCCGCTCTGGACTATTATGGTAACGCAGGTACAGCAAACATCGGTGCTCAAGGAGCATATGGCAAAATCTACAGCATTGGCTACAGCGGAGTACTCTATTGCTATGACTCCAAAAATGGTACGTTGCTTTGGACCTATGGTAATGGTGGAGTAGGCAACAGTACAAATGCAGGCTTCGAAGTGGGACAAGGTTCCTATCCAGGAGTCATAGGTGCAGTTGGCGACGACACAGTCTATATCTATACAACTGAGCATACAGTGCAGACTCCTATCTACAAAGGCGCGCAAACAAGAGCAATTAATGCAACTAATGGAAAAGAAATCTGGACTCTATCGTCATATGTCAATACCTTTACGTCTCAGAGTTTTGCAATTGCAGATGGCTTTGCAGTATTTCCCAACAGCTATGATAACCAAGTATATAGTGTGGGACGCGGGCCTAGTGCAACTACTGTTGATGCACCAATGGTCAACATTGCATTAGGATCAGGTTTAGTCATAAGGGGTACTGTTACCGACATTTCAGCAGGCACCAAACAAAACGAACAAGCGGTTCGCTTCCCCAATGGTGTTCCAGTAGCATCCGATGCAAGTATGAGTGAGTGGATGGGCTACATCTATCAGCAAAAACCGCTACCGAAAAACTTTGCAGGCGTTGATGTAACTATCAGTGTAATCGATGAGAACAATAATTATCGAACAATCGGCACTACCCAAACAGGCGAAAATGGTGCGTACAGTTTCCAGTGGACACCCGACATTCCAGGTAAATACGCAGTTATTGCAACATTTGCAGGCACAAACGGATATTGGCCATCACATGCAGAAACAAGCTTTGCAGTAGATCAGCCCCCAACAGCAACAACACCACAACCAACACCTGAGACAGGTATAGCTGATCTATACTTCCTGCCAGCATTTGCAGGTCTCTTTGTTGCAATCATAATATGCATTGCACTGGTAGTCTTAGTGCTAAGAAAACATCATCCATAGAGATTGAAAAATCTCCCTTTTTTTTAAAAAACCGGAACTCTCCATTTTTACGCCATAGGTTAGGCTATTTTACCGAGCTTTTAGCTTTTGAAGGCATTACGTGTCAGATGAGGAATCGTTGCATATGGTGTAACTATGGCGTAATTATTCTT
>WRCX01000069.1 GCA_009783705.1 Candidatus Bathycorpusculum hydrogenotrophicum | reverse complement strand
TGTTTCAAAGAAGACCGCGATGGTGGATTTAACGCTTAAACTTTGGCACGCATTAACCACTGAAGACATCTTTACAGCATTTCAAAAAACCGCATTACTTATCTTTAGGTGAACACTCTCCAAAATTTTAATGATGGACAGTGACCAAATTCAGATTGGCGGTTGGATTTTTAGTGATTATCTGGTACGCAAACATCCCATAGCACAAAACCAAAGCAACCAAGTAAAACTCAAGCCGTGTTTTGAGGTCTCGGTTGCCTCAGGGGCCAGCATGATTACCCGACGCTCACTAATTGAGAAATATGGGTTATTTGAATCCAAGATCCCGTTTTTCTATGATGATACTCTGCTCTCAGTTAAGACCTGGCTATCAGGCAAACGAGTCGTCACCATTACCGATTCGCAGGTCCGCCATATCCTAGGTGCTACCAGTGCATGGACTTTGGAGAAAACTACTTTTAATCTGCTTAGAGCCAAAATTTGTCTGCTCTTTGATGTATACTATCAACCATATGAACTCATGAAAGCGATTTTTGTCAATGTTATGGATACGTTGATAAGTACAATATATGCGCTAAAGAGTAAACGTTTAGCAGTGGTTTATGCTAATATCAACGGATTTACCTGGATGCTTGGGAATTTGAGGTTTCTGTGGCAGAACAGAAATACCCGATGGAGCAAAGCCAAGATTTCTCCCCAAGAACTCAAAGAAAAAATCGTGAAAATCCACCTGCCAGTGGCGTTATATCTTTTACCCTCAAAACTTGGCACGAACATGTTTACGTCTGCAACAGCAAATTATGAATATAAACTACACACAATACAACCAAGTAAATGAACAGAAACCAAAGGTTATTTTACCATTTTCTGTGACCATACAAAATGGTTACACTCTAAAAGTTGGGTTGGCAATTAACAGAAGTCAATTATGAGACAGGACATTTGATATCCCTTAACTCACCAAACAAAAGAGCCGCGGGAAGCATCCAATCTGCCCTCAGGGGCCAACATCAAGAGAAATTGGGGTATCGTTCCCCGAGATTCCATTTAGGGTCCATAACCACGAAGAGGCCAATCAACGGTAAAATCGACAGATGCAATGTAGTCAACATAATCACCAGAGGATTGCATATAGCTAAAATCTTTGGTAATGCGATAATTCCCAGGGCTTAACTCTCCATAGACCACTGTCCAATCTACTTCTTTTTCCTGTGTGCTGTTTCCCTCTAAAATATAACCGATCATAGTCCAGGCAATATTTTCAATGATATATGGTGGTTGACGCCACTCACCATCGACTTGTTGTTCAATAACATATGGAGAACCATATAGATATTCAGTCATACCCATATTTTTTATTGTTAGTGTGAGTCCGGTATTGGAAACCGAGTTTTCTTTTACTTCTAAAATTACAGCTTTTGAGGCAGAGGTTGGTTCTGTGTCAGAATTAGGCTCATTGCTACGGCCCATAAGTGATATGCATACCACACAGCCCGCAACCGCTATACAGAACAGAATTATCACTGCCACCACTTTTGCATTCATATCTATTTGGCTCCTCTAGGAGTACAACCACTATTTTTGCTCATGACATCTTCCATGTTAGTCCCCACTGATATATTTGTCAAGCGTTAGCTTTAGTTCTAAGTGTTAGAACACCTAGTGCTACAACCAGAACAGTGTATCGTCAATAACTATCGATCGTTTAATGTCTAATACTACGACTATAGGGCTTTAGTTTTTTTGCCTGTGGGAAATTTTTGTGTTGCTGTTTGTTGTTTTAGGAGTTTGGAGGTTTTTTAGTGCTTGTTAAACCTGGCAGGTTAGATGGTTGTCATATAGTGAATTTTCCCAAGGTGAGTGATTATCGGGGTAATCTCTCTTTTATTGAGGAGTCTAGGCAGATTCCTTTTGTGATTAAGCGTGTTTATTATCTCTATGATGTGCCCAGTGGAGCTAGCCGCGGCGGACATGCGCACAAAGAGCTTGAGCAGGTTGTTATTGCTTTGAGCGGCAGTTTTGATGTCATCTTAGATGATGGTGAGCATAGGCGTACGTTTTTTCTTAATCGACCGCATTATGGGCTCTATATTCCAGCGGGGATATGGCGGGAATTGGAGAATTTTTCATCTAATTCGGTTGCGCTTTCTTTGGTTTCGCAGGTCTATGATGAAGGGGATTATTTGCGGGAGTATGAGGAATTTAAGCGGTGGATTACAAATAATGATAATAGAGCAGGACGAGAATTTGGTAATTATCGGTGAGGGGGAAACTGCCGAGCTTGCCTGGGATTACTTTAGCCGTCTGGGGTTTAGGGTAGCGGGGTTTAGTGTTGAGCGGGCTTATCTAAAAAAGAAGCAGATGCGGGGATTGCCTGTTGTACCATTTGAGGATGTGGAGGACACCTTTAATCCGGAGTTTTATTGGGCGTTTGTTGCTGTGTCCTACACTCAGCTCAATCATCTCAGAAGCCGACTTGTATCAGCCGCCAAAAGTAAGGGTTACCGGCTTGCCAGCTACATAAGTCCCAAGGCCTGCATAGGCAGTGAAGTGGAGATCGGTGAGAATTGTTTTATTTTGGAAAATACTGCAATTCAGCGGGGTGCAAAAATCGGTGCCAATGTCACAATTTGGATTGGAAGCTCCCTTGGACATCGCACAACAGTTGAGGATAACTGTTTTTTTGCGACTAATGTGGCAGTTTCGGGGTTTTGCAGTGTGGGTAAAAACAGTTTTTTAGGAGTTAGTAGCTGCACCTCCGATGGAGTAAAAGTCGGACGGAACTGTGTCATTGGAGCCGGCGCGGTAGTTATCAAAGACACCGTGGAGGGCAGAGTTTATGCAGGAAACCCCGCAAGGGCGTTGCCGAAAAAAACCACTGAACCCTACATTTTAGGAGAGCAAACAATTTGACAACCCCTAAAGAATCCACCCAAGAGCTAAGAGCGTTAGTGTATCGATCTGAGGATAGAACTGAGTGGGATAGGTTTGTTTGTTCTTCTAAGAATGGGGTTTTTTTGTTTTGTAGAGATTACATGGAGTACCACTCACACCGGTTCACAGACCACTCCTTAATGTTTTATAATAATAGCAACAACAAACTCGTTGCACTACTGCCGGCTAGTCTTGAGGGTTCGACTCTTTGTAGTCATGAGGGTTTGACTTTTGGCGGGGTAATCTCAGCCTATGATATGAAAACGCCGTTGATGCTTCAAGTCTTTGATGCAATAAGCGCACATTGTCATAATCAGGGCATAACAGAGGTTGTGTACAAACCTACACCCTATATTTACCATTCAATCCCCGCTCAGGAAGATCTCTATGCATTATTTACCTATAGTGCGTATTTAGCGGTGCGTAATGTTTCCTCGGCTATTTATCTGCCCCATGCAAAAGGGTTTGATGCAAGCCGCAAAGACAATCTGCGCAAAGCTAAAAAAAATAATTTGACGGTACGCCAATCAGATGATTTTAACTTATTTATGCAAATTGAGGAGGAAGTGCTCATTGAGCGTCATGGTGTTAAGCCGGTGCATTCATCTGAGGAAATTAAATTGTTAGCTGAGAGGTTTCCAGATAATGTAAAGTTGTTTGCCTCTTTCAAAGATGAGGTTATGCTTGCGGGGGTTGTTATGTATGAGAGTAGTAATGTTGCTCATATGCAGTATGCAGCCAACTCTAAGGCAGGCAGAAACATTGGTGCACAAGACATAATTGAGGATTATCTCATAAAAGAGTACTATAGAGAAGATAAACGCTATTTTGACTTTGGAATCTCAACTGAGAAACAAGGGACGCTTCTAAATGTAGGGTTGATTAAGCGTAAAGAGAACTTTGGAGCAAGCGCCATTGTGTATGATACCTACAAAATCACACTATAGAGCAACAACAACGAGTTTTCGTTTGCTATCTTAGATGGTATGTGTGTATGGCGGTTGGTTCAACCGGTTGGTTGGGGTG
Organism: Candidatus Bathycorpusculum hydrogenotrophicum; assembly: GCA_009783705.1. GTDB lineage: Archaea > Thermoproteota > Bathyarchaeia > Bathyarchaeales > Bathycorpusculaceae > Bathycorpusculum > Bathycorpusculum hydrogenotrophicum. The sequence goes on along the minus strand of WRCX01000069.1, from coordinate 6,706 downwards.
GGTTCGTTTGTGTATGAATGTGCAGATTGCTGAAAATCAGAGGTTGTTTAAAAGAACTGTGAAACGGGCAAGTTCTGCTCTTGTTAGAGATAATTTGGCTTCGGCTATTGTTTGGGCTAAAATTGCGGCTCATTTTGCTTTTATTCGCCATCCCGGTGTCTATGCTGATTCTGAGTTGGAGAGTCTTTTATTGGATATTGCTCGTCGGATAGATCAGCAGCCTCCTGATGTGAGTGGGGCGTTTTATCTAAAGGCTAAGCCTAAAAATTTTGGTAAGATGCGTTTTCTCCATGTTCTCACTGAGAGCTATGATACCGGGGGGCATTCGTCTTTTGTGGCTAGATGGATCGAGAATACCTGTGAGAATTCGGTGCATAGTATGATAACAACTGCTCAGCACAGTGAGCTATCCGTTAGTTTGCAAAATGCGGTGGCTAAATCTGGCGGCTGGTACTGTTCGCTCACAGAGTTATCAGTGGATTTGGTGGAACAGGCGCTGCTGTTACGTCTGTTGGCTCGAAACTGGGCGGATATTATCGTTCTTTTTATTCATCCCTTTGATCCTCTGCCCATAGTTGCTTTTGGTATTGAGGGGGGTCCACCGGTAATTTTGTGCAATCATGCAGATCATGCGTTTTGGCTAGGAAACACCATAGCTGATGTCACCGTAGATTATCACAGCTCAGCAACAAAACTAAACCAGAATCGCCGAGGGATAAAAAAGGCCAAACTCTTACCCATTCCCCTCACAAAAAAAGAGCACATAGCTCAGAGTAACAAGATGCGTGAGCAGTTGGGGTTTAGTGAGCAAGATGTGATTTTACTAACGGTGGGACGGTTTGAAAAGTTCTATCCGTTTGGGGGTTATGATTTTCTTGAGGTTATGGTCCAATTTTTAGAGAAGCATCCAAAGGTAAAGCTGGTTGCAGCTGGACCCAAATATAGGGGCCGATGGAAAGAGGCCTCAGCGGGGGTGGAGAATAGAATTCAGGCCTTAGGAACTCTGGAACACTCAGAGCTTGAAAATTATTATGCTATATCTGATGTGTATGTGGCGAGTTTTCCCTGCGGCAGCGGAACAGCCTTGCTTGAAGCCGCGATGCATAGTCTGCCCATTGTGGGTTTACATATTGAGAAATTGCCGCATCTAAGCCTAGAAGATGACGTAGGATTTAAAAAATTAAAAGTCCATCAAACATCAATTGACGATTTTTTGCAGGCACTCGAATTTGCGGTACTAAACGTCCACTCAAATCAACAAAAAAATAGAGCCGAAACTATTAAAAGAAATATAGAAAAAGAACATTGTGCACCAGACTGGAACAACTATCTAGATACCATACTACAATCACTACCCTCTCAACACGCTATCTATGCACCTCAAAGCTTAGAAAAAGAAACCGACTACACCGATGTGTACTGGGAAGTACTAAGCGCACATATGATGACAAATGAACAACCCCAACATTCCCTTAACCGACTAATACGCACCTATGGCAACCAACTCTCCAAAACCGAGTGGACAAGCGCTCAAACAAAAAATCTATACGCCACATTTCTTAGAATAAATAACCTCCAAAAAACCAAACAATTTCTCCTAGACCTCAAAGAATTCCTCACCAACAACCCCACCAGCCAAAACAAAAAAACAAGTAAAAAGGAGCCGCAGATAGCATGAGCCTGGTAAGCTTAGTAAAAATTCCAAACCACAACAACACTGACCACCCCCTCAAACAGGCCCTAACCCAATCACTAAACCTAATCAACTATACCTTTGATAGGAGCATACGCAAAATTGTGATTAAACCCAACTTGTGCTACTACTGGGACGCAACCACCGGCCAAACAACCTCACCGCATTTTGTAAGCACCCTTATTGATTTAATCCGCACCCAAATCCACCCCGAGGCCGATATTACCATTGTAGAATCCGATGCCTCAGCGATGCGCTGCAAATACGCCTTTAAGATGCTAGGTTACACAAAGCTTGCAGAAGAAAAACAGGTACGACTAGTCAATCTCACCGAGGATCAAACAACAAACCGACGTATCCGTTGCAACGGCAACACCTACAATTTTATGGTGCCAAAAACCATCCAAGAAGCCGAGCTAAAAATCAATATTGCCCACATAAAATACACGGTTGAGCCCATCAAGCTTACTTGTGCGCTCAAAAACATCTTTGGTTGTAATCCAACACAAAAAAAAGCCAAATATCACTCCGATCTGGGTAATGTTATAGTTGCTCTAAACAAAGCCATGCCTTTCAACTTGGCACTCGTTGATAATACCATTGCTACAGGGGTTCAGCCGCGCAGAATGGATTTGGTTATGGCTAGTCAAGACCCGGTTGCGCTGGATTGTGCCGCGGCAAAAATTGCTTGGCTCAACCCTGCCAAAATCGCCTATTTTAGAACTGCGGAACAGGAAGGCGTTGGAAAGCGTACATACATTTTACGGGGAGAATCCTTGGAGACGTTTAGGGAACTCTATCCTAAAGCGCCAATTAATATGAAATTCAAAAAACAACTCAAAAAGACGCTGGTAACGGTTGGGTTGGGTAAGCGAATGGGGTTGGTGTGAGCAGTATGGAGAGTAAAACGTTGCAACTGGGGCTTATTGGAGCGGGTGGTGTTGGTCAACTGCATCTAAAACATGGTTTGATGCTTAGCGGTGCAGCTGTTACAGCAGTTGCAGATACGGCTAAGCCTGTTTTGGAGCGGGCAAAAGCGTTGGGTATTAAAAATATCTATACCGATTACATCGAGATGCTTAAAAATCCTCAGATTGATGCGGTTATAATTGCGTTGCCTACGTTTCTGCATCATAGATGTGCTCTTCTTGCCGCAGATGCGGGGAAGGATATTTTTCTTGAGAAACCCATAACTGTCAATGTTCAAGAGGCCCAAGAGGTTATCATGGCGGCTCAGCGCAATTCGGTAAAGCTGATGATAGGTTATCCTATGCGGTTTAATCCTCGATTTCTTAAACTTAAAGCAGACTTGGCGGAGGGGTTGATTGGGGATGCGGAGAATGTGCATGCAACTTATGTGTGCTCGGGTCCCTTTGGGCATCGCTCAGATGGCCACTCACCGACACCTGTGCCTGATTGGTGGTTTAATGCGCAACTAAGCGGCGGCGGGGTTCTTGCGGATTTGGGATGTCATCTAATCAATCTGTTGCGGATGCTATTTGGTGAAATTGTGGATATCAAAGGCCAGTTTGGCTACCGCTACCACATGGAGTTCGAGGACTCGGCTATGTGTCTGGCGCGCTTCACCTCAGGCACCCTAGCAGCCATAAATGTGGGCTGGTATGCACAAGAGTATCTTTTGCGACTCGACGTTTTAGGAAGCGTCAAAAACAGCACAATTGGACACATGCCACCCAAAACCATACCAGCCGCCTACCAAATGCTCACCAAAGGCATCTCAGAGTTTAACCAACCCCACTTTGATGAACTCCAATACTTTGTAAACTGTCTCCACACCAACCAAGAACCCACACCCACAGGACTAGATGGACTCAAAGATTTAGAAGCCATATCCCAAGCATACACAAACAAAATAAACATCTAAACAACAAACAATTAACACATTATTATTAGATTTTTTTGTGCAACATGCATGTAGTTGGTTCTTTACAAGAAATAGGTCTGTTAAGTAAGCGAATTATGGGTATTTTTGGGGTGATGGGTTGGCTAAGGCGTTAGAGATGGGTAAGACCTCGGCTACGGGTAGTTTTCATTTGTTGTTGGGTGTTGCGGGTTCTACGATTATTATGGCTATAGGTACCATTGCTTTGGGGATGTTGCTTCCTGCGGAGGGAGTTGGACTCTATGGTATGGCGTTGATTCCTGCAACGATGATTAATTTTTTTAGGGATTGGGGGGTCAACTCGGCGATAACAAAACAAATCGCGTCTTTGAGAGGAGCTAACAAAGATGCCGAGATTCATGATGTTATTGTTTCAGGGATTGTTTTTTAGGTTTTAAGCGGCGTTGCTTTGTCTTTGATTTGTTTTGCGATTGCATGGCCACTGGCCTACATAATCAGCCCCCAAAATGCCTCCGAGTTATCACTCTACATTGGCATTATGTCTATTTCGGTGTTTGCCGGAGCTATCGCAGCTGCTGCGGGGGGTGTTTTTGTGGGTTATGAGCGTATGAAGCTTAACAGTTTCACTCAAATCAGCCAAGCTATAATTAAAACTGTTCTGGGTCCTTTGCTTATTGTGATTGGGGCTGGGGTTTTGGGTGCGGTTGTTGCTACGATGGTATCTGTTTTGGCAGGCGGCGTCATTGCCATTGTTTTGGTGTATTATGCTCTGTTTAGACCTCTGCGGAAATGTAAGACGGGTAAGTGTGACATAAAACAAACGCTTAGGCCTATGCTAAGATATGGCTTGCCCCTAACGGCCTCAACCATAGCGGCGGGTGTGTTGCCGCAGGTTTTCTCGTTTGTTATGGCTATTTATGCGGGTACTTGGATGATGGGGAACTATTTTACTGCCGCAAATTTTGCGGTGCTACTCACATTTGTTTCTATTCCAACTGCGACCGCTCTGTTTCCAGTTTTTGCAAAACTAGATCCTCAAAAAGAACCTGAGACGCTAAAAACGGTGTTTGCTTTCTCGGTGAAATATACTGCGTTGCTCTTAGTTCCAGCGACCATGGCCCTAATTACTTTGGCGGTGCCCTTAGTTCATACCCTGTTTCCCATGGATGGTATTTTTCAGTCGCTCTTTGTTGCCGGTGCAGAGCCCAAATTTCCTTTCGCACCGCTTTTTTTAGCTCTATCTGCAGTGGTTAATCTGTTTGTGCTCTTTGGCAATGTCAGTTTAGGAACCTTTCTAATCGGTATTGGCGAAACAAAGCAACTTATGAAACAAAGTGCTGTGTCTTTGGCAGTGGGATTGCCTCTGGCGTATTTTTTGGTTAGTTATGCGTTTTCTCTTGGCGGCGCAAATACGCAGCTCTCAGCTGCTTATGCAGTGATGGGCGGGTTGGTGGGTTCGCTTATTGCAAGTATGCCCGGTATGATTTGGGGGCTGGTTTGGAGCTGGAGGAAATATCATGTTCGGGCTGATTTTGGAGTTTCAGGCAAAATATTTGCCGCATCATTCTGTGCATCTCTGGGATCGTTTGTATTGATTAGTTTTTTGAGTTTACCCTATGCTATAGTTTTGGTTGTGGGGTTTTTGGTGTTTGTGGGAGTGTATCTTGTTGCCGCTCCGGTGTTTGGCGCGGTTAATCGGGGCGATATTGAGAATTTTCGCACCATGTTTGCAGGACTAGGAATTGTTTCCAAATTTCTCAATGTGCCATTATTGTTTATGCACAAAATATGCCGCCGTGGGACCATTGAACCACAGGTTTCAGCCGAGACCATGTCCCCACCCATTGATAGCCAGAAGCCTTAAAGCCAACGTGCCAAGTAGTAATTTAGAGTAAATTTCGTGTTTTTACGAGGTTAATTTTATGTCATCTACTAGAAATTCTTCAAGCATACTTATTGCGGGGATATTCTTAGCCGCAGGGGGTTTTTTGCTGTTTTTCTCATTTCTCTCCGAGATGCAAATACCTGCATTTGTGGGCTTAGGTTTAACCTTTTGGGGTGCCATTTTTGCTTTGACGCGAAGCGGTAACTATGTGGATAGCCGCCTCTTAGATAGCAGTGCGCAGGTCACCTATGCTACCATTGATCGGATGGTTAACGAATTAAAATACAGTGGATATGGTTACTACATTCCGGCCTATCCCAAAGATGTTGCACTACCCGATTATCTGAAGAATTTGCGTGAACCCACGGTTTTTATCTCTGATAGTTTTGATGGGAAACCCTCGCTGGATGAGTTGGCGCAGAACAAATTCATATCCACTCAAACCCGAGGCGTCTTTGTAACCTCACCGGGAGCAGGCATCATGGCACAAATTGAGCAACAACTCAGATTAGATCTTAGCAAAATTAGTCTAGATGAACTTGCCGATATCTTTCCTAAATTTCTCGCAGAACGGCTAAATTTAGCTAAATCTGCAAATTTGGTGTTGACCGCTCAGGGAGCCGAGTTTAGGGCCAGAGGTCTTGTCTATGAGAGCCTATACAACCCCCAGAGCAACCCCAGGAGTCGGAGTTTGTTAGGATGCCCAGTTGTTAGTGCAGTAGCCTCAGCCCTTGCCAAAACTTCGGGTAAAACGGTTGTTATCTCAGAGCAAAAGAGTTTGCCGGGAAACGGCGTGTTTGTAGTATATGTTTTTGTTGGGAGACAAAAAAATGAACTTCCCCCTAACAATCCCCGATATTAGCCTCTGGCTGGCAGTGACAGCAATTATTCTGCTGATCACCTCCGAATTACTCTACTCATCAGCGGCGTTTTCAGCCAAGATTCAACTCGATAGAAACCTCTTACGTCTGCTGGCCATAGGTTGCGGTTTAGGGTTTATGCTAACCGTACTTATACGCTTTGCAGGCCTAGCCTAACAACAAATTAGTATGCACGGTTTTGTGTGCTGTCGGTTTTCTGTTAGCCTTTGGCTACAACCGACACTCACCTAGGGGTTAGTCTAAATTATCTGATGGAACCTATATTGCTTTGACCGCATTATAAGTTAGGATATAGATGTTTTAGTTTACCTCTTGCTTGTTTTGTGGTAAAATGCCAATCTATCTGCTTACCCGAACCATTTCGATCTGCCGCCCAAACCGAC
>WRCX01000068.1 GCA_009783705.1 Candidatus Bathycorpusculum hydrogenotrophicum | reverse complement strand
GCTTCAGCAACAATTTCAGTTGGAGCTTCAACTGTTGCAGTTTCCTCAAAAGATGCTTCAGCTGGAACTTGAAGTTCAACATTTTCTACCGGAGCATCAGCAACGATCTCGACTGGAGCTTCAGTTGGAGCTGATTCGATTGGAGCTGATTCTCCTGGGGTTGTCTCCATAGTTAGAGTTTCGAGCGGGGTTGGTTCAACTGATGTAGTCTCTGCGGCTGGCACTGTTTCCACGTTTGCGGATTCGATTGTGGCAGTTTCAACCGGAATTTCCATGGGAGCTGATTCAACCGGTGCTTCTGTTTTTGGAGGTGTTATTTCTGGAGTTGCAGGGGCTTCAACTGGTTTTGAGACGCCAAAGAGCTGGTTTGTTGCGTCTTTTATTATGCCCAATTCATTTTTGGTTGTTTCAAGGGTTATTGAGAGAAGGTTGATTTCTCGGACATATAGTTCTTCGTCGATTTCGCCCACGACATGTTGGATTTCATAATTGGCAAGGAGCATTTCAAGCGTTTTTAGTTGGTTTTCTAGTTCTTGGGTTTTAGCTTGCATTTTTTCTCCGAGGTCTTGGCGTTGTTTTTCGATTTCAGTGATTGCTTTCACGATATCTTCTGTGAATGAGTCACGTGTTTGTTGTGAGATTTTGCCTGAGGCACAAAGGCTGTCTATGGCCTGCTTCTTTTTTGTAGCAAGGTCGTATTCTTCATTTAATCTTTTAAACGTGTATTTCCATGAAATCATTATTGGTTGGCACCGCAGTGGAGTATCGCAGAATCAGAGATAACGTTTGTTAACATGCACATATATCGGTCACTATTAAAAACTGCTGGAACAGCAAAAAAAGAGCGGTTTTGCAGTAAAAAACAGCCGCAACAAACAGGTTTTATGTTTATCAATACAGCAATTTTTTATGTCCCTAAACATTTGGACTATCACGTTTATGTTAATTTAGAGATACTTCAAACACAATTATATAGATATACATGATCACCATTTTTGTCGTCAATCATAAACTCAGAAAAACAGCACTCAAACAAACCATTGCCAGCACGCAATAACCAGTATTTATTGACAGCAACCACCCATGTGTCACCATATTTTCACAGATGAGAGACTGAGCAAAGTTATCTGTGAGTGGTTTTTTTGAGAAGTTTCTTTTTAGGAAGTTTGGGTTTTTTTACTCGGGTTGTATCAGCAGTCAAACGATCACCCATAAAGTAATATCTGCATCAGATATAAAATAAACGTTTAATACAGTTTCTTGACTCAAAAAAATAGCTAAAGATCATGTTGTTATTTTTTGTTGCCGCTTGGGAACCAGTTTAGCAGCAGACCCGCCGTTGAAAATATCGAAATACAATAAATCTTCTCGGAAAATTATGCATCAATTTGCTTGTTTGTATAGAGCAAGTTTAATTCATGTTTGGCTGTCTGGAATGGTATGAAAAAGCATCTAGCGTAAAGAATGTTAAACAGTTATTTAGCTTAAAAAAAGATATATGCCACCATTACTTTTAGTTATGTATTATTTGCAGAGGGGTATATGGCATGGCTACTAAGTCTAAGTCTGGTTTGCATGGTTCACGACGTAAAACATTGTTAGTTGTTGTTTTGGTTGTGATTGTGGTGTTGGTTACTTCTTTGTTTGTGTATAGGTTTTTGGTAGTAGATAATGGGCCTATACGTGTTAAAACGGCGGCTGAGCTTAGAGACGCTGTTAATAAGGCAGAAATGGGTTTGCATATTGATATTGCCCTCACTAAAGACATCACGCTTGGTCCTGTGCTCAATATTCCTGGAGGGACAAATATTACTCTAACAAGCGCGGCTGAGAATGACTTTTTTAGACTGATTGGTCTGGATAGCCAGAAAGTTATTACTGTTGATGGCGGCGCAGTGTTAACCCTTGACGGCATTATCGTAACTCATGGGAACGGTGATAATGGCCAGGGGATACTTGTTAATGAAGGCGGGACACTCATCATGCTTGATGGCGAGATTTCGGGCAACACTAACCCTTGGGGTATGGGTGGGGGTGTAGCCATTAATCCTGGCGGCGTTTTTGAGTTAGTTGGCGGGGTGATTTTGGATAACACCGCAACAGGTGGAGGAGGCGTGTACAACGAAGGCGTGTTTAAAATGACTGACGGCCAGATTACCAACAACCAAGCTACAGGCGGAAACAGCAACTATAATGAAGGAAATGGCGGCGGAGTATATGTCGGAGAAACGGGTTCGTTTACTATGTCGGGTAATGCAGTCATTGATAGCAACACAGCCCACAGATATGGCGGCGGAGTATATGTGATCCAGCGGGCTTCGTTTAGGTTATCGGATGGTAAAATTTCGGGCAATACCGCATTTGGCGGCGGGGGCGTGTACACTGGAGGTGTGTTTGAAATGACTAGCGGCAAGATTACCAATAATCAAGCTGTAGATGGAAATGGAGACGGTGATGATGTCGATGGCGGCGGAGTATATGTCGGAGAGGCAGGTTCATTTACTATGTCAGGTGATGCAGTCATTGATAGCAACACAGCCCACAGATATGGCGGCGGAGTGTGTGTAGCTTTTCGTTCTTCGTTTAGTTTATCGGATGGTAAAATTTCGGGTAACACCGCTGCTTCTGGCGGGGGTGTGGGTGTGTGGTTTGGTTCTTTTAGCATGTCAGGCGGCATGATTACTAATAACAGAGCCACCAACTATGGGGGTGGCGTGTATAACTGGTATGGGTATGGAACGATCAATAGGTCGGGTGGTGAAGTTTCGGGTAATACCGCTGATGTTGGCAACGACAGCTATTAACTAACAAATAAACCCATCAAAACTCACTAGACCTTGGCTCCTCAGAAAAGCAGGAGCCACAGCACCTATTTTTATGGAACTTCAAGAGTGATCGGACATGCCAAAAACGATAGCTACCTAAGCAGGCGTATTTGCGGCATAATTAGCTTGAAAACAAACTAATCCCCGAGAGGTCACAACTATACAGCAACAGAGAACAAAGAGATAAGGACACCTTTGGATGTTTTACAATATGATATAGTGCGGTCAATCAAAACTAGAGCATAATGAGAGTAAGTTCACTCAAGCAGACGTAAGAGTTGATGAATTGTCTACACAAGAATCATGTCGCAATGTTTAAGCAGCTTCTTGGCTTGTTTGATTCTGCATCTATGGGTCAAATAGGCGCTAAACCAGAGCAGACCGCTAAAACCAAGCACATGTATTATTATCCACAAATCTAACATTATATTCCCCTCTATGTCTCCAGGTCTACAGAAGGGTTTATTTAATTTTCCATTCCCTAAAGAAAAATCAGCGGGCAAAGCGGGCGTCTAGATTTATTATTTTTGTGTGTCATAGTTTATTTGTGTGTTTTTTGAGGCGTATTTTTGAGATATAGAGAAATTTATCAGCAGGCTAAACAGATTGATCACTTAATAGACAAACAGGCAGATAAAGAGAAACACTTTCCAACTCGAGAGAAACTCGAAGAACTAGTGCTGAAAAATTTTTCGGTGTTCTATGTTGTGGGTTGGGGCAGGCACAAAGTCATCTTTGGCAGCTATAGAGCAGACCAAAGAGTTGTTCTCAAGATAGGCCTCCATAGAAACATCGAAAGTGATCACCATGCCTACAAGGCAGTTCCTGAGCAGAAACGGCATCATTTTTTTGCTAAAATCTACTGGCATACCAGATACTGTATACTGCAAGAATATGGATTGCCCGCACAACCAACCCCAGAGCAGATACAGGAGTTTAGATATGCCTTGGCTAGGTATGGTATAGTCGATATTAAAGCAACCAACCTGCGCATGATTAAGGGTGAGCTACGGCTGGTTGATGCCAATACAACACGCTTGCCCATGCCTATAATTCAGCAAAAACTATCAGACCTCAAACGGATGATTTTCAAAAAACTGGGCCTCCGCTAAGCCCTGCTTTGAAATACTTTGTTTAGCCGTAAAGGTGTGCAGAAAAGATATCAAGCAACAACCCAATACCCCTTGATGTCATCTAGTCAAAAAGCCGCCGTTAGCACGCAAAATCCGGAGAATTGGTTAATAGATGTCATAAAGCATCTCAATCATAGCGTGCTTGAGCAAAATCAGGTAGTTACCCGCGCCAATAGCAGTCTTTGTGTTCTCTGCAAAGGGTCGCGGTTTCTTTGCGGTAAAACCCGATGCCCCATCATGGTTAAAGTCAACACTTTTCTCAAAAGTGTACCTTTGATGGACAGTCAAGATATTGCAGGCAGCTCTCCGCCCAGTGTCTTTATCGGACGAATCGGCTACCCCCAAGTCTACATCGGACCACTGGTACCACCCATTCAAGAAGACACAGGCATATACGATTTACCGGAGCAGTGGTTTGGCAAATCGATAGATGAGATTGTAGGCTTTCGCAGCATGCTTATCCGCGGCAAGCATATGGTTAATGTAAACAAACTCCATCAAGCAGGCAAAATCCTCGATAAAACTCGAGAGTTAGCACTTGTGGATAACAGCGTTGACACTGAACTTAACCTAACTAAAAAACCGCAAGGTTCCATAACACTTAGCGATGATGTGCAACCATTTGGGCCCTCAGCGCCTATTCGCGATCTCAGGGTTGGTAACGCACGCTACAATGACAAGATAGAGAAAGCTTACTATGACACAGATCTAGGGTCAATTAATGCGGTTGTGGATCTCTACAACAAGGGCGTCATGGTTAGCAAGATTCAGAAGGCCTTCAGCGTAGGTGCGTTTGGAGTAGAGAAGAGGCGGCGATTGGTGCCCACGCGATGGAGCATAACCGCTGTGGATGATATCATCTCAAAGAGCTTGGTAGCGAAGGTGAAAACATTTCCGGAGATCAACGAATACCAAGTCTATGAATCGATCTATCTCGACAACATATTTGAGATCCTCTTAATCCCCGCTCAGTGGAGCTATGAATCCATAGAGGCATGGTACCCCGGTACTGCATGGAATCCCAATGGCACAAGCACTGCCATATACAGTGACTGGGAAGACAACAACGGTCGAACCACCTACGCAGCCATCGGCGGCTGCTACTACAGCGCCCGCTTAGCTGTCTGCGAACGCCTCCAAAAAGAACGCCGCCAAGCCACCGCAATTGTGCTACGCGAAGCCCGCCCGGGTTATATCATGCCCATCGGTGTCTGGCAAGTTCGAGAAAACGTCCGCAACGCAATGCACCAACAACCCTACAAATTCAAAACACTCGCCCAATCCCTGCAATTTATCGCAACACGATTTGAGATTCCCCTGCAACGCTGGATCCTGCAAAGCGAACTCTTAAAAAGAACACTATTTCAAAGACGCATAAGTGACTTCTTTACACCCAAACAGGACACATAAACAAACAATAACCCACATAACCTGTGGAAATGAGGATTTGAGACAAAAATATTTGTGTCCGGTTTTCTTTATTGTACGTAGGTAATTGAGATGGCCCTCTCGGTAGTAGCTAGTTACAGATTTAGACAGCATTTTGCTGTTTTAGCAAACCAAGCCTACATGTGGTGCACTGATTTTGATCCTCAAGATCATGTATTGATGGGAGACCTTAACGCTAAACGTGAAATCATACCTACCTCAGAGAGGTGTATAACTTTAAAGGATACCTTTCAAACAGAGAAGGGCACAGTAGTGAAAGAAAAGCTTGTGCAACTCGATCCCGACCAGTTATGTTGGGTCGCGATACATCTGTCGGGTCCAAATAGATGTTCTAGGTTCATCTACACAATCTCTGCAGAAAAAGACGGCTCCAGCCTTGAGTTTAGAGCAAACCACATCGAATACCAAAACCTAACCCAAAAACAAACCGAACAACTAACAAAACAACTACGCAAACATGATGCAGATGTTTGGGCGCTTTTGGCTAAAGCCATGAAAAAAGAACTGCGCACATAAGGTTATGACAAGTTTAAAAAGCAGAACTTTATACCTTCACTGACCACACATGCCTAGCTTTGCGGCTAAACAACTCGTACTGCCCTTCTGGGCTCAAAAAAACAAAGAACCCCAAGAGGCAGCCGCAATTTTTGCCGTTGCAGAACTAAACAGAAACCGAGGCGGAGGGTTACTATCAAAACAACCCCCCGAAAAACTCGTATGCATCACTAAAATCGGCTACCCCCTGTGGATGTTTCCAAAAAATGGCACCACCCTAATATTTGACGGTTTAAACGACAAAGACTACAACATACCCTACACAGAAATACCCTCCCCTGAAACATTCACAACCAGCCTAGAACAAAAACAACACCCCCGCGAAAACTATGCCACCTTCTTAGCGGATCATACCAACTATTTCAGTCAACCCCAAAAAGAGAAGCACTTCACTTTGAGGGGCTTAATTGCTGAAGAAGAATTTAGAGAAGAAATCAGCAACTATAGAAAAGAAGCCATCGAAACAACCCAACCAGACACCTTGCTCTCACCCACACTTGAAGAAGCAACCATTGCCGCTACAATACAGGAACTAGGTAAACTTGAGGGGTCACTTAGAGCAGAAGAAGAAAAACTCGACAAATGCCTCCAGCTTCTAAAAAAAACAACTAATCAATACATAACCGAAATTGACTATCAAATCGCGGCAACAACCGAGGAAGCGGATGCAAAAATCAAAGCTCAAGAGGAACTGGACAAACCCCAAACAACTAAACTTAACAAAGAATACAGTCGAAAACTCAAAAACCTAACAGAGAATTTTGAGGGAAAACTGGATAGTTTTGTGAAGCTACAACTTAAAATCCAAACCTCAATAGAGAAAACCCAAGATAATATTGAACAGTATAAGCAGGAAGCTAAAGCACATGCCAAAAAAGGGCATAAAATCTATGAAAAACGCTGGAAAGAGAAAATTAAAAAGGCTGAAAAAGAGCTCTCTGAACTTAAAAAAGAAATGAAAAAAATCGATGAATCAACCAAAAAGACATCTAGACAAAAAGAGCAAGATATAGCAGAGCTTAATTTTGAATGGGACACCAAAATAAAGTTAGTTTGTCAGCCGCTTGTTGTCCTTGAGGAAACCAAAAATGCAAAAATCACGGCGTTTAGGCAAGAAAGTATTCAGCTACGTGAGATAGAGAAGCCGGTATTGGAGGGTATAGAGAAAACGCTCAGGTATAGAGCGGTAATCGAGGCAGTCTTTGAGGGTTTAGGGTTTAGTGACCCCGCACTTAGAGCACCAAGTGTGGTTTATGTGCCCTTCTATGTGGTTAGATATAAGACTGATTTAGCCATACGTTACTTGTTTATTGCACCCTCAATAATCCAGAAAGCTGATTTTAGCTCAAAACTCAAAGGTGCATTGGGCATGTCAAAAACTAGAGATTTGCTTGCACCACGTTTCAACTCCGTAGCCAATTTTATCAAACAAGCTCAAGAGTATACTCAAAAAAACAGTGCCTTTGAGAAACAATTTTGGGGTTTAGCTGAGAAAAATAACTTGCTTAAAAACAGCACTTTTCAAACAAACATCAAAAACGGATTGAGTATGCTCCAAGAGGAGGGCCATCTTTCTCAACGAGAAATCGAAACCCTAATTCGGCAACTTGAAGCCTAAGGTATCAAATCAAAACTTATGTACTCCCCTTATACTATATAGGTTGCATGCATATGGTTGATGATAACGGGTACATACTAAAGGTTTCAAATCTATGTGTAAAGATGCAACATCAAGTTTTACTTGATCATATCAACTTTAAGGTAACAAGAGGCACCACCTTAGCGGTTTTAGGACCCAATGGCGCGGGTAAAACTGTGCTTTTCCGGACTCTGCTAAATCTTGTTCCCCACACGGGTTCAGTGGAGTGGATGGAAAAAACTAAAATCGGCTATGTTCCTCAGTATGTAACGGTTTCAGATATACCCATGACGGTAAACGAGTTTCTCTCTATGGGAAACGGAATCAGCGTTGGGGATGCTTTGGATATGGTTCGCTTGAGCAACGCAGGTATTGAAAATAAACGGCTTGGAGTTCTCTCAGGGGGACAGCTACGGCGTGTACTAATTGCGTGGGCGTTGAGCGGTAATCCTAATGTTTTGCTTCTTGATGAGCCAACAACCGGGGTGGATATGGACAGTGAAGAACCTATCTATCTGTTGCTCAATGAGATTAAAAAGAAACAAAAAATGACTATATTACTCATCACACACAACATTCACATTGTACAAGAATATAGTGATGATCTGCTAGCACTTAACAAATGCGTTACCTTCTATGGGCCCTCCTCAGATATAGTCAAACATGAGGTTCAGCATCAGATCCATGGCGGACCGGTCTGTGTTGAAACTACGCGGAGAGGAACCTAACTGCTTGATGCAACTTTTTTTTATAGTTTGTTTCTTGCCATATTTGTAGGCGCTGCCGCAGGCTATCTAGGATCTTTGATGGTTCTTGAAAAGATGGCTCTTGTGGGCGATGCGCTCTCACATGTAGCATTACCGGGTTTGGCTCTGGGTACTGTTTTGCACTTTAATCCCTATATCGGCGCGTTTGCTTTTTTGTTTGTAACAGCCATTATCATCTGGCAGATTCAGCGTACAACCAAGCTTTCCTTTGAGGCTCTTGTGGGTGCCATGTTTACCTTAGCGTTAGCTTTGGGTATTTTCATGTATGGTGGTGAACTTGAAGCGCTTGAAGAGGCGCTCTTTGGGGATATCTCGCAGGTTACTTTGATGAGTACGGGTGTAGCGGCCATTGTTTGTGTTGTTGCCATTGTGTTAACCAAGATTATCTATGATAAGCTGGTTTTGGTGATGATTTCTGAGGATTTGGCGGTATCTAAGGGGATAAATGTGGCGCGGACTAATCTGCTCTACTTGTTTTTGGTCTCAGTTGTGGTTGCCATAGGCATTCAAATTGTCGGCACCCTGCTTGTGGGTTTTCTGGTTATCGTACCGGCTATAGCAGCTAAAACGCTTAGCACCCGTATGAAACGCTATGCACTGTTTAGTTCAGTCTTTGGGATTATCTCTGCTGCAGGAGGCGTTTTGCTTTGGGGTTTTGTCGAACCGATTTTAGAGTTTCCAGGTCCGATGGTGGTTTTTGTAGGAATTGCTATATTTGTTGTTTCATTGATAATTAACTGGCGACTTAAACTAACTTCATAGGGAATAGATATGAATCGATATAGCGGCAAAACTTCAACAGCCATAATCCCCTACCCCGACAACAAAATTCTACTCATAAAACGCAACACCCCACCCTTTATTGGTTATTGGGCGCTTCCGGGTGGTCGAATGGATCCGGGGGAAACTGTTGAGCAAACAGTTATTCGCGAAGTCAGAGAAGAAACGGGGTTAGAGTCCGTTGTTGTGGAAGTGATTGGGGATTATGTTGAGAAGGGTAATAAGGATAATGTGGAGTACGAATACTATCCTAGGTGTTTTGTTGTTAGGATTGTTGGTGGTGAGTTGCGAAAGCAGGATAGTGAAGTGCAGGAAATGCAGCTTTTTAGTTTAAATGCTCTGCCTACGCCTTTGGCGTTTGAGCATGAAAAAATGTTAGAGGATTATGTTTCACGCCAAAAGCGTGAACCATAACTACTATTATTTAGTATTTGTTGGTTTTGTCTGTTGCGGCTGTTGCGGTGCTGGCACGGGGATTATGGAGGAGGCTTTGTTGAGGTTTTCCTGCTCGTTTAGTATCAGTGAGATGGCTTTGCCTTCGGGTACGATGATTTTGGTGTTGTTTTGTAGTGAGGTCATTATGGTTTCTAGTTGTTTGAAGGTTATGGCGCTGTCTTTGAAGTAGGTTGTTAGGGCTTCGTTGCGTAGTTTGGTTGCTTCTGCGTCACCTTCTGCGATGGCAATAGTTGCGGTTTTTTGGCCTTCGGCTTGTAGGATGGAAGCTTGTTTCATGCCTTCGGCGCGTTGGATGGAGGCGTTTTTTTCTCCGCTTGCTAGGGTTGCTTGTGCTATGGCGGTTTTTTCGGCTGCTTGGCGTTCGTTGTCTGCTTTTAGGACTGATTCCATGGAGCTCATTAGGCCGCGGGGGGGTTCGAGGTCTTTGATTTCGGCTCGGACGATTTCTATGCCCCAGTCGCGTGTTTGTTCGTCGAGGGCGTCTTTTAGTTTTGCATTGATGATGGGTCGTGAGGTGTTGGCAACGGCCATGTCCATGCCGCCTATGATGTCGCGGAGCACGGTGCGTGAGAGGGTGTCGATTTGGGATTCATAGTTGTTGACAAAGTATTGTGAGGCTTTAACCGAGTTTTCTTCGGGTTTGACTTTGTAGAAGACTACTGCGTCTACAGCCATGAAGACTTTGTCGCGTGTGATGACGTCTTGGCGTTGCACGGGAGTCATGCGTTCGGTGATGTTTACTTTGATTATGCGGTCGACAAAGGGTACAAGTAAAGTTATACCCGGTTGAACAAAGCGCTGGTATTTGCCAAGGCGTTCAACTAATCCTCTCTCGGTGGGTCGGACGATGCTTAGTGATGTGATGATTACATAGATAAGGACTACTATGGGGATGATTATAGCCATTATTTGTATTATATCTACCATTTCAATTTCTCTCCCTTTTGCTCGCCTATTATACACAATGCAGACAATTTAAAGCTTGTTATTAGAAATCGCACCATTTTAGCGTCGTTTAGGATTTCTTTTGTCTTGTCCCAAAATAATTTCCCACCCGAGTTATCTTACGACACACTACCTCACCACCCAAACTCTGCAAAACACCTTTCCAAAAATACCGCACCCACCCAACTAAAAACATGGTCAAAAT
>WRCX01000067.1 GCA_009783705.1 Candidatus Bathycorpusculum hydrogenotrophicum | reverse complement strand
GTTGTTTCAAAGAAGACCGCGATGGTGGATTTAACGCTTAAACTTTGGCACGCATTAACCACTGAAGACATCTTTACAGCATTTCAAAAAACCGCATTACTTATCTTTAGGTGAACACTCTCCCTTCGTTAAACCTTCAACAACTACAACATCAACATCCTTGTCAGTTTGGATTTGCTCCATAATTTCACCCTCTTAATTATTGCCTACAATTTCCTAATTACCTCTGAGCCGTTGAGTCCACTCTTAGAGTACTCTAGAATAGCTTCTCAAAAACTCAGAACCGCTAAAAAGAACCGGTTAAAAAAGACCTTGTGCCGCTTTATGGTATATCTCTAGATCTCTCTCAGAGAACAAAACAAACCGCACCAATTCCAGCGTATCTTCTTTGGCCAAAAAATCCTTTACGGCTCCAAGGGCAACTCTGCTGGCTTCATCTGTTGGATATCCATAAGCCCCTGTGCTGATGGAGGGAAACGCTACCGTTTTAAGTCCATTGGCTACAGTAAGTTTGAGACTATTCCAATAGGCTCTTCTTAGCAGTTTAGCCTCTTCATAAAGACCCCCACGCCAGATCGGACCAACAGTGTGAATTACATGTTTAGCTTTGAGGTTTCCGCCCGTGGTGATAACCGCGTTTCCCGTGGGCAAACCATCAGGCCACTCCTTTGCCCTTAACTGTCTGCATTCTTCGAGAACCCTAGATCCGCCTCTACTATGAATAGCTCCGTCCACCCCGCCTCCACCTAGAAGCGTCGAGTTCGCTGCGTTCACAATAGCATCTACGTCTTGATCGGTGAGATCCCCTTTGATTAACTGCACCGTTGCGGTTCCAGCCTTGAATTCCATAATTAACCTGTACACAACAGCCTATTTAACTATACCAGCAACGACCATACCGCTGAACCCATAAAATAAAAACCAAACCCGATAAACACAGCTGAGCAAAAAACGGTAATTCCAAATCGAACCCGATCATTCCAGAAACGCTGAGACTTGAAAATCAAAAAAGCCACCGCCGCATACCATGCAAAATCAACCAACCAATGTACCCCCGCAAAGATGGAAAAACCCAACAACCCAAACAGCTTGGCGTTAAGTATAAGCGCCGTTCCAACGGTAAGCCACCATAAAATAAACCCGGCATTTACCGCCGTTGTGTAGATGCCTGCAAACACGGAATCTCTCATAGGACCGGTTTGGATTTCTTTTTGGTTATGCCGGCCTTGAAAAGACTGTATCCCCATAAAAACCATCAAAGCGCCTCCTATTAGGCCAATTCCAATTTGTACCATGGCTGGAATTGTGAATTGACTTAGAACAAAGAAAATCAGAATCATCAAGGGAAACTCGACGATACCATGCCCCAAAGCAATTAGAATCCCCGAAATCTTGCTGGTTGAGGCTTTTTTGATGGTGAGTGCAAAAAGAGGACCCGGCATGAGCACGCCTGAGAGCGAGATCAAAAGCACAGATAATAAAAACACGGGAAACTCAGTAATATAGACCATTGTCTCACTTACTCAAAGATACCCTTGGCAGGCTCACGTTTTTGAACTTTTAGTAGTTCTTTTTGCATTTCAACTATATCGGTGCTGTCTTTGGCTGTCACATAGCTATCGAGCAGTTTTTGGTTTAGTTCAAAGAAGGTGTGGCCCCAGGGAAAAATATCTAACATGGTTTTTGCTTCTTGCTGAAAGCCTGTAATGTAGAGGGTTGCTGCAATGGCCTCAGCTGTTGTTAGTTTGGTTAGTTTTCCAAAATTGACGGGGTTGCCTGCAATTAGAATGGGCAGGCAACGGCTTGTGCCCCTAACGTGTTCGCCCATGACTTTTTGGGCGTGTTCCCAACTACAATCCAAGCCCACAACTCCGAACTGCTCAACCCGTTCCCGATCGGCGGGGGAGAGCGCGATTTCACTAAAGGGGTTGAGTACAATTGCTCGTTTAGGCAAGAATTTAATTTTGGTAACTATACGGGCAAAGCCTCGACGGCTAAGGCGAAGGGCCGTGTTCTTTTTGGGGTCATCTTGTGCGGCATGATAAATATTTATCCTAACCGCAAAAGCAGACGGCGCCTCAGAGACGTCTTCAGCACTCACTACTTTTTCACCTTTAGATGATCCATCGGGGTTTCGAGGACTTTGGGAATCCACTCGATAACATCAGTGGCAACCATGTGATAACCAAAATCTGAGACAACAAAATCGCCTGCCGCTCCATTTACAAACGCACCACAAACAGCAGCCTCAAAGGGATCTGCATGCATGGCCATCAGTCCTGAGACGATCCCCACTAAAACATCCCCTGTTCCACCCACCGTCATACCCGCGTTACCTGTGAAATTAAGCTTGACGCGGTTGGAGTCGCAGATAAGGTCAACTTTACCTTTTAGCAGTATGGTGGCGTTTAGTTGTTTAGCTATTTTTTGAACCGCCAAAATCTGCTCGTCTATTTGCTCAGGTAAGGCTTTGTCTGTGAGTATGGCATATTCGCCTCCATGAGGCGTTAGCACCAGCGGCACTTTGAGCGCACGCTTGAATTTAGCAAACGCTTTCAAACCGTCAGCATCAAGCACCAAGGGTTTCCCCGCGGCCTCAACGGCTTCGATACAAACTTTGACGAACTCTTGGGTTTTAGGGCTTAACCCCAAACCCGGCCCCATGGCAACAACATCAGCAAGCTCGATAAAGGGTTTGAGCGTTTCAAGATCAGTCGGGCTTAGATTGTCGCTTTCGAGTTTAACTGTAATCAAATCCGGTGAGATGGAGGTGATTTCATAGGCATTTTTTTTGGGAGACGCCAAATAAACTAGATCTACGCCGCTGCGCATAGCCGCCAGCGAAGCCAGCACAGGTGCACCAGCATAAACCGTGCTTCCACCGATAATTAGCAAACGTCCAAAATCGCCCTTGTGAGCCGTCTCGCTTCGAGGTTTGCGGGCTAACTCAACATCGCCTGGACCTGCAAACTCTTCAAACTCTAAGGGCAATCCAATGTCACCTACCACAACCTCGCCTGTGTATTTCTTGGCGTTTTTTAAGCCCAACTTTGCTCTATGAAACGTTACCGTCAAATCCGCTCTAACAGCGTTGCCCAGCACTTCACCTGTGTCCGAGTCGATTCCCGTTGGAATATCAATGGCAAGTTTGAAACCTGATGCGGCGTTTATGGCATCTACAACTTGACGTATGGGTGCTCGGAGTTTGCCCTTCGTTCCAGTTCCAAGCATAGCATCGATAACGATATCGGCTTCTATAGCGGGAATTGCGGCGCTATCGTTAATTTCAACCACAGAAATTTTGGTTTGAAGGGTTTGTAAGATCTCATAGTTTCTCAGTGCTGCTTCATGGCTAATATCGCGGTCTCTGCCAACTAAAAGTACGGTAACTTCAAAACCTGATCTTAGCAGATGTCGAGCTACTACAAAGCCATCGCCGCCATTACCACCCAATCCACAGACGATTGCAACACGTTTGCCTTTTGGGAAGCGTGCCATAATCTCTTGTGAAACATTTCTTCCTGCCAGCTCCATGAGTTGGAGGAGACTGACACCGAAGTATTGAGCGTTGACTTCTAAGGCGCGCATTTCGCGGCTCGAGATGAGGCTGTTTTGGTTTTGCATAACGACGCCTCTTATCATTAGTTTCATGGGCAGATAAGGCTATCTCTGATCTGTATACAAAAGCATCTCCCAACACACTTTTTTAGGCCTGAACTTTTTAAATTTTTAAAAACAGAGAAACTCTGCCAAATGAGCACATTTTTTCGAAAAACTTCGAAGCATATATAATCATGCCTGACCAAAAACCTGCTTTACATCTAAGCAGGTGAGTTTCAGTCTGCAAAACCGCTAAAAGCGGGTTGGCGTGTGTTTTGAGTTGTCTTGAATTTGTGGTTGCGGCCAAAAATTCTCCAACCAACCCCCAAAACTCACGCCCAAACCCAAACCTAAAGCTAAATTTGAGTAAAATACACCCTAAACGTGTGGCTCAACAGCCTTTTCACTCACAATTTTGTTTGACAGGATTATGCAAACCATATTTGCAACCTCCAAGTCAGCTCTAAAGCGCGGTAAGCAACCCTTTGTTGGCTTAGTAATTCTTGTTTGTTCCTGCATGTGGGACATTTTTGGTAAAGTTTTTGTTTGTTTTTCGAAGTAGTTTCGAAAAAAAATCGAAATAACACATTTTACGCTAAACAGTTAAAAAATCATCAATAAAATAATCAAAATAGCGCTATGTAGTGAAATTTTTCCATGGGTACGGCAAAAACTCGCCTACGACTGCCGAAAACCAAATTTCGCAACCCCGAATTTCCCAATCTTGGACAAGTTCCCATCAAAACAAGGAAAAGATTATTTTTAGCCTCCACGTAAAAATTCCGTGGATTTGCTCTTGAACGCGGATTTAGAATATCAAAAAAAACTGTGTTTTGGCGATGCTTTTGTATACCAAACCCGCCTATCCTCAAACAACATAACCTCAAATCCGCCAATTTTTGCCGCAACCCCCTCAACACAATGGAGGTCGAATCGTGAATTTTGAGTGTAACATGTTAATTTCAGTGCTAAAATTAACCAAAAATGGCTCTGCTTTAATCAAAGATATCAATACCGAAGCAAGACTCCCCCAAACACTATGTATGGAATTGCTCCAAAAACTGCAAAACGAAAACATCATTAAACTCAAAAACGAAACAGCTGAAATCAAAACCGAAGAACGCATAAAAATAGCCATCAAAACCGCCACCCTAGGCGCAGACATACAACACATAAGCACCCTGATGCACTGGCAAGAATTCGAACAAATCGCCGCCATAGCACTCAAATACAACGGCTACAGCGTCCACAATAACATACGCTTCAAACACGAAAACAAACGATATGAAATAGACGTAATAGGCTGCCGCAAACCCCTAGTTATCTGCATCGACTGCAAACACTGGGCCCACACAATCACAACCTCAGCACTACGAAAAATCGTAGAACAACAAACCCAACGCACAAAAGCTCTCTCAGACACACAGCCCAACACCAAACTAAACCTCGAATACACCCAATGGGAAAAAGCAACATTCATCCCCACAGTTATCTCACTAATACCAAGCGCCTATAAATTCCACGACCAAGTCCCAATTGTGCCCATACTATCTCTACAGGACTTCATAAATCAACTACCCTTCCATATTGAAAACGTCAAAACACACCAAAAATTTATAACTTCAACATATATAACCTCAGATGAAGGCTTGGGCGCATAGTAACTGGCTCTTTGGAGCGAAATACTGTACGATTACCGAGGTAATAAAAAATGACAATACAGTTTAATAAAAAAAATTTTGTCATTGCCTTTTTGATGCTTCTTCTATGTACCTCATTATCCATAGAAACGATTGTAAACGCTGATATTGAAGTACCTAAAAATATTGAAATACCTGAGGATGTTGACACAACAAAAGTTCTCTGCTTCCTAAGAGACATATTCCAAATCAACACTGACAAATACGACGCGACCTTGTTAGAAGCCTCAGCAAGACCTTGGAATGATGTGGCGTATACAACCGGGCAGTATGATCTTGCATATTCTGATTATGATAATAACGACGGAGACTCAGGTTCCTTAACGGTGAGTTTTGGCTTCTGGAACAGCGGACTTGTTAGCTGTACTATTTATCCTGTACCTAACTATGGCGTCATACACTATATTCAAAAACCGGGTGATGATTTGCGTAAAACAGCCACAGGCGTTTTGCAAAGATACCAAACATATACCCAAGATGAACAAATAACTCAAATGATTAATCTGCTAAAAACGGCAGATCTCACAAACGGCTACACAAAAACAAACGGTAACCTACAACTCTCAGTTATAGTCAACGACGCAGGGACCTCTTTTATGTGGAG
Organism: Candidatus Bathycorpusculum hydrogenotrophicum; assembly: GCA_009783705.1. Taxonomy (GTDB): domain Archaea; phylum Thermoproteota; class Bathyarchaeia; order Bathyarchaeales; family Bathycorpusculaceae; genus Bathycorpusculum; species Bathycorpusculum hydrogenotrophicum. The sequence continues at coordinate 5,291 of WRCX01000067.1, read as the reverse complement.
CAACACGGTAAATGGCGCTGACTACAGCAGACTTATCTTAGGATTTAGAAACGGCGAATTAAGGGACTTTACCGACAATAGAGCGTTTTACGTTTTAGGTAGTACTGTGGTAAATGTTTCTGAGGAACAAGCTATCAGTATAGCGCTTGAGCAGGCTACAAGTCTTTCGTATACATTTGATGGTGAAGTGATATCGGGTTTTAATATAGTTAACAAACACATTCAGATCCAGCCTTCTACCATATCTAGACAATCGGAGAGTCTTTTGGTGCGTTATCCTGTTTGGATTGTTGATTTGCCCTTAGAGGATATTTATCCCGGTATGATTTCTTTTATTAGAGTTATGCTTTGGACCGATACTGGAGAGGTAATCAGTGTTCAACCTTTAGGTTCCGGTTTTCCTAACGGCTCAATTAACAATTCAACCCTCGAGTCATCAACACTTTCCGACAGTGGTTTAAGCTCTGATGCCAATAACCTGCCTTTAGTTGTGTACCTTGCGGGTATATGCATAGCAATCATAATTCCCATAGCTATAGTTGCCATAGTCCTTAAAAGAAAAAGCAATCAAAAGTAAAATACCGTATGCATCTGGTTTTATTTGAGCGCATTACAAAAAAGAACGGTAGTTTAGCCCGTTTACATGCTCACTTTTGAAGTACTCTCAAATTTACACTACCCCCCAATCTTGAGGATACCCATCTTTGACATCCTCACAGCAGGATAGAGACTCAAAACAAACATCACTGCCAATGCTGAAATCACCCAAATAGAAATCATACCTATCGTTGTGACCGTTACAAGCGGATTAGTCATCAAAATCAAAAACGTAATAATCACACCAAAAGAAAGCCCTATTCCAAAACTTGACAACAACACAAGTGCACTCTCAAACGCTGACAATTTGACGATTAGGTTAGGCTTTGCACCCACAGCACGCAACACAACAAACTCTTGACGTTGCTCATCCACAACCAACATCATATAACTAACCAAACAAACAGCCGCTGAAGCCAAACTAAACAACGGAATAAACATAATAGTCTGCCAAGCTGCACCTAAAAAGGCCTTATTTGCCTCTAACGTCGGCTCTAAGTCAAAGACCTCCAGATTCGGATCAATCGATTTAACGATGTGCCTTATCTCAGAGATAGTTACCGATCGATCAGTTGAATCTTTAGGAGTCACTAAGAGTAGATTTGAATACAACCTATCCGTGGCGTTCATCAACGTTTCTAAGGGTACATATGTAACATTGCCGTTGTTTATGGGGTCGATACAAACACCTACGATCTTAAAAGTTGTTTCAGCAGTTCTGATACTCTCCAACAAGGGATCGGCAGTGTAAATTTTTTTACTTGCATCACGGTAATACATGGTTTGAGCAATAGAATCTCCTATAACTGCTTCAAAAGGTTCAGTCTCACTTAGACTTCGTCCCATAGATGAAAAATCTGTAGCCATAGTGCAAGGGTCTACGCCGATTACAAGTGAAGTTCCTTCCCGATCACCCCCAATAATGGTTTTGATACCATTAAGTGCCGTATAGTTGCTGATTTCTCTAATCGGCATATATAGAACTAAACGCGAATCAACTAAAGCCACACCCGACATACTGTTTAGCTGCTCAGCAACTCTACTTGGAATGACAAGTTCAGAATTTGCGTAATCAAAATCACCGTTTAGCGGTGTCCCTGTAAACTTGGATAACAACAACTCATATTGACTACCCATACTGCTGTGCGCAACCATGATAAGACCCGATCCAGCACCCGAGGTTTTTTCTACCCACCCAGTTGTAGTGTCATTAGCAATTATACCGCCCGCCACTGAAATTGTAAGTAAAACAAAAACAATCGACAACAAAACAACAATACGCACAACCGAAGATAACCGTCTAACCATACTCCTTGAAGCAACACGCCAAGTCAACCCTGAACGCGAAATTGACCTATGCTTACCGCCAAACACTAATCCATAATAATTCACAGGAGAGAGTGCATCAAGCGCCGTCATTTTTGTCGCCCTCAAGAGAGGTTGCAAACCAAAAAATAAGGCCAAACAGAAAAAAACAAAAAAAACCACCGGAGCAAACCACCAATTACCCAAAACATAAACCCCAAAAACAACAGTGGCCGCCACAAAATCAGCAATAAACCCACATAGGATGCCCAAAACACAACTCAAAGCCACCACACCAAACAACTCAGTCATAAAGTATCCCCCAACCAAACTATTAGGGCACCCAGCCGCTTTGATTAAACCAAAATCTCGGGTCCTCTGAGCCATCATCAACGAAACAATAAACGAAGTCAAAACCGCACCAACAAGAAAAACCAAGATCCCCATAAAAAGAATAAACTGACCAAATACAGATGTTAACCCAATCGTAAATACATTTGACGATGCAGTTAACCCAACACCAACACGACTACTAAACAGAAGCAAAAATAATGTCGAGGCGACACTCAACGTTAAAGTAACCACAACAAGGCCACTCTGAAGACGCCTGCGCAACAAATCATTAATGGGAAAACCCGCACCCCTACTCATCAGAACTCGCCAATTTGCCATCTTTTAGTTCAATTACTTGATCTGCAAGTGCACGAATTTGAAGATCATGAGTGGACACCACAACCGTTTTACCCTGCTCTTTTAACAGATGAAGAACCTGCAGAATTTTTTCAGTGTTTTTTACATCTAAATTCCCCGTAGGTTCATCAGCTAAAATCACATCCGGATCATTTGCCAAAGCCCTTGCAAAAGCAACCCGTTGTTGCTCACCCCCGCTTAACTGCGCAGGAAAATGCGACGTTCTATGCGCCAACCCAACCATCTCAATCAACTCCAAAGTACGCGCTTCAATCTCACTGGGTGCCTTTCTTTGCCATTCCATCGGAAACGCAACATTCTCAGCCACCGTCAAGGTAGAAACTAGATTATAGGCTTGAAAAACAAAACCCACATGACAACAGCGAAAATCAGAAAGAAAATCCTCACTCTGCCCCGCCAAAGCTTGACCCACAACAAAAATTTCGCCACTACTTGGACGATCAATACCGCCTATAAGATTTAACAACGTCGTTTTCCCCGAACCCGAGGGACCACACAAAACTGCAAACGTAGCTTTAGGTATGGCTATGCTTAGATCTTTTAGAACCTCAACATTATCTGTACCCACTTGATAGGTCTTTGAGAGGTTCCGTGTTAAAACCATCCACTGGTCCTCTTTTTGTGTAACCATCCTGATTCCCTGTCGTCAGACAGTGAGGTGTGTAGCTAAATAATACTTGAGGTACACTTCTTTACATGTCGCTCTGGTAGCATGTGTCTACATTGAGGTTGCCGCGGTCACGCTTTAAAATTCGCACCTTCTCAGGTATTTTGTCTTTTTCCCAATCGGTCCAGCTGATTTCCCGAAACAGCCACTTCTTTCCCAGATGTGCCGCAACAACCGCATGCTTCTCAGCATGTCCGGAGGGTATGAACTGATCGAGAAATCGAAAGAGCTTATCGATTTGTGCCTTGGGGTAGTACGCATAGTAGGTGGCGTTTTTAACTTCAAAGGCATAGAGATGAGGTCCTCGTCGAGCAATGATATCGGGCAGGGGGTTGAGACTGGGATTGCTCACAGGTATGCGAACCGCATTATAGCCTTTTTTTTGCAACAATTTGACTAGAGCGGTTTCACTGTAGAAGCCTCTTTTACGCCAGCGCCGAAGCCGAACCCGATCAAGTTCAGTGCTCAAGATCTTTTCCTCTTCTACACCCAAGTGGCGGCGGTTTAACATAAAAATTATTGCACCCTACGACGCAAAAAACTGTGTTGGGCGATGCTTCTGTATACCACACCTCTCCAGACACACAAGCTGGTGAACACTGGTGAACATAAATAATTATGGTAATACTTATACAACCATAACCACACAACAGTGATTACTCAACATTAACACAACCAAAATATGGCCACTATATGCAATACTAACAGCTACAAAAGTGCCCAAGCCCCAACATACCCAAATCCCATCCAACCCCCAAAGTCATAAAGAAAAAACCCAAAGACAACCCGTATACAGAAGCATCCCCAAAACACACTCACAACCCCTCCCAGCCAGCCCAGCAAAAATATTTGAGCCTAATCGCCAAGTTTGCCAAATGCGCTAAAGACTGGAAAACTCTGACACACAACCATTTTTTGTTGCTCAGCTGGACTTTGCGTTATTTTGGCCAAGTTTGCTTTGTGCCTTGGTTGGCGCTAAAAGTTGTGTTTGAGTGCCGAAGGGTGTTCGAAAAAGTGCGGATTTGCTTTGTCCATAGATTTTCATCAGTACTTATATGAGGCCCCGATATTCTCCATGCCAAGCCCCTTAGAGCACACCAAAAAAGCCTAAATTAAGGTGAATTGATTGTTTGGAGGTGTTTTTGCGGGTTTTGTATTTGTGTTTGGTGATAACCAATCTGGCGCTTTTCCACTGCTGGGTTTTCGCGGCTAAACTGCCTCATTTTATCGGTTTTTTAGGATAAAGTCAGCTAATTTTTGTTTATTGGGTTAAAAGAGTTAAACGGGTGGTCGTTATTTTTTATCTGTTGGCAGGTTTGATTTTTTGTTGTCTATTTGAAACTTTGACCATTTTTGTGTCCCAGCAATTTTTTGTTGTGTGTTTGGGTTGTTGACTGTTGTCTAGTTTTCTGAGGTGGTGTTGAGCAATAATTTTTTGTGGCTTTTTGTTGTCAAAGTTTGTTTGTGTTTTGTGTTTGGCGAGTTTATTTTTTTGTGCAGGGTTTTTTGGGTTGTGTTGGGTTGCTGATTTTTTGGTTTTTGCTGGTGATGCCTGTAGCTGACTGTTTGCTGATGGTTGCCTGAGTTTTTTCTTTTTGCACTATTTTTTGGGTTGCAGCCAATTTGGCGGTAAACTTTTTTGTTGAGGGTGAACCGCGATGACTGATTTTTTCTGGTGTTGTTGGAAATATTGCGATTGTACTTGACCGGCAAAAATTTTGACTGTTGGAGTGTGGTACCTGACACTTGTTAATTCTTGTTTGGTGTTTGAGTTGGCATCTATCGTCTCTTTTGTGGGTGAGTTTTGCATCTAATTTGTTGTCTGCCCTTTTGAGGATCGGTGTCTTGCTTGTGTTGTATTTGGTCTGCTCATCAAATAGCTGAGTAGATGTGGGTGTTTGGGTGGGTGTTTGGGTGGGTGTTTGGGTGGGTGTTTGGGTGGGTGTTTGGGTGGGTGTTTGGGTGGGTGTTTGGGTGGGTGTTTGGGTGGGTGTTTGGGTGGGTGTTTGGG
>WRCX01000066.1 GCA_009783705.1 Candidatus Bathycorpusculum hydrogenotrophicum | reverse complement strand
GCGGAGTTGCCCGCTTTTAACTGTTTTTTCAGAACCACAATTTTTACATTCAACCATAACAGCCACCGGCTGAATTAATATAAACACACCCTACAATATATCTATTGGTCAACACTCTCAAAATTTTAAATCGGACAACCTCCGTGTTAGTACTGCAAGGAACACGAGAAACAGCGGGCTATTATAGGCTACGTAATGTTTTCTAAGATAGATAATAACTAAAATCCAATAACTAACCTGTAGCTTTATTCTGCTTTTAATATGCTCAGTTTTAATTTATAGATTACAAGTTTAAATATTCTATTGCTATAAATGCATGTTCGGTATGTAGATAACAAATCAAATGAGCGGTTAATAAAATGGTGAAAAGTTCAAAAAGAAATTTAATGCTCGTTCTTTTGGTCGTAGTTATAGTTTTAGCGGTTGCCAGTGTGATTGGTGTAATGTTTGTGCTTGGTGTGTTCAACGGGTTGGATCACTCCTCGGGTACATTTATAATGCAGGTTGAAAGTCGTACAAGTGGTGGATGGACATTTTCTGCTCAGAGTGCTCAAGGTTACAGCACTATTTTTCGTGATCTGAGTCAGGAAGAGTTGAACAAATTTTCGGTAGATAGCAGTATTGCTGAGGGTGAAATGCTGTTGATTTTAAGTCAGGATGATAATAGTCAATCCATCAACCTTAGTGAAGGGAAAATAACTCTGTCTGCTGAAGACCTTGGCATGGACATGTTTAATCCTGGTCGGGTCAGTATGCAGTTAAAGTTTAACGGCGCGAAAAATCTATCTGTGAATATTAGTTGGCGTTAATATCGCCACTTTCTTCTCTGTCATGTTCTCTCTTTTCCCTTTCGTCTTCTCTATCCTAGTTGCATCCTTTACCTGTTTGTATTGTATGGTATCCCGTTTGTTTTTTACAGCAAGATATACAGTAGTTCTTTGTCAAGGTTTGTTAGCTGTCTTCCTCATAGAACCAGTTATTGTTAGTAGTTTAGAAGGTTCAGCTAAGCTGTCCTAATGTCTCTGTGTATGTAGCAGATGAAACTTCACTGCTGATTCTCTTTGGTACATGTTCTGATATTTTTTGTATTCATCAAGTTTACTTCTACAGTTCCACTTGGTAGATGAAGTAAAACAGGAGAAGTAACAAAGACTGATTTAGGTTTAGAAAAGGTAGTTGTGGTGGGCCCGATCGGATTTGAACCAATGACCAACAGATTATGAGTCTGGCGCTCTACCTAGCTGAGCTACGGGCCCAAACATAACTGCTACATATTGCTATCCCAAACAGCATTTAAACATTTTCTGCCACTTTGATAAGTAACTAATCGATAAAAGGAAAACCCACATAATCAGCCTAATCAACACTTCTAGTTTCCCAAAATTGCCTGTTTGTTGCGTCGCCACAAAAGTAAACCTTCAGCTAAAAACAGTCCCGCCGCGCCAGCGGTAATTGGAACCAAATATAAAACCGCTAAACTTGGACTCAAATCTTGAAAGAAAAACTGAACCCCTAAAATTACAGATTCAACAATTAGTATACCAAAGAAAAAAAGGGAGTAACATATTAGACGAGGCACAAGGTTTTTGCCGACCCACACATGCCCAGTAACACTAGTTTTTTCCTTTGCAACGTATGTACCGTATACGGTTTTCTCGATTAAACCCAACGATTCCAACTTCTGTAATTGTCGATATGCGGTGCTTGGACTAGATAGATTGGTGCCGCGCATAACTTCGCGTGGTCCAACAGGCTTGTCTTCTTTAACCACAAAAGCATAAACACTCAATGTGTTACCTTCTAAATCTTCACAGCCCAAGCCATCTCCTCCATTTAACTCCTAGGTCTGATGAATGCTTCTGTGCCGTATTGATCAAGCTGAAACATTTGATTATCCGATAGAACGGTATTGTAGATGTAGCTATTCCCTATAGGTGTTAGACTGAGTTGCTTGAGTATCTCTGTATTTGTAAACGTATCAAGGAATGCGCTGTTCCCAACATCGCAATCTACATCCGCATCCGACATTGCACTAGCAAATGTTTGGATGATACCTGATCGGATAACATCAACAGGATTTATGAAACCATCCTCCGTTAGAGCAACACAATCCAATCGAACCTCCCAACTGCCTGAAATTACAAGCAAACGCGATTGCCCGGGTGCAAAACGATTGTCAAATGCGTTGTCTCCAATATCGACTACTCTGGTTGTCAAATAACCATCGTTCACACTAGTACCGTCGTCTGGTTGAAAGTACATATGATGATTAGCGATTGTTGCCGATCCACCGTAGGATGATCCATCGTCTGGTATGTCAATGGTAATCCGTCCAGTTACGTCAACCCATGTGCCGTTCATGTTTAAGTAGATATACGAGTTGGTGCCTGCATCGTTATAGACAGTTCGCTTGTAATATTCTACGCCCTCCATCCAGTATTCTTCTTGATATAAATAATTCCAAGGTGATTGAGTCATTGTGCCGTTCGCATCAAAGTATGGACAGGGACTATGCCAGGTTAGGTTATACCATATTCCATCAATCCACGCGCCCTCAGCTGTTCCGCCGTGGCCTCTACTCCCTTCACCATCAAAGATTGGTCCTGTCTCAGTATTATTTTGGATGTTCTGATCTGCCCAGAAATTTATTCCAACTAGAAGGGCTGTATAATCAGAGGGGTTAGTGGCATTGACAACTACATAGTAGTTTATTGTTGGTCCGTTGGTTTGGGTTATGGGCGTATCGGGATTTGTTACAGTAAAGTCAGCGTAGACAACATCAATGTTGATAGGTGTTATGGGTCCCTGTATGTGTGTAATCCAAGGTCGAATGTTTGAGTTTAGTTCTGATACAAGCAGAGGAGTTGCAGCCAAAATTCCAATCGAGATCGACAGTATTAGACATATGCTGATTTTTATTGTATTTTTCATGTTTTTCCCCTAAATGCATTTAGCCTAAAGCAACTATTAGCTCTGTTTACGGAACAACCCTGTTCCAAAGCGGAACAAGTTTACCTATAAATAAACTGATGAAGAAACTAAAAATTTAGTTCCAATTCACTGATTTAGAGGTTTACCGAACCATTTTTCATACCATGTACTGTACATGTTGAGGCATTCCTGCTGGTATGTTGCTTTATCTTCTTCTTTAAGGCAACTAGCAAGTTCTAAATTATGTACAAGTTCATCTTTTGCTTCCTGTAGGGCCGAGTTTATGTCATCTAACATATCGTTGCCGCCGGTTGCGTAATCCTTTGTGGCCTGTCTCAAAAACGCTCTTTTCTGATTGATTAATTGATATATTTTGCCTTCACTCATATCTGCACCAGACAGGTATTTTGATTGCTAGCCATTTTAACGTTGTGTTCGCTCATAATGGTAGAGATATTCCTGAGCATAACCCGCATATCTGCCAAAATAGCCCCTCGCAAATTCGCCGATTTTTAAATATTCACCGTTAGTGAGCGAATTGTGACTCTGCATCTTTTTAACCATCTCCGAGGGTAGCTGATCTGCATAGTGATTTAGTATAACGCGTTTAACCCAAACATCCACCGGAAACGCCTCAAATTTCTCAAGCGAAAAAAGCAACACACAATCAGCAACTTTTAAACCCACCCCATAAAATTCCAACAATTGTTTTCGAGCATCCAAATAAGACCTGCCTTTCAGTGCGTTTAGGTCAATTTTTTCCTCGAGAATTTTTCTAGCCGTTAATTGCACATATTTTGCACGGTAACCCAAACCGCATTCCCTCAGACCACTTTCACTGGCCCAGGCTAAGCTCTCGATTGTGGGAAACAGATAGAACTCTTTACCATCAAACACCTGCTTTTTACCATACTTCTCAGAGAGCTTTTTGAGCATCTGCTCGATGGCTGCAATATTTTTGTATGCCGAGCAGATAAAACCAATAAGACATGACCATGGGTCCTGTCGGATAAGCCGCAATCCCTCAAACTGTGTTAATGCTTTTTTAATAAAGGAATCTTTAGCGACACATAGGCGGATATGTGTTAAATCATCGTTTAACCCAAAATAATGTCGCACAAACTCTTCTTTGGCACCCTCGAACTCGAGTTCATTGCCGACTTGGCGGATTTTTAGAACCGTTTCACCAATAACACCATACCACGTATCACCGGTTTTTTGCCAGCGAAACACCTGTCCGCAGCAAAGCGAGAAATCTAAATCAAAGGCAACCGTTAGATGCATGATTGTTAGAGCTCCATGAATTGTTCAGGTTTAGCAATATATTGGGGGAGTCCTTTTCTTTTTTGTATTTCTTTGATTGTTTCTTGGGCAAGTTTGGATGAGAGTTTTTCCCAGTGGTCAAACATGGATTGCCAAACTGCTCTGCCTGAGGTGGCTGAGCGTAGCTCTTTGGAGAGGCCAAAGGTTTCAGCAACTGGGATATACCCTGTGATCTGGGTTAGTGGTCCTTTTTGTTCGAACTGGATAACTTTACCCCGGCGAATATTGAGTATGCGGTTAGAGTCGCTTGCTAACTCAGAGGCTACTGATAATATGATTTTGTAGATGGGTTCTTGGAGGCTGGGGGTTGCAGTTAAAAAGCTGCCAAATATCGCTTTGCTTACCGCATGCTCAATCTCCGAGGCGGCTGCATTTGGGGCAAGTGCAAAGTCTATGAGTTCTACTTTGAGTTGATGTATGGGTTCACCGCAAAGAGGTCCTGCAGCGCATGCATACTTAAAACCTGCTTTGACTGCATCAAGAGTCTCTTTTGATACCTGTTGTGTTCTGCCCTTGACATCAACTAGTATATTCTGATATTCATCAGTAACCAAGATCTGACCCTTCTCCTCAGAGCCAACATCGTGCTCTAGTTTCGGTATAACCTGCACTCGGACATTGTTTTGTTTATCTGGACTTAATGCCAACGCAACTACCCCACTTTTCTGTGCGTACTCTCCATAAACAACCCGTGGAGAGGAAACCACCACATCAATACCCAATGTGTCTTTTAGTTCATTGATGGCGATTTCAAGGTGCAGTTCACCCATACCACTGAGCAAATACTCCCCCGTTTCCCTATCCACTACGAATTTAAGGTTGGGATCCTCCGAGACAAGCCGATCAAGTCCCTCCTGAAATGTTTCTATGTTCTTTGGATTTTTAGGCTCCACCACAAATGTTACCACAGCCTCCGAAACATAGTTGATACATTCAAACGGTTTCATATCCTCTTGGCGCGCGAAATCCCACAGAGTCTCCCCCGTCTCAACTTTTCCTGTCAAAGATAGAGAAACCAAATTGCCTGCCAAGACCGTCTCAACTTCCTCATGCAGAGCACCCATATCAACATAGACTGCTTGCGCCTCAGTCTCTCCCCGAGCTTCCACAAGATGAAGCTTGTCTCCCTTTCTGATTTTGCCCGAAAAAACTCGTCCTGTAACACGTGTGCCGTCATTTCCATCTGAATAAACATTAGTCACAGCCATCACAGCAGGCGCTTCATCACGGCATTCTCTTAGTGCTTCCCCGACTTGCGATTTGATGTTACCGCCCCAGATTTTTTCAATACGATAACTCTGAGCTTTATGTGGATTGGGTACCCTTCGAGTTACCATCTCAAAGATGGCCTCATAAACAGGTAACGCATCCGCAAGGTTAGCTGACCCGCCGCTTCTACAGGTGACCATTATATCGGAGAACTTTAATCCACGTTGCTTGGCCATATCATATGTGAAGCCCCAGCCGTAGAGTGCCGCACCAAACGCCACGTTTCCCGTAATAGCACTTATTTTCCATTGGTCTTTGCAAGAGGGTTCCGCGTAGATCTCAATTAGATCGTTAAAGCTTGTGATGATGTGGCCAAGCTTTTTCTGGATTGTTTTCTCATCTAGTTGAAGTTCGGTAATAAGGCGATCAATTTTATTGATAAAAAGTACCGGACAGACGCGCTCTTCTAGTGCTTGTCGAGTCAGGATTTCGGTCTGTGCCATAATTCCCTCTACCGCATCCACCACCACTACAGCCCCATCAATTACCCGGAGAGCTCGCGTAGTTTTGCCTGTGAAATCTACATGTCCGGGTGTGTCCACCAAGTTAACGAGATACGACTCGGATTGAGTGTTATAGAGCAGGGCAATGTTTGCAGTTTTTATGGTAATTTTTCGCTTCTGTTCTTCTTCAAGATAATCAAGTACACGTGCGGTTCCTGCCATTTGTGGAGAAAGAAGCCCTACTCCCGATAGCAAACAATCCGCCAAAGTAGTTTTACCATGATTAATATGTGCAATAATACCAATGTTGCGGACGCATTCTTTTTTATCCATCAATGCTTGAATTTGAGGAATCTGCTTAAACCGCGGCATGCTATAACCCACAACACAATCATAGTTGGAACCGGCACTCCTATTAGCCTTTTTATTTCTAACCCTAAAACAAAACAAGAGCTATGCCGAAAAATGTTGGTATTGGTTTTAATATGTCTGCACTTTAACCTTGTTATATGCTCTACTTTCTGTCTATTCTGGTCGTTTTGGGTTCAGTTTACGGTACAGTGCTAATCCTTCGAAGAGAAATAGTATCATTGCAACTGCGGTCATTACTGTTAAAAACAAGAAGCTAATCTCAATAACTAAATCCTTAATTAGAAAGCCAAGTAGTATTATACCAACTTCTGCGGCGAATGCGCCTATAAAAAAGAAGGAGTAAAACATCAATCGGGGCACGAGGTTTTTGCCGACCCACACATGTCCATTGATGGTTGCTTTCTCTTTTAGGATGTAGTCGCCGTAGCTGTTTTTCTCTATCAGACCCAAGTTTTCAAGTTTTTGGAGATGGCGGTGTGCGACGCTGGTACTGCTGAGTTCTGCGCCTCGGGTTACGTCTCTTGTTCCCACTGGCTTGTTTGCGTGGACGATGTATGTGTAGACGTTTAATGTGTTGCCTTCCAGTTCGTCGCTAGCCATATTTTTATCATCACTTAATATTGTCGTGCCTGTTGGAAATTATTTCCCTGAGCTGTATCTGCTACCAAATCCAAATGAATTCAAACCAAATCCAGTGTTTCCGCCCTTGTTCTTTGTCAGCTCTATATGCTGTATGTTTTGGTCGTTTGCAAAGCTTACAACTGTATTGTTGCCATCAAAGCTAACTGAACCTATGTATTTGATCTCGAGGTGAACTGTTTGTACTTCCAAGAATGCTTCGTATTCGTCGATATCTGTTGCACCTGAACGGCCACAACATCGTGAAGATGTCATTTCGCATATGTCATGTGGAGTGCCGTTAGTTGAGTTGAAGGCAGGGGCTGAACAGTTAAACAGGTATTCATTGAAAAACCCGAATAATTCAGTTGGAAATGACCCACTTGAAAAATCGGTCATGATGACGCTGAATGGTTGCTTTAACAGTTCTATGTTATCTGCGTAGAATGTCGCTTCAAAGTATTCCATTCGTGCTTTTGGTTGATGGCTTAGGGCGTTATCGTTGAGCGTGGTTTGATAGCTGATCTCATGTGTACGTATATACTCTGTATTGAGTATCTCTCCATTGGCTAGATCGATGGTAAAGTATGCACCGGTAATTTCTAGGTCAAGCCAAGGTTCACCATATACTTGGATTGATTCACCATATGGTTGGCTTGTCTGGGCGTTTGCATTCATAAGGATTGCCATGGGTGTAACTGTTGCTATTCCGATTGCTATGGCGAGTATGCTTAATGCGACTAGTTTTTTTTCGATTTTCATTTGATTTTTCACTGTTTCTTATACCCTCATGGAAACATATAATGCTCTCCCAAGAACAAAAGGGCTATAGAGTGTTCTCTCTGAGAACAGCTTAGAGCTAATTTCGTTCTGGAGAGAGAATTATTAGTTGTTTTAGTGTTTGAATGGTTGTGATAAAAATGGACGGCATGATGGTTTACCGGTTAATACTCATTGGGTCACTTGTTTGTAGTATAGTTGTTCTTTTTGGAGTATTTCTTGTTCAGCGGAAAAAATGGAAAACAGTCCAAACTGCTGAATTTAAACGACCAAAGAAACCCTAACACCAAAACAGTCATTTGCGGTTGGCGGTTGTAGTTATCACACTTTCAATTGTCTGCTTACGGTTTTTGCTGTTGTTAGTTGCCATTTTAGTATTTGCTTTTTTACTATGCCATTTCTGTCTCTTCCTTACAGAAGAGTACTTTTTGATTTGTGATTTAGATAGGTTGTTTGTATCGTGAACTCTTTCCTTAGTGTGGACTTATAGTCATTGTTCTCTATGCTTGAGCGTTTTTTAAGTGAACAGAAATAATATTTGGTTATCTCCCTGTATCTTGGACGATGAGTTCCCCTGAGTTTGTTTCCAAAAATTAACTTAGCTTGCTAAATAGCTGTTTTTACTTGTTATTTCTTTGATTATGTTGTTGGTTGTCATAATTTTAGCGTTGTACACATATTCAAGATACATTAGGCCTTGTTGGTGGTTCTCATCAGAAAGTGCGTCTACTCCGTCTTCGGCCACAATGATGTGATAGCCTTGGAAAAATGCGTCTGCGGCTGTGTGGCGGATGCCGATGTTGGTCTGTACACCGCCTATCACTACCGATTTTGCTCCCTCGCCATCATAGAGGTTTTGTAGCAGAGGATCTAGGTCTGTTTCGTAGAAGCCGCTGTAGGCGCGTTTCTCAACGATGTAATCTACTTTTTGATCTGGTGATATTTCCGAGATGACTTCTGCGCCTTTGGTGTTTTTGATGGTATGACCTCTCCATTTTTGTGTCACTTCTACATCTTGAGGATAATGAGCATCAATGCAGTAAATCACTGGCACAGCGTTTTTGCGTGCTACTGCAATTAGTCTTTGCAGGGGTTTGATGACACTTTGGATGCGTTGCGCTTTGTGTGGTCCAGTAAAAAAATCATTTTGCATATCAACAAGAATAATTGCTGGATTATTAATCATAAAAATACCCATAGAAACATGGGTATACTCTGTTATTATTGGTTTTCTAGGGTGTGTAGGGGGCTTTGGTGAGTTTTTCAGCACCATTTTTAGTTACCAGTATGGTGTCTTCAATTCGAACTCCACCGTAGCTTGGCACATAAATCCCTGGTTCATTGGTCACTACATTTCCCGCTTCTAGTATATCGGAGCTGTTGGGACCCAAAATCGGGGCTTCATGAATCTCTAATCCCACACCATGCCCAAGATTATGCACAAAAAACTCACCCATATTTGCATCTTCGATTATTTGGCGAGCTACTAAATCAATTTCTTTAGCTGGTATGTGAGGTTTAATGTTTTCAAATGCTTTTTGTTGTGCACGCTTTACGGTTTCATAGATTTCTGTTTGCCTTTGGCTGGCTTTGCCGACGATAAAGGTGCGGGTGATGTCTGAGCGGTAAAACCGATATGTTGCGCCTAAATCAATAATCACAAAATCGCCCTCTTTTAGGGTTCTTTCTCCGACTCCGCCATGAGGATAAGCACAGCATGTTCCACAGACTGCTATGGTTTCAAACGCTGTTCCATCTGAACCTGCTCTGCGCATGGCATATTCGGCTTCAGCGGCTACTTGTCTCTCCGTAGTGCCTGCTTTGATTGTTTGTGCGGCGGCTTCTATGCCCTTATCTGCGATTCTACACGCTTCTTGAATATACTTGATTTCTGTTTCATCTTTGATTGAGCGTAGACTTCGGATTAGTTGGTTGTTGGATTCTAGTTTTTCTTCACTACCCACCGCTTTAGCCAATGCCCGCCAACTATCAATGGAGAGGGTATCTACTGATAGTTTTTCTCCTGTTGCGGTGTGATGTGCGATTTTTTCCATTAAATTTTCACCGCGTTTTAAGAGTTGTACTTGTGTGTCTCTAACTTCGGCTTTTGCCTGCTCATAATTGACCCCGTTTACAAAAAGCAACTTTTCGCCCTCTTGGGGGATAAAAAGAGCGGCGGCTCCTTGAAACCCGGTAAAATAGGTAATATTAACTGTGTTAAAAACCGCAAAGTTGGTAGCTTTGTTTTGATTTGCCGCGGCCTCTTTGAGTTTATCGATCCGTATCAAGCTATTTCCCGCCAAAACAAGGGCTGTGGGGCTGGTTTAAGTTTTCGCCTAACGATTTGTAGTTCCAAGTTTGATACCGTTAGCTAGCAAGTCTTGCATAATGATGCATACAAACCCATAAAAAAACATGAACTTTTACCATGGTTGCCCATTACCTTAATATACTGTTCAGCTTGTTCCATATTTTTAAAACTCTGGAGATTAGATGTTGTTCGGCTACGCAGGAAGAGTCTTGTATGTCGATTTAACCACCGGCAAAACTCATACCGAAAAACTTTCTGAGGAAACCGCAAAGAAATACATCGGCGGTATAGGTTTAGGCATGCACTTTTACTTGTCTAACTCTAAAGCTCAAACGGCTCCCCTGAGCCCTGAGAATCCGCTTGTTCTATCTCTTGGTCCCTTTGCGGTAACCATGTTTCCAACAGGTGGCAACGGTCATGCCTTTATTTCAAAGTCGCCCCAAACAGGCGGAGTTGCCGAAGCTGTTAGTCATGGCACTTTTGGTACTGAGCTCAAACGTGCTGGATACGATGTTGTAATCATAACTGGTCAAGCAAAAAAACCGGTTTATCTCTGGATAGATGACGACTCGGTAAAGTTATCTGATGCCACTAAACTCTGGGGCAAATCTGCTGGTGAAACTGAAGACGTTCTTAGAGACGAATTAGGTGATTACTACATCCGTGTTGCCGCCATAGGGTTGGCTGGCGAAAAACAATCCAAACTAGCAACAATAGTAAACGATAAAACTCATGCGGCTGGCCGAACCGGCTTAGGCGCAGTTATGGGCAGTAAAAATCTTAAAGCTATTGCTGTGAGGGGAACTCATGATGTTGCGGTAGCAAAACCAACCGAATTCTTAGAGGTCGTACAGGATTTCCATGAACGCATGAAAGGTCCAGCAGCAAGTAAATACCGCACTATTGGCTCCATTGAAAATCTCACCGTAAACAACAATCTCACCTGTATGCCCACATACAACTATAGCGCCGCACAATTCCCAAATATAGCTCAAATTAGCGGCGAAATCCTAAATGAGCACTACATAACCAAAATCATAGCCTGCAACAGTTGCGCTATGCGCTGTGAACATGAAGCTATAATCCGTGACGGTATCTACAAAGGAACCATGACCCGACTCGAATACGACAACGTCTGGGCTCTTGGACCTAACTGCGGTGTAGATCAGCCTAACTTTATTATCAAAGCCGCTGAACGTTGCTACTACTACGGCCTTGACCCCGTAAGTGTTGGTGTGACGATTAGTTTTGTTATGGATTGCTATGAGCGTGGTTTGTTGTCTCAGGAGCAGCTTGATGGTGTGGATGCACATTTTGGTAATGCGGGTGCTGTTGTTAGTTTGGTTGATAAGATTGGTCGGCGTGAGGGTGTTGGTGAGTTGTTGGCTGATGGGGTGAGGGTTGCTTGTGAGCGGTTTGGGGTTTCTTGTGAG
>WRCX01000065.1 GCA_009783705.1 Candidatus Bathycorpusculum hydrogenotrophicum | reverse complement strand
TTCAGTAACTTGAGACCCAAAGACCTGACCATCAACTACCTTCTGAGCAGCCAACACCTTGTCAGAACCCTGCTCAAGATAGTTCACCACATAACCCAGATCACTCCGAGCACAGTAGTAGAACACAAACTCATTGCCAGAGGCTGTCAAGGTTTTTGAAATGCTTGTTGGAGCGAGTGCAGTGTAACCAGCTACAGCTATTGCATTCTCTGTTACTAAAGAGCCAATTTGACCAGATACAACCTTGTCAGTAGCTACTGAAATTGTTGATCCAGCCAAATAGTAATGTACTGTATAGGTGGTCTCAAAGATGCTTGAGTTTACCCATAGTGCTGGATAGACCAATCCGCGTTCGCTGTTTCCGTTGGGGTTGATTTGGAATTGGAAGGTTCTGCCGGTGTAGTCTAGATCACCTGCGGTGTAGCTGAGGTCGCCTGGAGAGCGGAGCCACATTCCATAGGCATACATCTGTGGGATGGTGATTTTGCCAAAGTTGAGGGTTGCATTGGTGTTGCTTGGTTGTACTTGGGGGTTCATGCCGCGTACATCATGTGTTTTAGATAGGAATTCTGCAGATTCACTGTAGCTTAGTGCAAATGCAATATCGTTGCCTGTGCCTATGTGGTTAGAGGTTGGGGTACTAAATCCGTTGGTTAATGATGCAACATTGCTAGAGGTTCCAAGGACATTTAGGGCGTTATTTTTTACTGTGTAGTCGCGTAGTCGGGCGTTGGCAGCCAGATTATCGGCAACAGGAGAAGCAGCGCCGTTGAACCATGCGTTGATTTTATCTCGGACTACAGAGTTGCCATAGGTATTTGCGGTACCGTATGTAGTGTATTGCCACTCAGGGTTGCCGTAGCAGGATGCTTGTGGGTAGATGTTGAGGTAGTTTGTGCGTACAATTAGAGAATAGTCGCCGTATCGTGCTATTTCAATCCAGTTGACTTTATCACCGGTCATGCTTGGGGTGAGAACTCGGCCATCTACAACAGTTGGAACATCGTTATTTGAGTTTACTGTGTAGTAGAACACAAATTCATTGCCAGAAGCACCCAGAGTTTTTGTGAGACTTGTTGGAGCAACCGGGTTATAACCAGATATGGCTATTGCGTACTCAGTTATAGAAGCGCCAAGTGTTTGACCAGATACAGTCTTATCAGAGGCAATTTTTGTTGTTGTGCCAGCTAGATAGTAATGTACTACGTAATCAACAGGGCAGTCGTAGGTGTAGTAGAAGATAAACTCGGTGCCAGATGTGGTGATGGTTTTTGTAAGGCTTGTTGGTGCTAATGCACTATAGCCAGATATATCAATGGCAGATTCGGTCACAGAGGAACCAGCTTTGCCAGTTCCAGTTTTGTCTGGAGCGACTGAGATTGTTGTTCCTTCCAGGTAGTAGTGTACTACATATCCGACATCAGAGCTTGGGAAGATGCTTGATTGTACCCATAGGGCTGGATAAACAAGTCCGCGTTCATTGGTTGTTGTGGGGTCTATGTAGAATTGGAAGGCTCGGCCGGTATAGTCTAGACAGCCTGCTGTATTGGCGATGTCGCCTGGAGAGCGGAGCCACATACCATAGCCATAGATTTGTGGGATAGTGATTTTGCCATAGTTTGCTGTTGCAAATGTGTTGCTTGTTTGTGTTTCAGGGTTCATACCTCTTGCAAAATGTGTTTTTGATAGGAATGTTGCGGCTTCGCCGTAGCTTAGTGCAAAGGCGATGTCTTCACCTGTGCGTATTTGGGTGGTGGTTGGTTTGCTAAATCCGTTGGTTAGTCCTGCAGGGGTGCTTGCGGTGCCAAGGGTGTTTGCGGCAGTGTTTTGTACGGTGTAGCTGCGCAGGGGAGCGTTTGTGGGGAGGTTGTCAACTGCTGGGCCTGTGGCACGGTTGTTAAACCAGTTGTTGATGGCGTTGCGGACACGGCAACCGCTGTTTAGGTAATTGGTGCTAAGTGGGCTACTGTAGGGAGTGTATTGCCATGTTGGGTCGCCGTAGCGGCCGCTGCCAGCGTAGGTGTTTATGTAGTTTTCGCGTACAATCAGTGAATAAGAGGTGCCATCAGTATGGGTGTACTGTGCAATTTCTATCCAGTCAGAGTTGTCACCTGCTAGAGCTGCAGAGAGTCGTCTGCCGTTTACAGAGTAGGAGGCGCCAATAGGGTCGGCGGCGGAACTCTGCTGAACAGGCAAAAACATCATCAGCAACAGAGCGAGGGTAAGTGTTAAACATAGTGTTTTTTTTATCGGGGGATATTTTAGTCTATTTGAGACATCAACCATAGTTATCACATATTCATGTTTCATTATAATATAAGATAGATACCCCATCTAGCAGGTTATATATTTAGCGGGAAACCACACAAACCAAAAACACCCACCCACCAAGCACACAAAACAACAACAAACACCACAAACACACCCACCCAAAGAGACAATTATCAAAAATCACCCATAAACCCCCACATAACCACACAAACCACCAAAAACCAAGCCAATAACACCAACAAAATACCCCGAAAACAAAAAGAACAAAACACCCCACCAGAACACAAAACAGCATAACCGAAAGGTCGATATATGATCATAGAAGACGCGTAAATAATGCATTCCATGAGTGAGAACTAACAAACCAACAATGCAACGATATGTACCGAGGAAGTGGATGAGTTCAAAAGTGATAACAGCCAAATGTGACAGAAGTATCAACAATCCATATCTTTTAACATCAATAAATGTACAATAAGAGACGACTATAGCAATGCAATTAAACGTAACAACTGATTATGATATAAGAGTTGTATTGTATTTAGCGAAGAAAAAAGGGGTAGCAAACAGTAACGAGATTTGTATAGAAATGGGGATACCCTGCACCTACATGCACAAAATCACCAGAACCTTGAAAAATGCTGGGATAAGACGTGAAATACGCGGTTCAACGGGCGGTTTTGTGCTACAAAAAGACCCTGAGAGCTTATCCATATTAAATATTGCAGTCGCTTTTGAAAAGACGATGAATATAAACAGATGTCTAGAAGCAGACAAGTTCTGCAACCGAGACGCCGTACCCTTCTGCGCAGTCCGAGACATCTCGTTGAAGCACAAACCGAATTACACAACAGATTAAATGTAAAAATATCAACTTTTTTAAAACAAACTCAGCAGATAGAAAGCAAAAAAATCCATCACGTGTTATTGTAACAATCAACGCAGGGCTTCATCGTAGACTTTCATGGCGTCCTTTACAACTATACTCCAGTCGAGTCGTTCTACTACGGTTTGGCGTGCTTTTATACCCATCTCTGTTGCTTCCATTGGGTGCTCTAACAGATAGAGAAGAGCCGTTGAGAACTGTTGTGAGCTAAATGGAGGAACTAATAAGCCGTTTTTGCCGGTTTGGATGGTTTCAGGGATGCCGCCCACTGTGGTTGTGATAACTGGCAGACCAGTTGAGAGAGCTTCTAGGATGGCAAAGGGATGATGTTCATAGAAGGTGCTAAATGCAAAGATGTCGGCGGCTTGATAGAGTTTGGGTAAATCTTTGTCAGGGGTATAGCCTGTGAATAGGATATGTCTTTTGACGCCTAAGTGTTCAGCGTGGGTGTGGAGTTTTGTCATTTCGCTACTTTGGCCTTTTCCGGATATGATGAATTTGGCGTTTGGGAATCGTTTTATCACAGAAGGCATGGCTTCGATGAGGTTGAAGAGGCCTTTTCGTGCGTAGAGTCGGCCTACTGATAGGATGGCTATGTCGTTGGGGTTTAGGCCTAGTTCTTTTTTGATTTTGTGTTTGTTTGTTGGGGGTTGGAATTTTTTTGTGTTGACTCCGTTGTGGATGACTTGGATTTTGTTTGGGGGTATGTTGTAGTATGTTGTGAGTTCCCATTTGGTGAAGTGGCTGACGGCGATTATTTTTTGGGCGCGGTGCATCATGCCTTCTTCGAAGAAACGCAGGAATCGGTTGGCGCCTACGAGGAATTTTTCGTTGGCGTTTAGTCGCATATAGGGTTCGCCAGCGATGGCTTGGGCTTCGCCTTTCCAGGTGGAGTGAACGGTGCAGACTAGGGTTTTGCCAAAGTTGGGGGGGACCGCAAAGTTTGGGGTGAGGGGGAGTTGGGGGTGGGTGATGTCTATTTGGGCGGTTTTTTGAATGGTTTTGAGTTTTTGGCTACTTTGGGCGGCTAGCATAAAGGATTTGATGATGGGAGTTTTGGGGATCTTTAGAAATGATACATCGAGTTGGGGGTTGACGTGGAGGTCTTTTGTTTGGTTTGCACCGGTGACGATGTGGATGGGGTATCCGTTTTTTTGGAGCTGGTTGCTTAGGTAGTAGATTTAGCTGCCGGTGCCGCCTGTTAGCGGCCAGTATTCGGGGGATATGAAGCAGATTTTAGGTGTCATTGGGGGATCTCCGTTTTTTTGTTAGCGGAAGGAGGAGGTGGGTTAGGGTGATTGTGATAGCGCCGTTGAACCATGCTACTGAGCGGACGAAGTAGAGTACGATTAGTCTCATAGCGGTCCAGTCGTGGAATCGGTGTGAGATTTTTAGGGCTGAGTAGGTAAAGTAGAGGAGCATACCTATTAGTATGGTTGGGGGGCCGATCCAGAGGAGACGCAGGGTCGGTACCAATCCCAATAAAAACAATATTGTGGCTGATAGTAACAGTAGGGGTTGGATGTTCATGCCTGCATCGGTGATTTCGTCGCCTTTGGCTAGTTTTTTGTGTTTTATGTAGAGTTTGAGGGTGTTTTTGCCGTATTGGAGTTGTTGGCGGTAAAACGCTTTTAGGGTGGGGCGGTTGTAGTGGTAGCACACTGCATTGGGTTCGTAGGCGATTTTGTAGCCTTGTGCGGCTATACGGTAGCCAAAGTCGGTGTCGTATTGGCTGGGCAGATTCTCATTCCAACCGCCAACTTGTTCAATGATAGTTCTTTTTAGCAGCAGGTTCATGGTGGCTATGCGGTTGGTGTATTTGCCGATGCGTTGGTAGCGGTTTTTGAGCTCATAGCCGATGCTTTTGGCCCAGGGGTTGGTTTGGTTCCAGGTTTCTATGCCGCCGCTTACCCCCGCTACGGTTGGCTCATCTACTATGAGGTGTTTAACCAGTTTTTTTAGCCACGCTGATTCAACCTTTGCATCTGAGTCTACAAATCCTAAAATGGAGTGTTGGACAATTTTTTGGGCATAGTTGTAGGCCGCAGGGGCATTAAGATCGATAGATATTACTTTGATGCCTAGCTGTTTAGCGATTTGAACTGTGTTATCTTTGCTAACGCCATCCATAACAAGGATTTCTAGATGATCAGGGGGGTAGTCTTGTGCTAGAAGCGATTGGAGGCAGTCTTGGATGGTGTCAGCACTATTGTAGGCGGCTACAATTATTGAAACCTTAGGATAATAACTGGGCTGGACCATCATCATCGTTTACACCTTAAGATAGGCCCTAATAATTGAGAGAAGGATTTTGGAGCCATCTACCATTGGATCCACTCCTGAGTGTCCGTAGGTGCGTTGTTCAAAGGTTATAGGCACCTCGGCCACTCTAAAGCCTGCCTTAACTGCTTTAACCAGCATCTCGGATTCAATTTCGTATTCGCCTGAGGTAAGTTTTTGGGCTAGCAACACTTCACGTTTCATGGCGCGATAACCGGATTGACTATCGGTTATGGCAACCCCTGTGAAGAGGGCTATTAGGGAGTTAAAGATGTATACGCCAAATTTGTTGAGTTTGCGGGCTTCAACACGTTTGCGATTCATGTAACGTGAACCAATAACCATATCGGCTTGGTCACAAAAAACAGGCGCCACCACCTCATGTAGCTCCTCGGGCCAATGCGAACCATCAGAGTCAATAGTAACAATCAAATCGCCCCTAGCTTTGGCAAACCCAGCCCGCAAAGCATAGCCCTTGCCTAGGTGCTGTTTTAGGGTACAGACTTTGACATTGCGTTGAGAAGCAACCAGAAGCGAATTATCATGGGAACAATCATCAACCACAATAATTTCGGTCTCTAAACCAAGTTGGCGTACAGCCTCTTTTGTACGGTCAATAATGTTGCCTATCGTTAACTCCTCGTTATAGACGGGAATTATAATAGAGAGCAACATTTGATACTGCCCCATGGTTTTAACCTAAATAGGAGACCTTATAAAGTTTGGCTCCCCCAACCCTGTAATTACCTACCTGTAGAGGAAGCAAATGCAAACCACCCCCAACAACACAAACAGCCACGTCGATCAGAAAGTGTGGTTTTCTATGTGGTTTTTGGGTGCAGTGGTAACCTTTGGTGTAGCGTTTTTCCCTATGTTTTATCGTTTAGTGGAGGGGCGAAATCGGCATTTTCAAAATGAAGCCCAATTTGAGCAACACATCGCACAGTATCTCAAAAATAAAAACAAACAACCACCCCCACCCATAAACCCTGTGAAACCGCGCAATGCCAAGCTGTGGGCCGCAAGTATTATCCTTATCATCCCGGCTTTTATTATCATCTATCAGCTAAACAAAGACTTAGCCAGCCATGAAAAACAGCAAGATGCCTATCTTGGTGCGGCTTTGCCTGAGCGGGTGTTTATGCCCCAAACAGTACCGTTAACCACATATGTCTTGCTTACCATAGCTACCTTGGGGGTTGGAGCCGTGTACTGGCTGTATAAAACTGTAAATCTATATAACGCTCACTACAAAGCGCATCTAGCAGTTGAAAAAGAGTTAAACCGACTCCTGGAGGAACAAAAAAATGCCGGCAACTAGAGAAAAACGCTTTGTGAGCCATGGCGGAGACATATGGGGATTTAGCCGAAAGCACAACATACCCGTTGAAGAAGTGCTCGAATTTAGCGGCCCCATCAACTTTATGGGACCACCGCCCAAAGCAGTGGAAGCTGTTAAAGAACACGCCAGGTTAATCAAATTCTACCCCGATCCAAACCCGGTTGAATTCAAAAAAACACTTGCCGACTATGTGGGTCAAGGCATCAAAGCAGAAAACGTACTGATAGGTAATGGTTCAATTGAGCTTATCTATATGATAACTGAGCTTTTTGAGCAAAACTTTGATGCAATAATTCCAGTGCCCTCGTTTTCAGAATACGAAAAAGCAACCCTGCGCTCAGGGGGTAAAATTACCTTTGTTCAGTTGCCAGCAGATTTTTCGCTGGAAAACGCAAAAATCAAAGAAGCCATTAGCCCAGACACAAAAATCATGTGTCTTTGCAATCCTCACAGCCCCTCAGGCAGACTCTACAAAAAACCAGAAATTATGGAGTTAGTAGAGTTTTGCCAAAAAAAAGACATCATATTTAGCATTGATGAGAACTATATTGAATTTGCCCCAGACGGCCAACAACACACCGTTGCAGGTATGGTGCAAAAATATGAGAATCTGTTTGTTATCCGCTCAGTCACCAAATTCTACGGTATGGCCGGATTACGCTTAGGATATGCTCTTGCGGCAAGCAGTCTTATTGAAAAACTTGAAACAATACGCCAACCATGGAGCATAAATGGCTTAGCATGCCAAGTTACCCAAGCAGCACTCAACGACCAAGAATTCACCACCACAACCAAAGAAACCATCAACAAAAACAAAGAACAACTAACAAATGATCTAAACCAAATCAAAGGCCTGCAGGTCTATCCCTCCACAACCAACTTTTTGCTCATAAAACTAACCAACCCAAACCTCACCTCCACCAGCCTCAAAGAACAACTAGCAAAACAACGCATCCTAATCCGAGACTGCAGTACATTTATGGGGATGGATAACAAACACATCCGCATCACAGTACGCTCAACCAAAGACAACAACCAACTCGTCGAAAAAATAAAACAAATAATAGACTGCCTTGGCAATTAAAATAGTGTATTTGCTTGTTTGGTATTTTCCCAAATATTTACAACGTCCATGAAAGTAGTCTTCTGTTTGAAAATATAAAATAAGAGTGTTAACTAAGTAACGTTTTTGTGTGGAGTGTGTTGTAGGGTTGGTTTGGTATGTTGTATGAAGTGTGGAAGCAGGTTGTATTCCAATCGTGTTTGTAAAAGGGAACAACGCTACGATGCAAAGTATGCAACAGGCAATTTGTGCCCCAAGACATCAGGGGGAAACTGAAACTGAAAAACTAACCGTCAGCCTGCTATACATAAAGGGGTGTTCCTGGGTACCATTACACGGTTAATGCATGGTTACGGCTCACCGGCGATGGGTTGATTTAGTAAGAGGGGTTACTGTTGGATGGTGCTGGTTGCGTTTGCGTATTGTGGAGGCAACTCCAAAGCACCGTCTTTGCAACTAAATGTCTCTGAAACCTACTACTAATCGGAGGAAGTTAAACCTTCAATCGGTGTTCTATGTTCGTTTTTAGTGATGGGTGAATCTTGTCCGAAAAGAAGATTACGGAAGTCTGCTATGGTGTCTTTGCGGTTCCAATCACGCTGCAACTCACATACCAACTGCACCCAGCTTATATTCACAGCACCCGCCTGGGCCACCCGCCAAAGAGCCGCCTTATGCGCAGTCAACGATGTTCCACCCACAGCATCAACAACAGGATACACAGCATAACCTTCGTTTAGGGCATCAAGAGAGGGAAAAGTCAAACAAGCCTCCGTCCACAGCGCACACATAACTAGTTTTCTGCGCCTAGTTGCTCTAACAGCCTCATAAAACTCTTCATCTTCCCAAGCATTAATCTGAGTCCTATCATACTCCACCTGATCAGCCAATACCTTTTTGAGCGGAACTATAGTGGGCTTATTCACCCCGCTTTTTACATTAACAGTGGATAAAACTACAGGTAAGTTGTATGCTTTGGCGGTCAGCGCTACTTTAACTATGTTTTTCACAAGAAGCTCTCGCTTTATCGAGGCAATAGAGTTTATCTGTGTTGGCTGATAGTCGATGATAATTAAAGCAGAGTTTTTGGGAGTTAACAAATAATCATCAATTGATCTCTCACTGGAAAACTCGTCATAGAAACCCAACAGTTTACTCTTTTTTTGGCTAAATAATATTTGTATCAATCAAAAGACAATAACAAACAAACAGAACAATAATGCAACAAACTGATGTACATCATTCTGCTAACCATAGAGGAGCTAATACAGCAAAGTCATCAGGCTATGAATTGTTTGGTGTGAGTTAGTTTATCGTGTCAGGTACAAAATGTTATGGGGACATAGCGATATTTTCCCCTCGTGGTGTGTTTAGCTGTTGCTTTGTTGTGTGCTTTGTGTTAGCGACCCAATTGACTGTTTTAGGGTTTTCTGGCATAATAACCGGCACTCTTCTAAACATCCCAGCACACAACCCAGCAAAAAATTATCCAGCAAAACTTCTAACACTCTAATTAGCTGATTACAGGGGTAATACATAGTATAAATTAAACTCAACAGTAAACCGCTAAAACACAATGATGATCCGTTACATGTTTTATATAACCAAGATCAGATATTTATTTCTCGAAGTGTTCACTTTTTTAGATGATTTTTTGGATAGAAAAATACAGAAAGTTTTGGACCGCCGTCTCACACTTGAAGGTGCGGGTGTTTAGCTCAGGCGGGTTCTAGGAAATGATAACACCTCAACTTTGGATCCTTTCTTACTTTTAGATCATTTCGGCTCAGATAACCCAAATGATTACATTTTGGGGTTTCCTTGGCATCCTCATCGCGGCATAGAAACTGTAACTTATATGTGGACGGGTAATGTGGAACATGGTGATAGCATCGGTAACAAGGGTACTATTGGGTCGGGTGATGTGCAGTGGATGACTGCGGATTCAGGTATTATCCACCAAGAGATGCCCCAGAAATGCGACGGTACCCTGCAGGGTTTTCAGCTTTGGGTAAATCTGCCTGCAAAAAAGAAAATGATTGCCCCCAAATACTTTGGAGTAGAACAAACACAAATCCCCCATGTTGAGCAAAACGGTTTAATAAAAATTATAGCTGGAAAAATCGACAACAGCGTAGGTCCAGTCCACGATTTATCCAATGATATAGAATACTTCGATGTAAATCTAGCCGCCGGGAAAACATTTACACACCCAACCTCCTATGATCACACAGTGTTTATTTATGTCGTGAATGGTTCAATTGAAGGAGAAAATAACTCGGCTGCTGAGGGCCAATGTGCAGTTTTTTCAGAGGGAGATTCGGTGAGAATTTCTTCTAAGAAGGGTGCTATGTTTTTGTTTATTTCAGGCGAGCCCCTAAAGGAGCCGGTAGCTTGGAGAGGTCCTATTGTTATGAATACTTGGAGAGAAATTGACACTGCCTTCACAGAACTCAATGCAGGAACATTTATCAAAAACCATTCCACACCACCACCCTGAAATCGATCCAGTTTGAAACCATTTGATTAATCGGTGATCAACTAGTCAGCATTAACACCAGAACAATAAAATTTGCGCCATAAAATTAGTATCTGCGTATTTGCTCAAACCAAGTCCAACAAATATTCCCGGCTGTCAAAGAATCGGATGCCATCAACATGGGGCGTTATGCCATCTCTATCGTAAATAAAACCCAATTTATTAATCACTTTAGCAGAGGCGAGGTTTTCTTTCGCATGACCACCGGCAACTCTCTTAATCCCGAGATTGACGACAGCGAAATTAAGAATAGCTTTCATCGCCTCGGTGGTATATCCACAATTCCAATGCGCTTTCATGATGTTGTAGCCAACTTGAAATAACTGCCAGTCAGTTTCCCAAATCAACCCACCTGAACCAAACAACTCACCAGTCTCCTTTAACACAAAACCCCAAATATAGTTGTCACTTGGAATAATGTTACCTTCCAAATCCAGCTTCCATGCAATCTCTTTTAGCCACTCTATTGTTTCGTCAATGGATTGATGCGGGAGCCAACTGACGTACTTAGCCACATCCGGATCACCCGTCCATCCGAAAAAGGCTGTAGCCGCATCAGCGGATGTGAGTGGTCTAAGTATCAGTCTTTCGGTTTCTATCGTGATTTTCAACTGCTGTCCTCTCCATTATAAACTATCATCTTGCATTCCGTTTTCATCAGGCAAAGGTCAGGGTTATACTCCCCGCAAGGCTCTTTTAAAGTAAACTTTATCCTTTAATTGTACTCCGTGTTCAAACATTGGTGCATCGTAATGTTTAATGAAATAGTTTTCTATGCGGTGTGAAAATACAAAGCCATTATTTTCATAAAAAGGTACGATAATAGGGGTGTCGCCTGTTCCAACGATCATAGTTGTGCCTTTATTTTTATAGTAATCGCAAACGTGATTGATTAAATATTTGGCGTATCCTTTACCTTGGAATTGTGGATATGTGGCTAAACTTTGTATCTCAAAGGTATTGTTTTCCTCGTCGGTTACAACGCAAATACTTTTTAAACTGTTGTTATCATATAATGCAAAAAGTACGCCTCTATCCAAATATTTATCAATCATATTTTCTTGCTCGTCGGCTAAAAGCAGTAAATCAAGAAAGTCTTTTTTGTTATCATTGATTATAACGACATTCAAGCTAAGGCCGCCTGCCCATTGCATTAATCTATTGTATTAATTTTTTTCTACACATTAGACCTCCTCGGGATTTAGTTTTGGTTTTCATGGTTGATTAGACCGCAGATTAGGGCTGCTCGTATTTCGAAACGTTTACGTCTATTGCGATACTTGTTTGCCAAAATTTTAAACACCTT
>WRCX01000064.1 GCA_009783705.1 Candidatus Bathycorpusculum hydrogenotrophicum | reverse complement strand
TGGCCAATATTGTCTGCGGTATAGTCAATTTTCGCATATCTGGAACCTTAACAGCCTAAAAACGCAAACAAACACACCCAAACCACAGTTAAAAACACCAAAAATAATAAAGACTAAGGTCTATTCTTGTTTTATCCATTCTTTGAATTTCCAAAAAGCATAGAGAGGTATAGTTCTTTGTGTTATTTCGTCAAGTGAAGTTAGAACAGATTTTTCGGGGATTGAATTTTTGGCAATATTGTGTTATGGATCGAGCGTGTTTTGCCGTGCCTGATTTAACCTCGATAGGGATGATATATTTTTCGTCGTCGTGTACGATAAAGTCAACTTCTGCTTTTGCAGAACTCTCAGCAGTCCAATAGTACAGGTCTTTGTCCTTAATTTTGCCATACATCCGCTTAAGCTCGCAGGCAACAAAGTTTTCTGCCATTGCACCCTTAAACTCTTTGTAGGCAGGGGATCAGCAAATGCAATAGAAGAAGGCAAATCCGCGTGGCGTCTTAGTAACCCAATATCAGACATATATAGCTTGAAAAAGGTGTGATCAGCATAAGAGGAAATATGGTAGTTGGGTTTTTCGATGCATTCTACCTTATAGACAAGGCCGGCTCAGATAAGCCACATCAAGGCATCCTCTAAATCTTTTGCCCGCCAGCCTTTTTTGACTTGACTGAATATAAATTTGCGATTTTCTTTACCCAGCTGTCTGGGGATAGATTGCCAAACGAATGAAATTTTAGGATACTCTTTTGGTTCAGCATATTTAACAAAGTCTTTTTGGTAACCTAGAAGAAGTTAAGCTATCTTTTTTTGGACTACGTCAATGCTTTTGGTGTCAATCCAGACCTACACAACCTCGGGCATGCCACCAACAATGTGGAAATCTCAATACTTTTCCAATAGTTCGTTTCTAAAAGTTTTCCAAACACTATCACTAAGAGAACTTTTTTGCAACTCCTTTGCAAGCAATTCATTTTGAGCAAGTAAAAAATCATAGAAATTCACATGATAGAGAGTTAAGAACTCTATACATTGCCGACAGGAAAAGAAGTACCTTTTTTCATAGCCACTCCAAGCAAGGAGCATGCTGAAATAATATGGTATTGTGGGACGTAACTTTGTCAATAATTTAGCAAAATTACACCATAATTTTGGTATAATTCCTGCAAAATTACACCTTATCTAAAAAATATAAATTTGGTTGTTAGGGTTTTTTGGTTTTTAGTTTGCCAAACCCTAATGCGGCTTTGATTAGGTTTTCTAGTGCGGCATAGTCACTATGTTGCACAGTTATCTCTGCTGATTTTTGATAGCTACCGTGTTTGGCTTGCATGACATATTTTTCGAATTCATCGTCTAGGAGGTTTTGAGTCTTTATGGGTTTTCCATTCAGTAAACGGAGATTACAGTTGAGGCAGTATTCAAAGTCAAACTCCATTTTTCGGTTCTCAGAGTTGCCTTCACCAAAATAGTTGGGAGTTACGGCCAGTTTGGTGAATACTACGTCGTCGAATTCCACAAATACCACATGCGTTTTTTTGAGTTCGTGTTTGTGATCAGACATGCCATCACCGCTGAGATATCCCAATAACTAAGGGACATTTAGTTATTGTAGTTTGTTTGTTAACAGCGTTTGGACTAAAAACACTTTCTAGTTAACAACCAAAGGATGGTGCGTACGGGTGAGTTTGGGTTGGTTTTTGGTTAGGGGTTTTGGGTTTTTTCGTAGGCGTGGGCTATGTTTTTGGTTGTTAGAGTTCCAATTATTTGGGTGGGGTTTTCTTTTTGTACAACAGGAAGCAGGTCGATTTGTTCTTTGAGGCGGATTTTGTCGGCTTCAAGGATGGATTGGTCTTCGAAAAGGACAATGTACAACAGAGGTATCTGTTCAATGTGTAAAAGGTCGCGTTGTTGGTTGGGTATTTTTAGGATTTCACTCTGGGTTACGATGCCTATGAGGGCTCCGTTTTTTTGTACCAGTGCGTTGTGGTATCCGTTTTTGTTCATATGTTCTATGGCTTCTGTGAGGGGTTGGGTTGAGTCTATCATTGTTATGTCGGGTTGCATGGCGTCTTTGATGCGGATCGTTGCGAGTTGGCTTGCGAGTTTGGTTTGTTGGCCTTCTTGGTTTGCGCCTAAGTAGACAAATAATCCGATTATGATGAGTAGGAAATATCCGGGGAAGATGAAACCGATAATGACCATGCCTATGCCCAGTACGCGTCCGATGATTACTGCGAGGCGGGTTGCGCTGGCGTATTTCATGTGTTGTGCTAAGACGGCTCTTAGGACGCGGCCGCCGTCCATGGGAAAGGCAGGAATCAGATTAAAGAGACCCAGCAAAATGTTTAGGATGGCTAAGTCGATTAGGATGTTGCCGGTTATTGTGAATGTGAGGGCGGTGGGGATTAGTTGGGGTGAGATTGCTATGCCTATGGCTAGGATTATAGCGCCTAGTACGAGGCTTGTTAGAGGGCCGGATAGGGCCATGCGCCATTCTTGTGCGGGGTTGTTTGGGAGGTCTTCGATTTCTGAGACTCCACCGATGGGGTAGAGTACGATTTTGCGGACTTTTATGTTGTAGCGGCGGGCGACTAGGGAGTGGGCGAGTTCGTGAAAGACGACAAAGACAAACAGGGCGATGATTATGAAGAAGAAGTAGAAGTTTAGGTTGCTTAGCAGGGAGAGTGCAAAAATGGCTACTATGAGTAGTAAGAAGGTGAGGTGCAGCTCGATGGGTATTCCCCATATTGAGCCTATTTTAAAAGAAAATTTCATACATCTAGATTCTCGTGATGGACTTTTTAAATTTTCGATTTTGACTTGTATACACTAATACTGCAACCAATCGTTCCATTAGATACTGTATTGGTGACCGAAACGTTGATATTATTAAGAGGTATTACTACGGATTAAGTGTGAAGCTAGCAAGAGTTAGTCTTATACTTAGTTACTGGTAAAGAGTCAATGTTTTAAGCGGAATAAAGCTTAAAAGTATCCAGATATATTTGGCATTATTGACAGCAATCGCAATATGTGCGATTCAGTAAACGGTAAAGCTACAATTTAGCTACCAATCACAACATAAGTAAGG
Organism: Candidatus Bathycorpusculum hydrogenotrophicum; assembly: GCA_009783705.1. Classification (GTDB taxonomy): domain Archaea; phylum Thermoproteota; class Bathyarchaeia; order Bathyarchaeales; family Bathycorpusculaceae; genus Bathycorpusculum; species Bathycorpusculum hydrogenotrophicum. The sequence continues at coordinate 8,855 of WRCX01000064.1, read as the reverse complement.
AGGAAAAAAAGTAATGTTATCACGTGACTGCGACGGATGCCCCGAAATGAAAGCATGCAGCAAACGCTTCACCATAACCGAAGTGTTTGACAAAGTCTACTGCCCAGACGGAACAGCCCATCTAATCGATGGCGCCTAAACCAAACAACAATAGTCTAAACAACCAATAAACAATAATCATCATCATTTTCTTTTATCTAATTTTAAAACAACAGCTACTGTTAACCAATCAGGTCTTCGCTAGGTTGGAGATAGGTGCAGTGTAAATTTTAATATTGCTGGTGCGTATTCTTGAAGCGAAAAATATGGATTATATAATAATCGCCGATGCATACGAGCAAATTGAGGGCACCGCTAAGCGCTTAGAAATGACTGATCACCTAGTTAGTTTGCTAAAAAAAACACCAAAAGATGTCATTTCAAGGGTGATTTATTTAACGCAGGGTAAACTCTACCCGGACTTTGTGGGCATAGAGATGGGCGTTGCTGAAAAACTGGCCATACTTGCTCTAATGCGCGCTACGGGCAATGGTGAAAACGCGATTCAAACTGAGCTACAAAAAAGTGGCGATATCGGTGAAACTGCAGAAAAACTCCTCGCCAAACACAAACAATCCACGTTTTTCACAAAACCCCTCACCGTACAGCGGGTCTATGAAACACTCGATAAACTGGCTAAAACCAGCGGCTCAGGTGCAGTAGACACAAAGATGGTGCTCTTTAGCGGGCTCTTAATAGATGCCTCCCCAAAAGAGGCTAAATGGCTCATTCGAACCGTCACAGGAAACCTGCGTCTTGGAATCGCAGACATGACCGTTTTAGATGCACTGGCTATCGCCTATGGCGGTGGCAAAGAAACCCGTGAGAAAATTGAGCGTGCATACAATATTTCCTCAGATTTGGGCAGAGTTGCAAATGTTGTAGCTGAAAAAGGAATAGAGGGTATTGAAAAATTCCAAGTTAGCGTAGGAGAACCTATTCGGCCCATGCTTGCGGAGCGGCTAGGGGTACCGGAGGAGATTTTAGAGAAATTTAGTGGCAAATGCCTCGCAGAATACAAATATGACGGTGAACGGATCCAGGCACACAAAAATGGCGACACCGTGCAACTGTTTTCCCGTCGGCTCGAAAACATCTCAAGCCAGTATCCCGATGTAGTAGAGCTGATCCGCACACAGATAACTGCTAAGGATGCAATCCTTGAAGCGGAATGTGTCGCTATGGATCTCGAAAGCGGGGATATGCGTCCCTTCCAAGAATTGATGCATCGCAGACGCAAATATGGCATACAATCCGCTATAACCCAATACCCTGTCTCGCTTTTTACATTTGACGCGCTCTATGTGGATGGAGTAGACTTAACCCAAACAGCTCTGCCACAAAGACGCCAAATCCTTGAGAAAATCATTAAACAAAACATCCGCCTAAAACCCGCCATCCAACAACTCGTCAAAACACCCAAACAACTCGAAGACTTTTTTGAGCGAGCTATAGAGGAGGGATGTGAAGGGTTGATGTGTAAATCAATTAGTGAAGATTCAGTGTATCAGGCCGGTAATCGCGGCTGGCTCTGGATCAAGTATAAGCGGGACTACAAAAGTGAAATGACCGATACTGTGGACTTGGTGGTTGTGGGAGCGTTTCATGGCCGAGGCAAACGTGTCGGCGCCTATGGGGCGCTACTCTTAGCAACCTATAATCCCGAAAACGATACCTTTGAAACCGTAACTAAATGCGGCACAGGCTTTACCGATAAAAATCTCAGCGATCTCTATAAAATGCTACAAACTCATGTGGTTGCCCGCAAAAATAGCCGTGTGCAGTCCACCTTGGAAGCAGATGTTTGGTTTGAACCCTCATTGGTCTTAGAGATTCTAGGCGCAGAGGTTACCCTTAGTCCCATTCACATGGCTGCGATGGACGCTATCCGCAAAGACAGCGGCATGGCCATTCGGTTTCCCCGCTTCACAGGCAAATACCGCACCGATAAGAGCCCCCAAGACGCCACCACTTCAAAAGAAATCGTAACAATGTACAATGGACAACTCAAAAAAATCGGCGACACCACACCATGAGCAGACAGGCTAAAAACTGATTAAGAGCTATGTGTAATGTAGTTGGAAAGGGAGATGCAAGTTGGCACAAGACTCTGAGAGAACAAAAGCAATGATCGCGTTCAAAAAACGTCTAGAAGACCAACTAGAAAAGTTAAACACTGAAATCCAAGAAGTACAAGCAGCACTTGATATTGTTAACACCATTCTCTTAGAGAAGGGCTTCAAACGCGGAGACCTAAAAGAGATTCACACCACACCACCACATGCTATACCAAAAGAAGTGGTATTGCCTAAATCCACTGAGCAACCAACTTCAACAACCCCGCCAGCATCCGCCCCAGCATCGGCAACAGCACCGGGGCCTGCAATTGTAACTGAGACAGAAACGGTCATACCTCTAAAAACCATGGCTGAGGAGCCTTTGGCATTGATGTATTTTGAGAAACAGCAAATACATGTTATGCCTGATGAGAGTAAAAACTTTAGCGTCAACACCCAACCGTTTACCACTTTCTTAGTTGAGAAAGTGTTTGCCAAGATGCAGGAAAAAGATAAAGAATTTGTGCGCTTAGGACAAATGACTCCGGATCGTATGTTTAGCTACAATATCATCCGGGAAGGCGAGTTCATCAAAGAAATAATCATAAAAAACGTTGATGAAGAACGACTAAAAGAACTTAAATCAAGCGTCCGCTGGACCCTTGAAAAAATGTATGAAAAAATGAAACCCCCTAGCACCAAAGACCCCCAAACCCCCTAGTCAGGGTTCTAAACGGTGACAGGGAACTAAGATGCAGTAACAGATAGTTAGAGCATCCAGCAACCAACAATATGTTTATAGATGTTTGGTTAGGGCCTCGGTTATGCGGGGTTTGGGGCATAAGCCAACAAGTCGATCAACTTCTACCCCATTTTTAAATACAATCATAGTGGGGATGCTGAAGACATTGAATTTTTCGGCAGATTGTGGACTCTCATCCACATCGAGTTTACCCACTAAGACCCTGCCGCTATACTCCGCGGCAATTTCCTCGATGATGGGTGCTAGGCTCTGCAAGGACCACACCAGGTAGCCCAAAAATCCACCAGTGCAACAGAATTATTCTTGATGGTCTGCTCAAAATTTGAATCTGTAATATGTAAAGGTTGAGTACTCATATGTATCTCCATTAAAAAGCAAACACACATTTGATATAAAGCGTTCGCGACTCAGAAAACAACAGCCCCAAACAACAAAAAGCAAACAACCAATTTAGCCAGTAACCACCTACTACGGAATCCAAACAAACACCTCGGTCGTCTAAGAACCACAACCAAAAACTTGTCACTTGACATAAATATAAAAAGTGAAGAGAACGCCTGATTTTTCAGGCGCCTATTCGATTTTCCATTTCTTGGCGACTTTAACAACCAAGAATACGAGGAAAGCAACTATGACAAAGGTCATCAATGCGACAAGGAATTGTCCAACACCAAAAACGCCAATGCTATAGGTTGCCAAGTTATCTATGCCAGGAATTGCTAAACCGATCGCTGGCAGAAGCAAATTTGCAACCAAGGATTGAACAAGCGTACCCACATACAGTGCTATGATGAAAGCAACTGCAAGTCCAAAAATTTTGTATTTTGATAGAAATTCTTTGAACTCATTCCACAAGCCGTGAGGTGGAGGTGGAGGTGGAGGTGGTGTTTTTTCTATTGCTTCTCGGATTTTTTTTAATTCGGACAGTACTTCTTCTTGACTCAAATTTAGTCCCCTTACCGTAGTAGTACATTTAGTGCTTGGTTTAAAAAGACTTACCATTCTGTGAGTGATTACGTACACCCACAAAGCCACATATACAAAACCGAACCTCAAAGCTTCAACCAAGTATCCCCGTCAAGTCAGGATTGTAACATGAAGCTACAGATAGTCTACGGGGTTTTCAAAACCGCCTTAATCGATTGGCTAGATGACAATGCAGTTCTGCGCTCTGCGGCGTTGACTTTTTTTATTATTCTTCCGTTGCCCACCTTGCTTCTTATTGTTACAGCCATATTTGGGCTGTTTTTAGGGGAACAGCAGGCTATTCAAGTTTTAGTTCAGCAGATAAGTGCCGTGGTGGGGCCGGCGGTTGCTGATTTGTTTAGTCAGTTGATTAAAAATACGGGTTCGCCTTTTACGTCTGTTTGGACTGCGATAGTAGTGGTGGGTTTCTCGATTGGTGGAGCCATTGGTGCGTTCTCGGTTCTTAGTGATACTATAAACTGCATATGGGATATTGAGCTACCAAAGAGGCAACCGTTTTGGCGGCAGGTTAAACAAAAGATTAGGCCATTTGCTGTGGTGTCCATGCTTGGGTTGATTGTGATTGCTTGGACCAGTATTACGCAGGGTTTGGTTAGAGCCATAACGATGCTCTCTGGTAGCGAAATTTTGATTTTGGTAGAACTTACGGTTACGCATATTATGCTTTCGTTTGGAGTAACAACGCTACTCTTGGCGATTATCTACAAAGCGCTTCCAGAAACTATGGTGCAGTGGCGTGATGTTAGCTTAGCTGCGGTAACTACAGGTGTTGCTTTTACTCTAACCAACTATATTTTTGGCACCTACATTCAGGTATTTACTGTTACTACAGTTGCTGGCACCGCGGGCTCGCTTTTGATTATTTTACTGTGGATTTTTATTCTCAATCAAATCGTGCTCTTTGGAGCGGAGATCTCTAAAGTCTACGCTACCACAGTGGGCTCACACAAAACAAAACCAGCCTAAGAATAGAAAGATTAGAGGTTGGATTGGGCTATAGAGGGTAGTGCTTTTTGATGAATTGTCGTTTTTTCTGTGGTGGTTCCAACAGTCATATTGTAATCAGTCATATCTCCAAAAACAGAATGGATATATAGCGGGGTTAGGTTCTAACTTTATGTAAGTTTTAACGGTTTATATGTTGACGCATATACGTTAACACGTACTTTTTTTGGCATTGATTTTTATGAGGAAAATTTTTTATGAAAGAGAATTTTGGATCAGGAGTAAAATTTAAATTAAAACATCCTCAAAGGAATTTATTTGTTATTTCTTTGATGTTTATGTTAGTATTTTCTGTTTTATCGGTTTATATGTTAACGGCGAACGCGGCAGATCCAGTGTTTGTTGGAACTGAAACGGATCTTAGAGCGGCCATCACTAATGCCGCTGGACCCACCATTATTGCGCTTAACAACGATATCCAACTCACAAATACGCCCCTTAGCATTACATCTGGCAAAGATATTACGCTGATAAGCAACGACGGTACGGGCGTATTTTTTAAATTAATCGGTGTTTCGGGAATAAATACAATCACTATCAACTCGGGTGGAGCATTGGAACTTGACGGAATTGTTGTAACGCACAATAGCGGTGAGCTGGGTAGAGGGGTGTATGTTGATTTTGGTGCAACACTTACTCTAAGTAGTGGTGAGATTACAGAAAACGACATCTATACAGGCGGCACCATTAGCGATGCCCAGTATGGCGGCGGCGTTTATAACTGGGGTACCTTTACCATGAATGGAGGTACAATCAGCCAAAACTCGGCTTATAATGGCGCAGGAGTCTATAGCATAATCAGCTTTACTATGAATGACGGAATTTTCTCTGAAAATACTGCCGCAGGTGCCGGAGGCGGAGTTGCTAATTTGGGCACCCTTGTGATAAATAATGGAACGTTTTATAGAAACCAAGCGGTAAATGGCGCAGGAGTCTATAGCGGCGTTTATAGCACCTTCACCTTGACCAACGGTGCTTTCTTAGAAAACCAAGCGGTAAATGGCGCAGGCGGGGGAGTCTACAACGATGCTTATAGCACCTTTACGCTCATAGATGGACTTTTTTCCAGAAACCAAGCGGTTACGGGCGGCGGTGTATATAATTTAGGTCCCTTTGATATGATTGGCGGCATTATTGGCGGTCCCACTATAGCCGATGGCAACATTGCGACTGACGACGGCGGAGGAGTCTGCGATAATGGTCATTTTAGTGTTTTTAACATGTATGGCGGTATGATTGCTAACAACACTGCTTCAAATTATGGCGGTGGTGTAGAGAGCGCGGCTGGTGTGTTCAATATGTTTGGCGGTGAGATTGCTGATAATCATGCTGGCTTTGGAGGCGGAGTCTTCATTTGGGATATAAGCACAGTCAACATGGAAGGCGGCACACTTTTTGGTAACACAGCCACCTATTATGGTGGAGGGGTGTACAATTTTGGCGGCACCTTTACAGTGTTTAGTGCTGATGTGGTAATTGCTAACAATTCTGCGGGCTATGATGGCGGCGGAGTGTATAATGATGGATCTTTTATAATGGCAGGTAATGCAGTGATTGCTAATAACACAGCCACAGATAATGGCGGCGGAGTGTATAACGCAGGCCCTAATGCCAAATTTACCATGACTGGCGGCATAATCGGCGGCGAGGGTGGTATTGGTGGTAATTCAGCTTATGATGGCGGAGGGGTGTATAATGATCAGGGCACCTTTACAATGTCGGGCAATGCTACCGTATTGGGCAATAGAGCTACTTTTGGCGGCGGGGTATACAATAATGGAGGCCTATTTGACTTAGGTGATCCCGCTTCTTTGGAGATAGTTCGTATCTCAGGCAACACAGCCACAAGCAATGGCGGCGGCGTATACAATACAGGCGCCACGGCCCTTTTCAACATGTTTAGCAACGCAGTCATATCAAACAACACAGCCGGCATTGATGGCGGCGGGGTATTCAATGTTAATGCAGGTGTGTTTAACATGTTTGGCGGTGAGATTGTGAGCAATTCAGCTGGTACCGGAGGCGGAGGAGTAGATACAAGCGGCGAATTCACCATGTATGATGGAAAAATTTCATTTAACACCGCACACGGCGCCGCAGGAGTACTAAACTACCACAACTTCAACATGCTAGGCGGCGAAATCACAAACAACACCTCCACCGGATATGGCGGCGGAGTAGAAAACAACGGCAGCAGCGCACTGGGTCTGGCCACCTTTAACATGTATGGAAACACAATCATTGCCAACAACACTGCAATATATGGTGGCGGCGGTGTATATAATTCAGATAATGCTATCTTTAACATGCACAACAGCGCGCTAATCTCAGACAATAGAGCTGTTGGCTCTAGTAGTTCTGATGGCCGAGGCGGCGGGGTACACAATAGCAACAACGCCACGCTAAACATGTTTGATAGTGCGGTTATTTTAGATAATTTTGCGCTCTATGGCGGCGGAGTATTTAATGATTTTAACTGTACAACTGCTATGGCAAATGACTCAGCGATCTTAGACAATACCGCAACCTATTATGGCGGTGCAGTATACAACTGGAACCCCTACACAACCACACCATCACTCATCAGCATGACCGATAGAGCAACCATCTCAGGTAATTCTGCGACTTACTATGGCGGCGGCATACAAAACACCGACAACGGTCTTATTCGCCTATCAGGTGAAGCGATCATCTCTAATAATTCGGCGCTCTATGGCGGAGGCATATATACCATAAGCACACTCCCCAATGCGGTCATCATAAATGGCGGCATCATTGCAAATAATTCAGCTCGCAGTGGAGGAGGAATATACACAAACAGCCAACTCACCATGACCAATGGTATTATTGCAAATAATACTGCGGTTGTTGATGGCGGAGGCATGTATATTGCATCAGCAGGATTTGTCGAGCTACTAACTGGATCGGTTTATGGTAATGTTGCAGGTAACAATGGTGGAGGTATCTGGGTTGCTTATGCAAATCTAAATCATCTCTTTGTTTTTGATGGTATGATATTTTCCAATAACCGTGCCTCAATGGCATACAACCGAAACCCCATAGACGACGCACTATACCACGCCCAAATAGGCGCTAATGTAGTCTGGACGGTACCTTTCACTCAGGGGTATAACAACTATGACATAAGCTACACAAACGGCACACCATTCATACTCTATACTGTGACTGTGATTGATAGCTATGCACCAATAACAGGTGCAGGCGAATATCAAGCAGGCGAAACCGTTACCATAGATGCTGGTGTCCGACCCGGCTACACCTTTGTTGGCTGGATTGTTAATGAAGGTGGTATCACGGTGCCCGACGCTCAAATAGCAACCTTTACTATGCCTCCAAACGATGTTGTCGTAACAGCCCTCTGGAGTCCTAATATCTACCACATCTTCTATGTGTTAAATGGTGGAATCAATGACCCCTCAAACCCCAACACCTACACCGAAGCGGATTTGCCGCTACCTATAGCTAATCCCACAAGACCCGGCTACACCTTTGAAGGATGGACAGTACAGTACACAGACGGACAGCCCGACATAACCCAACCCACTCCCGACTACATCATACCCGTGGGAACCACAGGCGACATCACCCTAACAGCTCACTGGCTAGAAGAACCCACTCAGAGCAGTTTTAGCGTTACTAAACTAACCAACCCCGCTGGATCACCCACAGTCTTTAACTTTGTCACCTCTGCACCGCCAGGAAGCTTTAGCTTAACTGATGGCACGACTTGGAACAGCGGCAATCTAGCACCGGGTAGTTATACGGTTACTGAGATTGCTCAAGCAGGCTGGGACCTAACCAACATAATCATAAACGACCCCACCAACAACTCATATGTCGATTTAGCAACACGCACCGTTTTTATCAATCTAGATCAGGGAGAAACTATATCCATACTCTATCAAAACACAGAACAAGCACCCCAAACAGGATCCATAACAGTTCTCAAAACCACCTGCCCAACCGACACAGCCAACAGCTTC
>WRCX01000063.1 GCA_009783705.1 Candidatus Bathycorpusculum hydrogenotrophicum | reverse complement strand
CGTGAACAGGGGTCTGTGTCTGAGCAAAAATTGGTTGATTCTTCTAAAGCGGTGGTAGTAGTGGATTCTTTGTCAGTTGAGGGTTCTTCTTCTTCTTCTGTTCGGTCTGTGTCTGATTCGGTTAATTATGAGGGGTTGAGACCTGATTTGGTGCCTCAAGAGCCGCCAAATTCGCCCAAGTATATGGTGTTTGATTCAACTGAAGAAAAAATTACTCAAGACTCTTCTGAGGAGATATCTGGCACTTTTTTAGCTAAGGCTCCAAAGCTGGATGTTGATACACAGATAATCGAGCTAACCAACAGAGAACTTAAGCGTGCTACCGCAGATTCTATAGTTGGACCCCAAAAGGCTTCTCTGCAGTTGGCACCTAACAAACAAACATTAAACGAGCAGTCTGTTGAACTGGCATCTTCTTTGGGGGATCGTTGGAATTCTGCATATCCACCTAAAGAACCCCTGCCCAAAATTCCAACCAGTGCACAAACAAACATAACCGAAAAAAACTCTGACCCCCCTATTGATGCAGAGCAAACCCATACAAATGCCGCAGTTGAAATCAACCCCGCAACCAAACCTATAGATTCATCTTTTGCAGGTAATTTTGAAGATTACAGCCTCAAACTTGCGGATGTGACACACGCCGTTCTTGAACATCGCTCTGGGGATTTTTCTGAAAAAATTTCTAATGTCTCTTTGGGTTCCAAAAGTGGTCCGGTACCTCTTGTCACTGCCCAAAAGGACGTGATACAAACATCTTCCCCTAGTCTTGAGGCGGATTCTTCTTTGGATGTTTCTGAAAACATAGTTGAGCCTGTGAGCCAGCCTAAAACACCTCAACCAATTCCCTCTCTGCATCCGGTGTCTTTGGTTTCTCCTAAACCCCTGCCGTCTCCAATTGCAGTAACACCCCTAAACATTGATACACAAAATATCCCCGGTGAACTTAGGGCAAAGCCGCCTAAACCTGTTCTTCCGATGAATACCCTCTTTTCTGCTAAGGTCCAGTCCCCCTCTAAAGAGCCTGAAACCACTGTCACCATACATATTGGTCGTATCGAGGTTCATGCTGTGAGAGCCCCTGAGCCACCGGTTGAGTTGCCCCCTGCCCCTGTTTTGTCTCTTAGTGATTATCTCAAACAACGATCGGAGAAAAATTAACATGAGTGATTATAGCGCTATAGCAACTGCAACTGCAGTTATCCGTGAAATATTACGCGAGAGTCAAAGTGTACTTGACGGTGGTTCTGTTGATGTTAGCACCTCCACACCTGCTACTGTCCTAAAAAACCTAACCAAAGACAATGATATCTTGAACCTGTTTCTCTACCAAGTAACCCCAAACATCGCCTACCGTAACGCCGATTTACCCACCATACACCAAAATGGCAACCGTATGCTCTCAAAACCTCTTCTTGCTCTTGATCTACACTACCTGCTTAGCGCCGCATCTACCCATGAACTAAAGGCTCAGCTGATGCTGTCTAGCGCCATGATTGCCCTACATGAAAATGCCATCATCCCCAAACGCAAAATCAAAGAAACCATAGACACAATTGCCCAACTCAAACCGGAAGGCGAAGAATTCATAGCGGCCTCAAATCTTGCCAGCCAAACCGAATCCCTAAAAATCAGCCTAGAATCACTCTCCATCGAAGAATTAACCAAACTCTGGTCCACATTTGCCCAAACCGAATACCACCTCTCAGCCGCATACCACGTTAGCGTACTCCTACTTGAAAGCACCAAAAAACCAGAAACTTCCAAACAAGTAGACAAACGCATACTACATATCAACCCCCTGCAACAAAAACCCCCAACTAAAAAATAGGTCTCCCAAGTCTCTCCTAATAATAATGACGGTGCCGCGATGTATAAAACAAAACTCCAACCCCCCCCAAACTCATTGACCTCAAGCATTAACCAAGTTAAAACCCTGCTAAAACACTACATCGGCCACCCCTATGAACAACCTCCCAAAATCGAAAACACAACCCCCCCAATGAAATTAACTCTGAGCCTGATACCGTTGATGGAGTGCCCTCTATTGAAACATTACAGTATCTTTTTGGATTATCCAAATTCGAAGCCCAACTGATTGCTCTATGCGCTGGCTATGAGCTAGAATCCGAGATTAGAACCCTCATAGCAGAAGCCAATAACAACCCCAACATAACCTACCCCACCTTTGGCCTAGCCCTAACTTGTCTCCCAAACGCACACTGGAGCGCCCTCACCCCCGCCTCGCCTCTAAGACGCTTCCACCTCATAGAAATCAACCCCACCCTAAACACTTCCATCACAACCACACCCCTACACATCTCCGAACGTATCCTGCACTACCTCAAAGGCGTCTTCTACCTCGACACCAAACTCCAAGGCATAATCACCCCCATCCCAAACAACAACGATTCCCCCGTCAAATCACACCAACACATCGCAAACCAAATCCAAACCACTTGGCACAACAACAACTACAACAAAGAAAAACTCACCATAATACAACTCTGTGGTATTGACCAAACCGACAAACTCACCATCGCCCAAACCGCTCTCACCACCCAAGGATTAACCCTCTGGCAACTACCCGCCGAACTAATTCCCCAAAAACCCAGAGAAACCACCCAACTAGCCCAACTCTGGACCCGCGAAGCCACCCTGTTTGGCGCAGGTCTAATAATTACAACCGACGATATCCCCACCACCAATATCCAAACCCAAAAAGCCACCCTGCGCTTCATAGAACAACTCTGCGGCCCCATTTTTCTAGCAACAAAAGATCGTCACCCAACCCCCCCAAACACCCTAACCCTCCAAGTCAACAAACCCCTAAAAACCGAACAACGCCAACTCTGGCAAACAAACCTAACAAATCCCCAAACCCCCAACCTCCCAAATACCCTCTCTATTCTAGTAAACCAATTCAACTTTAACGCCTCCACCATCAAAGCCGCAACAAACCACGCTACCCTACACAACAATGAAGACTTAGATGTGACAACTCGATTGTGGAAATCCGCCTGTGCAGTTTGCCGCCCCAAATTCTCCGAACTTGCCCAACAAATAACTCCCAAAGCCAACCTCAACAACCTAGTGCTACCCGAACGCGAAAAACAACAACTCAGAGACATCATCATCCACGTCGCCCAACGACCCAAAGTCTATGAAGACTGGGGCTTTGAAGACCAAAGCAGCCGCGGCCTAGGCATAAGTGTTCTCTTCTCAGGATCCAGCGGCACCGGCAAAACCATGGCCGCCGAAGTCATCGCACAAGAACTCCACCTAGACCTCTTTCGCATTGATCTCTCTGCAGTTGTGAACAAATACATCGGCGAAACCGAAAAAAACCTCTCCAAACTCTTTGACACCGCCGAAGACACCGGCGCCATACTCTTCTTTGACGAAGCCGATGCCCTATTTGGCAAACGCACCGAAATAAAAGACAGCCACGACCGACACGCCAACATCGAAATCAACTACTTACTGCAACGTATGGAAAACTATCGCGGCCTAGCCATCCTAGCAACAAACATGCGTGAAACCCTAGACCCCGCCTTTATCCGACGACTTAAATTCATCATAAACTTTCCCTTCCCCGACGAAAAAAGCCGCCTCGAAATCTGGCAACACATATTCCCCAAAAAAACCCCCACTGAAAATCTAAACTTTACCCAATTAGCCAAACTCAGTATCGCAGGCGGAAACATACGCAACATTGCCCTCTACAGCGCCTTTCTTGCCGCAAACGAAAACACACCCATAAACATGCAACACATAAAACGAGCCGCCCAAGTTGAATACATAAAAATGGAAAAACCCCTAACAGGAAACTGGCCCCATGAAAATCAACGTTAAAATCGACAAACTCGTCCTACACGGCTTTAGCCCACACGAACAAACAAACATACAAAACATGATAATAACCGAACTAACAAGCACCCTAAAACCCCAAAACCCCAACCTATACAAAACCACCCAAACCAAACCCCTAACCTACAACGTAAACTCCCTAAAAATAAACACAACCGCCAACCCCCAAAAAATCGGACAACAAATAGCCCACAACATCAAAAACAAAACAACACCACAATAAATGCCAAATATTGTAACCTCATAAAATATATGCTTAGAGCCTGGCCAGCGTTTTGTGTTTTTTTGAAGGTTATTGGTATTTAGATATGTTGTTATCTTTGGGTAACTTGTTGTTTATTTTTAGTTTTGTGTAATTGTTGGTGTAGTTATATTATTTCTAGTGCACCGTCGTTTATTGTTACGCTTGAGGAGCCTATTTTGATTTTTTGGGAACTGTTACTTAGTTCTATGCCGTCTTTGTTTATGATTATTTTTATATCTTCGGTGTCAAGGGTTATGCTTTTTTCTTTGTCGTTTAGTATGATGGTTGTGTTGTCTGTTTTTAGGTATTTGATTTCGGGGTCTGCTGAGTCGTCGGGGGGTTCGCCTTCGTTCCAAAATCCTCCGGTCCAAATTGGTTTTTCGGGGTTGCCGGATTCAAATTCGATCCAAACCATAGCGCCTATGGGGGGTATGCAGAATAATCCTACGCCTGCGCCTGCGTAGGGGGTGCAGGGCAGTGCCCAGTCTGAGTTATCTTCACCAAAAATGGCTGGAACATTGGCTTGTATGCGGCCTAGCTTTTCGGGGTCTTTATTGTCGGCTACGGTTCCGCGGTATTTGCCAAAAAATCTCTGGGGCTCTTCGTTGCTCATGTTTTTTTATCCACCTTTGTTACTGTGGTTCCTGTTCCTTCACGGCTAAGGGTGAAGCTTTGTTTGTAGGTTCCTTTGCTAATTGAGTGTGTGACTCTTTTGACGTAGTATAGTCCGTTGTGTGCTTGCCCTACGCCTCGTAGTGTCACGGGGTGTCTTGCTCTTAGTACATCACCATAGAGCATGGAATCTAATTCGCCGCTAACTGTTAGCGCATCGGCTGAGCGTTTTGCTTCTGCTTGTGCTTTGATTCTGGCTTCTTGCATGCTAAGCCCGCTCTCACGTAATTGGATAGTTACTTGGTTGTCTGAATCTTGTTTATCTACCGATTGTTCTGCAAATGCGGTATCGGAATTTGTCTCGTCGGGGATATCCATTTTTTCGCCCTTTTCGGTGTCTTGTATTTTTCCTTTCAGTGCACTCTGACTTAGGGCGTTCATTTGGAAATTAATAGAATTCACATTGGTCTCCTCCCCCATATTAAATGAAAGCGTTTGCTGTGGTTTACCTTCACGGTCGGGAGGTCCCCAATAGGCCCTGTTTTTCTTTTGGCTATCTGACTCCACATAAAATACATATTTATATCTAGTTGCTAATTCCTGAAGGAATTTCAAATCTGATGCATTCTGAACATGCTCCTTTTCTTGTGCGGAGTCAGGGGCAATCACATCGTCTTCTAAATCATATTTTGAATACGCCCCAATAATTGTTTTAACTACTTTGTCCACGCTTTGTTTGGGGTGTTTTTTTTGTTTGTCTTTTAGTCCCATCATGACGCTTAGGTCTTCGCCTGTGATGCTAAGAGTGGATTTGCCTGGTTCGGGGTTGAGTCTTATTTGATGATGGGTGATTATTCCATCAATTAGCACCTTGGGAACCACTCCAAACGACACCATAATTATAACCCGATTAAATGCTTTAATCAATGGATTAGCAAGCAGGGGGTATTCGTAGGCATCTGCTACTCCACTGCGGCCAATTGAGAAGCTGAGTTGAAATCCATCCCGGTCCCCATCAGAGGATGTTACCTCTACACTTTGCAGAGCATCTATTATTGTTGCAGGTGCGGGTTCTGGCACGTCTTTTCCAATAAGTAGAGATAAATATATGCCCAATGCTGACATGTTATTAGGTTCCTGCGAGTGCCACTCTTAGAATCTTGTTTGCATTGTTGACTAAATCAAAGGGATACATGGCATTGTTTGCATCACATATGCGCCAAAACTGTTCCGGATCACCCAAAACTCTGCTTGCTATAAGATCTAGACGGTCCCCTGCGGTAACGGTGACTTCTTGAACCAACTCCATTTTCTCGCCCTGAGGGAGAAAACGACGTTTTTTATATCTAATCACCTGACCACTCTCAGTAGTTAAAACCTCCTCCTCTATCTGCGCATAACGACTATCAGAATCAAACATACTATGTTCCCCAGTATATGTTCGCCGTTTCTTCTTTTATACTATGATTTGCCGTGGTAGCCCTTTGGAGCTGTTTTAGATCTGTATACGTTAGAACACTCATGGTTATGGTCACTTTTGCCAAAATAGGATTGAGTCTGCTATCGTAGGATTGCTCTTGGATTTGGTATTGAGTTATTTTTACAGGTAAAACCATTCTTTCGCCAAAAGCAAACATTACTAAGGGTCCGATAGGCGGCACAATCTCCATTTTACCCTGCTTTGCTAGGTCAGCATTGTTACTGATCTGCTCAGAGGTGGGATAAATAATCGACTCCAACGCAGCTAACTGCGGACTAACCCCAAAAAAATCCTCCTCAGGTTTTGGCTCTTCTACACTTATTTGTGTTTGGTTGCTTTGTTGTTCTTCATTTCGGGCTCTCATTATTGCTGTCCCTATCTGTTCTAGTTGGTCTGTGGCATCAAACTCTATCTCTACTGTTATCACTTCCTCTGGTTCACCTTCAAGGCGAAACGCTTCAGCATTACCGCTTTTACCATATTTGGGTGTTAGAGTACGCGATATGGTGTCTGGATTATACTGAAACTCGATTCTCTCAGCCGGCGAATTACCCCTTATAACCTCTATTGCACCCATCTTTGTCTTCGGCGAACCAGGAAAACCTGACATACCAACAACAACCTAAACAACCTAAGTCTAATTCGTATATACATTTTGTGGTAACTCACATGCAATAACAGACAACTATTGTCCTCCAAGAATTATTATACACAAACCAAACAACCATAGTTGGCTGACAAAACTCTGCCCACTAGAAGCTGATGCTGTTTTGTTTGTTTATGCTTATTTTTTGGTTGTTTGTGAAGTGTACAAATCCTTGGTGTAAAAACGGTTTTTTCCAAGGGTTATACTACATGTTAACGTCAGTTGACGAATCTAAATCCTTAAACCCAGCCGGGCGCAGGATAATTTTGTGTGGTCCTGATGGAGGTGAAAGAGAATGATATTTGAAGAGGAAGATGATTGGGAAGAAGGCGAAGATGAAGAATGGGAAGAAGAAGAATGGTAAATCCAGCCTAAATAGGAATTCAAACATACTTTTCTTTTAAATTTTAACAATTATTGTTCTGGTTGGTGTTTGTAGGCAATAGCTTTTTACGCTATGGTGTGTTTATTGTGTATGGTGTATTTTAATGGTCGACACACAATCTGGTAACCAAATAGAGAAAACTGCCCAAGAAATGGCTGCAACCGTCATAGCAGTTATGGATAAACTAGCGGGAAAAGAGTCGGATATAAAACTAAGCTTTGAAGATCTGACTCTTGACTTGGGCAGATTTAAAGCAAAACTCAACGGCTCTGTCGTCTTAGATATAGTCTATGCTAAAGAAGCAAAACCCTAACCAACTAACTACTCCATAAAAGGACGTCAAGATGTCTCTTGTAGCAGTTTTAGCAGACATGCTAAAGTCAGGGAAAGTCACTGTATCGGCTAACAATACCGAGGCCCTTAAAATCGAAGCGCTCGACAAAAAAATCGAAATCGAAGCCCTAAATAAAGACATCATAAAAGACACCCTTGCCGCTACAACACAAGGCACAGAAAAAAACAAGGGCCTAACCGGGGTATTTGGTCAACTTGGCTCTGCACGCAACAGCCTAGGCATGCTCAAAGAGGTCGCTGAGGACCTAGCTAAATCCGGCATAACAGTCACCCTTACCTACAAAGACAGTGTTGTGGTTACTCTGGGTTCAGAAGCCACCCCCAAACTATCCAGCATCGTCACCGGGACCAAAGCCATAGAAATCAACAGCCCCCTAAAACTCATCGAACTAGGCATCTAACACAACTGTTATTGCCTGCCCTTTTATTGATTGTATGTTTGATTTCCTATTTTGTCTAACTTCTTGATTTTCGGTCGACATTTTTTCTATCTACTTCCCGGGTACATCTATTTCAGCCTGATCAATAGGTTATTTTTCAGCAATTGCAGGGTCAGGTTATCTGTAACTTCATCCCTTTGTCTCTTGTTGGGATTGTTGTCAAGCGGGTTACCTTTGATTTGTATTCTGGGTTGAGCTATTGGGAATATACTATGGTTTACTGTGTAGTTGTGGTTCTGTTTTGGCGTGTTTTTGTCCTCAGCCAACATATCAAAATTACTCTGCAAACCAACCTTATCACCGATCACTATCACATCGCAGAGATCAGCCTCTGCTATGGAGAGTTTAAAAGCAGTAACTTCGAATGTTGCCGGGCAATATGCGGTAGCAGGCTGGCATTTTGTTTTTGACTGCAAAGGCATAGAGTAAATTTATTTGGGGTTCATATTCTTCTTGGGGGTTGTAGCCTTTGCGGCTGTGGGGGGTAGTTAACAAACATCTTTGCTATGATTGTGGTGATGTGAAAAGTTTGTTGGAATGGTTGGTGTTGTCTTGATGGGTATGTTTGATTGGTTGGTTTTGTGGTTTTAGCTTTATAACTTACTATTTTTATTGATGTAGTGGACGTTTATTTATGACGCGTATTGCCGTATTAGACACTGATCGATGTAAGGTCAAGAAATGCAATCAGCTTTGTGTGAGCTTCTGCCCTATGGTGCGTAGTCGGGTGGAGGCTATACGTGTGGAGGGTAACAAGGCGATTATTTCTGAGACTCTTTGTAGTGGGTGTGGTATATGCGTTAAAAAGTGTCCTTTCAAAGCAATCAGTATTGTTAATCTTCCTGATGAGCTTGAAAAGGATTGTAGTCATCGCTTCAGTGAAAATAGTTTCAAACTTTATCGGTTGCCTATGCCTTCTCCGGGTACGGTGCTGGGTCTTTTGGGCCAAAATGGTATCGGTAAGAGCACCACGCTCAAAATGTTTAGTGGTGAAATCAAACCCAACTTGGGCAAATTTGATACACCGCCTGAATGGAGTGAGATTATTCAGTATTATCGTGGTTCAAGTTTGCAGGATTATTTTACTCGTTTGAGTGAGAAAAAGCTCAAAATTAGCAGTAAACCCCAGTATGTTGACAAGATCCCCAAAGCTGTCACCGGCAAAGTCGGTGATTTGCTTGATAAGGTTGATGAGCGCAAGGCGCTTGATGTTATTGCGGAGGCTTTGGAGCTCAAAAATATTTGGGATCGGGCTCTTGAGGTGCTTAGCGGTGGGGAGCTTCAGCGGGTAGCTGTTGCGGCTGCTCTGAGCCGTGACGCAGACGTTTACCTATTTGATGAACCCAGCAGCTATCTAGATGTTAAACAGCGTCTTGTGGTAGCTCGGGCTATTCGTAGCTTAAAAGAGCAGCAAAAAACTATCATAGTTGCTGAGCACGACTTAGCCATCATTGACTATCTCAGTGACCAAATCTGTGTCTTCTACGGCGAACCAGGCGTCTACGGTGTCGTTAGCCATGTGCATGGCGTTCGCACAGGTATTAACATCTATCTCCAAGGCTACATCCCCGATGAAAACATTATGTTCCGAAAAGAAAGCATCATATTCCAAGAAAAACCCCCCACCGCCGGAGAAAACATCGGCTCTCCCTTGCTGAGCTGGAATACGATGACCAAATCCTTTGGCGGCTTTAAACTCTCAGTTGAACCCGGCGAAATCCGAGCCGGCGAAATCATCGGCATACTAGGACCCAACGGCATCGGAAAAACCACCTTTGTAAAAATGCTCGCCGGCATCGAAGAAACAGATGACAAATGCGCGATAAGCAAACTTACAGTGAGCTACAAACCCCAATACATCGCACCCGACTACGAGGGCACCGTACAAGAGTTGTTGATGAATGTGGCCAAAGAAAATTTCACCTCAAGCTGGTACAAAACCGAGATCGCTCTGCCTCTGCGCCTACAAACTCTTATGGACCGGAACGTCATGGAACTCAGCGGAGGCGAGCTCCAAAAAGTCGCCATAGCTGCCTGTCTGAGCCGCAAGGCCGATCTGTTTCTCTTTGACGAACCCAGCGCCTACCTAGACGTGGAGGAGCGCCTAAATGTAGCCAAAACCCTGCGCCGAGTCGTCGAAGCACATGGTATCCCCGCCTTTGTGGTAGAGCACGACGTAGTCACCCAAGACTTCATTGCCGATCGTCTCATAGTTTTCAATGGCAAACCCGGAGAAACCGGCCACGCTCACCCCCCAACAACCCTGCGCGGCGGCATGAACACCTTTCTAAAAGAAATGGACATCACCTTCCGTCGAGACTCAACCACCCTTCGACCCCGCGTCAATAAAGAAAACAGCCAAATGGACAAATTCCAAAAAGACATAGGCGAATACTACTACACCAAAATCGCCAAAGAAAAAGATGATGACGAAAAAGATGAAAAACAGCATAAAACCCGCCAAAACATCTCAGTGACATTCAGCTAAAACCACAGATCTGCATTAGGTGCGCAACAACGCATCACTTCCTATGGGTTAAGGCGCTCATTGGTTGTTTTCGCCTGAGCATACGGTGATTGAGTGCATGAACAGCCCAACCAAACCCCAGAGACCACAGCTCTCCAACAAACGTCACATTAGCTACTAAGGTTCTGTTTTTTACGGGAATACTCTCTAATTGATGTTAATCCTATAATCAAGTAACAATTTGATATACAAAAAATTAAAATAACCTCCATAAATATTCAATAAATGACCTATTTGTACCTTAAGGGTGACATGACTTTGAGTACTTATGAAAATGCAAAGCGGTCTGATAAAAAAGCAGATAATAGTAGCTGTAGTAGTTTTGCGGTCTCAGAGTTATTGTCGTCTCAACAACCCAACTTTGAATATGGGCGTTATGACTATAATTTTTGCGGCCTGTCCATAAACGATCCGACAGCTGTTAAACCTGAGCGACATGTGTTGATAAGTCGATTGGGTAATTCAGGCGGCGGTGAAGCTCTTGATGGCAAAACAAGGGGTAGAATGGAAAATGATTTTGGCTACAACTTTGACTCTGTTCGAGTGCACACAGATAATTATGCAGTCAACTTAACAAATGCATTAAATGCTAAAGCAACATGTTATGGCAATGACATCTACTTTGGGAAAAATCAGTTTGCCCCAAACACCCCCGAAGGTACAAACCTTCTCAAACATGAACTAGCCCACTTCCAACAACAAAATCAAATAGGAACAAAAAAAATCCAAAACCAGCCGTTAGAAGCACCACAAACAGGTGGCACCAAACAATCATTAGGTAACCATTCAGATGGATTAAAAGACGACGTTAACATCTTAACTGAGGCAATATGGCGTTCCAATGTTTCCTGCATGTCCACGTTTGATCTTATTATTGCTAGATGGGGCCCTGCTGTTGACAAGCTTTTAGATGCATTGGGGGAAACCGAAGGTTCAGATATTATAGATAGATTATTATTTATTGTGAAAGACCAATTAGGAATTGCTGCGGAAATTATTGTTAAGCATAGCACGAAGTATAACTGGCACTCTACGGTGATTGAATTAAGAAAGATCTTTAGTGTACCCGCACCCGTTTGGGCATTCACTTTTTACAGTCGTTGGTTAAAAGAAGTTATCACTATTTCTAAGAATCCAAGTATTGAAACGGATCGACGTTATTTGATTGTAGAGTATGGCTTTGCTAAAATTCCATTGATTGATCGTGAATACTATGCATTTACGTCGACCGGTCCTGAGCAAGATGGGGGTGATCCGCTGAGTAAAACTGACTTAGAAAATGTACTGACTGAGGAATTTAAAGCCATAACCGCCGAGCACATTCGTTACAATGATGCAGGTGAAAAGTCTGCTGGGGTATCTGATGGTGGTGGGGTATCTGATGGTGGTGGGGTATCTGATGGTGGTGGGGTATCTGATGGTGGTGGGGTATCTGATGGTGGTGGGGTATCTGATGGTGGTGGGGTATCTGATGG
>WRCX01000062.1 GCA_009783705.1 Candidatus Bathycorpusculum hydrogenotrophicum | reverse complement strand
ATTTTGACCATGTTTTTAGTTGGGTGGGTGCGGTATTTTTGGAAAGGTGTTTTGCAGAGTTTGGGTGGTGAGGTAGTGTGTCGTAAGATAACTCGGGTGGGAAATTATTTTGGGACAAGACAACACCAGCAGAAATATACCTAAACAAAAAGTGTAACCCTATTTCCGGATAGAACATCATAGTTTTAAGTGAGAAAGCCTTTTTTGTGTGTTTATATGCTGTTAGGCACATATCGGTGTCTTTATTGGTTGGACTTCTGGATCCTTTGACAGTTAAGGATGTGTGTTTGCGTAATCGTTTAGTGATGCCGCCGATGCAGTCGGGGCGTGCATCGTTTGAGGGTGATGTCACTAGTAGACTCATCAATTTTTATGTTCGCCGCTCCTCAGTGCTTGGTCTGCCTATTGTTGAGCATGCGTATGTGTCAGCACTGGGGAAGATAGGCCCTAAACAGTTAGGTATCTATAGTGACAAGTTAATTCCGGGTTTTGAAAAACTTGCAGAGGCCATACATTTGGCAGGGACTCCTGCGGTGGTGCAGATAAGCCATGCAGGAGCGGTGGCAACCAAAAAAGTCATCGGTGTTATGCCGGTTGGACCCAGTGCCAGAAATAAGACGCGTATGCTTGAAAAAAGTGAACTCTATGAACTGGCAGAGGATTATGCACTGGCAACTGAGCGGGCAGTAAAAGCAGGATTTGATGGAGTGGAACTTCATGGTGCGCATGGCTATTTGCTCAACCAATTCTTTACACCTCTGCTAAACAAGCGCGAGGACGAGTTTGGGGGTTCACTTGAGAACAGGATGCGTTTTCCACTCTTAGTTGTTGAAAAAGTGCGTAAACAACTAGGCAAGGGACTGCTGCTATATCGCATAGGAGCAGACGATTTAGCACCAATGGGCACCCAACTCCAGGATGCAATCAGCTTTGCACAGAAACTTGAACAAGCAAGCGTAGATATTGTGGATGTATCAGGCGGTATGTGCGGCAGCGAACCCAAACAACTCCAACATATAAACGGTTACTTTATCGCTCAAGCCAGCGCAATCAAAGCATCAATTAGAGCACCAGTTATCGGCGTAGGCGGAATCACAGAAGCAGAATTTGCAGACAAACTAGTACAAGAAAACAAAGTAGATCTAGTTGCAGTAGGCAGAGCAATTTTACACGATAATTTATGGCCGCAAAGAGCCATTCAAACCCTACAAAACAAAGTTTAATGAGAAAACATTTTCAGGACGACCCTATTTTGGTGAGTTACGAAAGGTAACATAAAGCTCAAAGCACATAATCATTGTTGGCATAAATAAAACGAGCGTTTTTATCGGTTGAGTCAAAGTCAGGTTGCAATACATTATTAACCTTCAACAGCTTATTAGTTATGGAGCGCTCGAATATTTTTGAGACAAACCATTCTAACACCTAAACAGCAGAAGGCAAACCCAGACAAACACCCAACCGAAAAAGAACAAACAACACAACACAAAAACACAGAACAAGAAAACACAGAAACCAACCAAAAGCTACAGTTGATTTTAGAAAGCATCCAAGACGGCCTGATCATCCTAGATCACAACTGGCAACTAAAATATGTCAACAAGTGTGCAGCCAAAGGATTTTGTGCAGAAGCAGAAAAACTCGTGGGAAAAAACCTCTGGAAACTTTTTCCCAAATACAGTGGAACCCTTTTCGAAAAAACCCTCCACCAAGCCAAAGAGAATAAACAAACAACACACTTTGAATGGGATAAACTATACAATACCCCAAACACATGGGAAATCAGTGTTTTTCCCGCATCCAACGATTTAGTGATAATCTGGCGGGATATATCTAAGCGTAAAAAACTCGAAAAAACCCTGCAACTAAATATGGAACGGTTTTCTAAAGCCTTTAACTGTTGTCAAGCGGCTCTGTTTATTTCACAACTCAAAGACGGCCTCTTTTTGGATGCAAACGAAGCTTTTTTGCTAACCTTTGGTTTTAGCCGAGAAGAAGTCATTGGAAACACCGCATTTACACTCAACATATACCCAGACCTAAGCAAACGCAAAGAGTTTGCCCACATACTACAAACCCAAGGGGCAATACGCAACCTAGAAGTATACATGCAAACAAAAACCGGCAGGCCGCTCACACTTATCGCATCAGTAGATCACATTATGCTCAACGGACAAGACTTCACATTGGGCACCTTCACAGATATAACGGAGCGCAAAAAAGACGAAGAAATACACAGAGAAAACGAAGAACGCCTAAAACAAGCACAACATCTGGCGCATATGGGCAACTGGACGATGCATGTTGCAGAAAACAGAGTATTTTGGTCAGAAGAATTATTTGATATGTTTAAACTCAAACCAGACAAATATGGCCTTGAGTATGAAATATATAAAACCTACATACACCCCGAGGATTTTGAGCGGGTAACAAAGATAACAGATAACTTTATTGCAAAAGGCAAACACGAAGAAACAACAGTTTTTGATTATCGGGTAGTTCTATCAGATGGTTCAGTACGTGATCTGCACACTGAGCGCACCATTGTAGACGTCGATTCCAAGGGCAAACCCACCAAAATCATGGGTATAGAACAGGATATATCCGAACGCAGAAAAATTGAACAACAACTCGAACGCCACCACAAACAGCTAGAACAACTTGTCGAAGAACGCACCAAACAATTAGCTGACAGCCAACGCCTCGCAACCATTGGCCAAACCGCAGGAATGGTCGGACATGACATCCGCAATCCACTACAATCAATCATGTCTTCACTGTATCTAATCAAAGAAGAGTTAGATCTGATGACAGACAGCAAAGAGAAAAACAATGCACTCCAAGAACTAATCGTGATAGGCGAACAAATCAACTACATTGATAAAATAATAGCAGATCTGCAAGACTACGCACGCCCCATCCAACCCGAATACACCGAAGTAGACATACCCGAACTAATTGACAGCATCTTCCAAACCGTCAACATACCCATCCGGATAATGCTTAGAGTAAACATAAACAAAATACCCCAGATGCAAACAGACCCAACCCTAATGCGACGCGTCTTAACCAACTTGATTAACAACGCCATCCAAGCCATGACAGAAGGCGGCACCTTAACCATAAACATACACCAAGACAAAAAAACAAACAAGGTTATCATTGAGATTGAGGATACTGGAAAAGGCATACCCAAAGAGGTCCAAGAAAAACTATTCACCCCACTGTTTACCACAAAATCAAAAGGCCAAGGCTTTGGATTAGCAGTGGTTAAGCGCATAACCGATGCCCTAGAAGGCGAAATAAACTTTACAAGCCAAGAAACCAAAGGAACAAAATTCACCCTAAAATTCCACCAAAACCATAACCGACCCTTAAAGAGCTGACAAGAATTAATCTAACACCATAAACTAACTGCAAAGGTTACGAGTTATACAGACAGCTATTGAAGGCCTTTAGTGATTTGTCCAACGTTTACAGGCAGCTTATTTTTTAAGTTTTGCTCGCTCCTCATCCCAACGTCTAAAAACTTGGTCAGCAATTTGGGGCCTTATTGTGAAAATATCACTGGGCGTTGTTACATAGAAATAAACCATATAGACTCGCTCAATCGCAGTTGAACGAACCAAGGTGCAAAAGGGCCGCTCGGGAAGATCCTTATAGGCAGCAAAGACAGCATCAAAAATTTCAGAGAGCTTCTCAGTTGGAACTAAATGATCAAAGCCAATCTCAAACGTATAGCAGTAAACATTGCCTCTTGAAGGGGTGGTTTCATAGAGATAATTAGTTAGGTCACGATCAAGCAACTGCAAATTACTCACAGCAACAAGAGTATTACCAGAAGTTAACACCTTAGCATAGTTTAGGGTAATTTCTTGGGCTATACCCTCAACAGTTCCAATTTTAACATAATCACCCACCTTAAAGGGCCTAGCCGCCAAAAGATAAAGACCAGCAATAAAATTACCGATCGTTTTTTGCGAAGCAAACCCTAATGCAGCACCACCCACGGCCGAAATAGATATGAGTAAATCCGCAGACAAACCCTCGCGACCTATTGCAAGCAAAGCCCCAATCAGAATTAAAATCCGAAAAGTCAAGGTCAATTGATTGGCAGTATTTAATTCAAGTTTTGCGCGCTTAGAAAAATAAGACAAATACCGCGTTATAATACGCTCGATTACAATAGCTATAACTATAATCAATATCAAGGAAATAATTTGAGTTGTAGAAACGCCAAAAAAGCCATCAGCGGAATTAGACGATTGATTAACTGCAGACATTAACAGCTATCCTAAGATAGTCTGTCCCATTATACACTATAACTCTTTCTGAAACTAACCACCAAACCAAACAAAAAACACTAAAAAACACAAAATATAACAAGCAACAAAACCAACAACACAACACAAAAACTATCAATAAACCCACTGGCCAAATTTTATAATTTTAGAACACCGCTATTCTAAAATTTACGGTCCGGCCGACCTTCTTTTTGATAATCATATGTTCCAACACATATAGCAAAAACAGCAATCGTCAATACCCCAGCTATAGGCAGAGTTATAATGTTTAGCATTGCCAATAGCAGATTAATTATAGCACCAATACCGGTGTTCACAACGGTATAGATTATACGGGCTCTAAAGTCACCATAGGTCCGCTCAAGCTTAGGTATGAAAAACAATGAAAAAATATCTTTAACCCGCAGAGGTCCCAAAGCACCATCAACGTCCACAGTGTTAGCAGCAATCAATTTTGGCATCATCGGCAAAAGAAGAAGTGCGGCTCCAACCGAAATAATACAACTCAGAAGAAATTGACCCAACGCAAGCGCGATAACACCGTACTTACAAAGCAACAAAACA
This sequence comes from Candidatus Bathycorpusculum hydrogenotrophicum, assembly GCA_009783705.1. GTDB lineage: Archaea > Thermoproteota > Bathyarchaeia > Bathyarchaeales > Bathycorpusculaceae > Bathycorpusculum > Bathycorpusculum hydrogenotrophicum. Next base: position 7,190 of record WRCX01000062.1, on the reverse strand, counting down.
CACCAAGAAAATAATACACTCTGGTTTTGGTTTTTATAGCTTTATAAAAAGCCCACAAACCCCCCAACAAAAAAAGAGACGTACAACCAGCCATAAATGCAAGTACATTCCAAGCGAGGTCCATATTTTTTATTACCCACCCACCTGTTAAATATTTATGCCTTAATTTTCTGGAAAAATATCAATAAACAATCAAAAAACAAATATTTTCTAAATTCTCAGACCACACGCTAATCCGAAGACAAAATAACTAAAACAAAACAACAGAAACACAAATGTCAACGCGTCATACAAGCTCACTCAAATACGCCGTTAGCTAAAATAACAAACACCACTTTTTGAGAAAATTTTGGTGGACCGAGCGGGATTTGAACCCGCGGCTTCCGCGTTGCGAACGCGGCGATCATACCAGACTGATCTACCGGCCCAACCTGCAAAAATACGCAAACGTCCACATTTAGAGGTTTCGGTACGTCACTAACATGATTTCAAAAACAGTACTAAAGACATAATTTACACAACAATAGAAAACACAGGACAAAAACAATAAAAACCAGACACAAAATCACACCCAAGTCATCCAGTGGTTTCCATACAATCACCTAACAGGCAAATTATCTTACCAATAACCACACAGACTTTAACACTACAGATCAAATCAACATGTGCGTATATGTGTAGTGCTTACAAATCTTGATTAAACCTGTCTGTGGTCTTGTATAGAATGTTTCAAGCATCACAAAAAATATTAGGCACCCCAAAACAAAATCCACACTAAACTATCTTCACAAACCTAAAATGCATAGAAGCCATGAAAAACCTAAATACATGATTAGCACTAAAAACAGCATCACCTTCACTAATGAGGTGTTTCTGTATAAGTGGGTTCGTAGCCTAGCACGGATTAAGGTGTCGGCCTTCGGAGCCGGAGATCGTGGGTTCAAATCCCACCGGACCCGCCAACATACAATTAAAAAACAAGCCAAATTAGAAGCGTTAAGGGGTTTTTGGGGGTATGATTTCGGCTTGTTCGCTGTTTATACCATTCCATTTTATTTTGTAACTCAGTAGATGTAGTATGCTGGATATGTCAGCGACGCCTTGGGCTTCTATTATCGTGGTAGTTTGGCTCAGTGTTAGTTTTGGGGATTGTTTCAATACGTCTTTGAGCAAAATAGATATTTGTTCGAGTTTTTCGGTGCTTACTAAACCGTTAGATATGGGTACGTATCCTGTTGGAGGTTTAGTGGTCAGTACGGTTTGGATGGATTCGACTGAGAAGCCTAGTCTGTTGGCGAGTTCGGTGTAGAGTAGTACTGGTTCAGTAAGGTTCAGGGTTGTTTTTTGGAGGGTTTGAATTTCTTTTGTTTTAATTTCTTCGAATTCGCTTTGGAGATAGCGAAGAATAGGGGCGAGGGAAATTTTGTCTTTATAGTAGATAAAGTGTAGTTGGGGTCGTTTCTCTAGGGTGATTAGTTTTTCGCATGCTAGGGCTTCATGGACGACGAGTATCATTTTGTCGTTGACGTGTTGGAGTTTTTCTGCTTTTCGGCGCAGGTAGTCTTCGGTCCAGAATCCAACGATCTCTAGGTAGATTTTTAGACCGGCTTTTTGGAGTGAGAAGTCAGGTATGAGGACTTGGTTACCGGTTATGATGGGTTCGGGTTCACGTTTTAGGGTCCAGCCTGAGTCTAGGGCTCGGAATTGGTTGGCAAAGTTTTCTTCTGTTGTACTGTCGTAGGTTATGGGTTCAGGTTTGGGTGGCTTTAGCAGGGTGGCGTGTTTTTGGCTTTCCATATTAAAGTTGCACATTTCGTTTGTGTATTTCCACAGGATTTTGGCGTTTATGGTCCAGTTTTGGTTTGTGGTTATGGCGGGTAGTAGTTTGGCTATGTTTATGCCGTAGCGTTTGGTGAGTTTGAAGAGACTGGATGGGCCGTCTATTTTTACATTAAAAAAGGGGGTTTGTTGGGAGACTTCGTAGATGAGCCCTAGTTTTTTGATGGCATAGAATAGTTGTTGCCAGTTTCCTGAGGTGCTAAAGTTTAGTTCGCTGGATTCGAAGAGAAGGGTTTGGGTTAAGCTGAGGTTGTATTGTTGAAGTAATGTTGTGGGGGTTGGGGGTTCAAATTTTTCAAGAATCAGCTCTGCGTCTAAATCAGCATATAGCTGGTCTTCGATAGTTTCAATGGAAAAGGAGGTTTCTGTGGCAATGGAGGTGATTATTTGTTGTCGTTTTTGGGGTGTTGTAGGTATGCCGTGTTTTTGGGTGGCTTGGAAGATACGCCGTCGTAAATCAGAGGGGTTGGTTTTGCTTTTGCAGATAAAGCGGCTTTTTCGATCAAGTAGCAGTGATAGGGCTCGAACAAATCGGTAGTCGTGGCCTTGGTTTTCTAATTCGGAGACATAGGCCATGAGAACTTTTTTTTGTTCACCAATGTGGGTGGTGTAGAATTCGATTATGCGATAAGCAACAGTGAGGTTCTCAGCTGATAGTTTGGCATATCGGGGTTGTATTTCGCCTTTGCGTTTATACACTAAGAGTAGATTACTGGGCAACATGGTTGGGTTTCTCCTCGTTGGGTTGTCGGCGGCGGCTGATGTTTACTTCTACGGTTTGTTTTGAGATGATTTCGACTAGTTTGGCGGTTTTGCCGTCTTTTTTTCTAAGGATTCGGCCTAGGCGTTGGACAAATTCACGTTTGCTACCGGTTCCGCCAAGTACAATACCAACCGATGCGTCAGGTACATCCACGCCCTCATCTAGGACCTGGGAGGTGACAATTACGCGGTATTTGCCGTTTCCGAAATTTGTTAGGATCTCGCGTCGTTCCTCTCGGGGTGTCTGGTAGGTAACTGCGGGTATGAGAAAGCGTCGGCTGATGGTGTAGACCAAATCGTTATAGAGGGTAAAAATTAGCATTTTCTCAGTTTTGTAGGTTTCAAGTTTTTCAGCGAGTAGGTCAAGTTTAGCCTCGGAGTTAACGGCGATTTTTAGAGCTTTGTTGCGTGCCAAAAGCGCCGCTCGCGCATCGGGATCACGTCCGGTGGACATGATAAAGCGCCGAAAATCAAAGGCTGATTTCAAAACAAGTTTGCGTGATACAAGATAGTTTTTAAAAATAGCCATATTGGCTTCATAGAGGTGCTGTTCTTGGTCAGTTAACTCAACTGCGATTTTTTCATAGGTGTAATCAGAGAGGTGCTTACCCGCGGTTAATTCTTCAACTGAAACTGAATAAACCTGATCGCCAACCAATAAGGGCAACAGGTTGTGTCGTTGGTCGCTACGTTCATAGGTTGCAGTTAAACCCATGCGGTAGGGTGCAACAAACATTTCTGCAATCTGCATATACCCAGGAGACGCCAAATGATGCACCTCATCAAAGACCAACAGCAAAAATTGGTTACCCAAATATGCCGCCTGTGCATAGGCTGAGTCATAAGTTGCAACCGTCACCATCTTTATCACACTCTCGCCGCCCCCCACCACACCTGCCTCCACACCCAAACACTCCCGCACCCGCTTTCTCCACTGATCAAGTAAATCCAAAGTAGGAACAACAATCAAAGTTTGAACTTTAAGCAAATCAATGGCCTTAAGCGCTATGAAGGTCTTCCCAGCCGCAGTTGGTAAAACCAGCACCCCCCGCTTACCCGCACCCACCCACTGATCCAGGGCCTTATTTTGATAAGCACGCAACTCAATACTGCCCCGTAACTGCTCAAGAACAGACAAATTCAAAACCGCATCCTCAACGCAGAGACTACTTTCTTTAAAAAAATCTAAAACATCACGATAATGACAAGCCTTAACCCGATAACAGTTATTTCTAGGATCCCACTTGCCATAAGGAGTTCCAATTGTCCCCTTTAACAACAACGTACCCCTATCAAACCACAAACGAGACATAAACAACAATACCGAAACTCACATCAATAAACCTACCCAAACACCCAACACACCAAAGCAACCTAAGACATCTGAAGAATCATAAAAGAGACATACAACACCATCGCGGGCATCTTGGAAGATATCGCATTGCAGACTTTCTTTCAATCATCATGCTCTGATTTGCGCAATAGCCGCCAAAGGTCTCAGCAGAAAGCAAATTCAACTGTATTATAAAGCATGTCAAAAATGATAATACAAATATAATTGAGTACAATACTATGGAACCAAATGAAAACAAAAAGGGAACATGAAAAAACACAGACAACAATCGCGCGAGCGATAATTTGTTGTTGGGTATGCTCAGCAATATTTGTGGTACTTGTTGGTATACTGAGCCTTATTGTTGGCTGCATTGTTTCTGTTCCACTATTTTAGATAATGTTAGATGCAGAAAAACAAGCAAAGAAACCCAAACCTGTTTCTAACATATGGAATCACGGCGACAGCCTCTATCAAAAACTCAAACACCTCGACGAATTACGATGCAATGAAACTATCACAGTTGACGAGTTTGCAGAACTACAAAAAGAACTGATAATACAAGTTCAAAATGAATAAAGTCAAGTTGCCATTGCATGCTACACCCTAATGACAGATTAGTTGTTTTATTACGCTATCGTTAATTCAAAAAGATAGAAAGTATGCTTAGCACCAGCATTGGAAAAAGTCTCTTAGAAGTACAGCGGAAAGAAGTAAAAACTATTAGAGTAAATATGAAATGAGAGCACGACGGGAGTTGAACCCGCGACCCTCGGATCAAAAGAACTCCCTTTACTCTATGACAACTATAGACTCTTTTACCATTTGAAACCAACATAATGTTGTATTATGTTATTGCCCATATCATATCCTTCAATGCCGCATACTTGACATATGCTTTAATGATTAGATACCTGACCATGCATCCATTATACCATATAAAACTAATTTCTGAACAGAACTAATACACCAAGTTTTCTTACTTACGTGTGTAACCTTTGACTATGAGCCGTGATACTTCCCCTATTACAAATGCTGGAGTAAACAGCAACATGAACAGCATCATAGCAGAAGTTAAACTGTATATACCATGTGCTACCAGATACCTCAATGGCTCTACTACATTGATAAGGCTATTATGTAAACTAAATGCTAAACCAATTAATCCTATTACTGTGTAGAATCCAATTCTATGTTTTAGTTTGTATAGATTAATTTTCATGTGCCCTGCAGGTTCCTTCATTACACCTGATTTATGCTTACTATATGCAAATTTTGCTATTTCTATTATACAGAAACATATAACCAAAGCTGGAATGTAATATATTACAAAACCCACTGATACATCCTGAACTAAATTTGATGGCCATGCTACAATCATCATATCCCTGTAGGTGTAGCCACGTTCACTCATTACCCAGAAATAGACAATTGGACTACAACAAGCTATTACTGCTGAAACTATTGCACTTGTTTTAGTATTCACACTAACCATGTAGTGTTACATCATACAATGTATTATACTTGTTTGATATAGTGGATAGTTTTTAGGAATAATCAATTAACTAAACAATTATGCCCCCAATACAATAGGGGAGGCTTCCTACAAGTAAGAGGTACCCATCAGCACATCCAGCATTATCAATGCTTTGTAGAAGGCAAGCGAACTTATGTTTATCATAAATTGAAAGTAACTACAAGTAAAGAAATGCAAGCAATAAAACCCACACCAAACTCCAATGAGAAGAATGAAGCGGGTCCGACGGGAGTTGAACCCGCGACCCTCGGATTAAAAGTCCGATGCTCTAGCCTGACTGAGCTACGGACCCGCGCTCATTTTTGGTGTAGCTGTTAGGAAAATACAAAGGGGTTTTTTAGCGTTTCGGATAAGAAAAAGCAAAAAGCAAAAAAAAGCCATAAAACAACACGCTTCCACCAGTAGTAATAAACCATATTTGAGTTAATTCGGCGATATACAAACAACTGAGGGCTGTGGCACAATAGCAAACCCACAACCAAATCAACATGTAGCAAGTCTTGTATAAGTCGTTGTGTATGACCAATCACTACTGTGCAACATGAAGTCTAGCTCAGCCCATTAAAGCAAGCACCGTAAGTAAGGTTGAGTAAATCGGTGAACAAATTAGCCAAAGAGTTACAAAAAGAGCCGCCTGATACAACGAGTTTTTCAGCAAGTAAACTTGCATAGCACAATTTTACAGCTAATATTCACATACACAATTCTGCACCCATCAGGTGCAGAAATTAAAGAAACGGGCAAAAATATAGCAAAAAGAAAAATGTAAAAACCCACTGAACGCGAAGTTTATATCAAAATAACTAGCTACAGATGAACAAAAACAGCCTGATTGACAACATTAAAACAGACACAAAAACAAAACAAAATAAAAGAAAGAGTTGGGGGTTAGTTTATTCTTCCTCGGTGGTGTTTTCGTCGCTTTCGTCTGTTGGGGTGGTTTGGTCGGTGTCGGTTTCCATTGCCACCATTTCGTCTGAATGCGCCTGTTGAGGCGCCTCTAAAGGGTGGGCCGGAATGTGGGCCTCCTCCACGATAACTGACTGAATGATTGGTTCTTCAATTGCTGGTTCCATGATTTTTTCAAGGGTGGTTTCGATTGGAGCGTGTTCTGTGACTTCGAAAACTTGCAGGGGCGCTTCAATAACTGGATTTGCAACAACTATCACTTGCTCGTCAACCGTTTCAGCTGGAACAATAATATCAGAAGCGACATCAACTATAGCTTCCTCATATGATGCTTCAACTGAGGGTTCAATGTCCAGTGATGCTTCTGCAACCGATTCTTCAAAAACTAGCTCGTCTGGAAGGTCGGCAACTGTGACTTCTATGGGGCATTCAGCATCGGCAACAAGGGTTTCTTCTGCTGGGAGAACTTCAACAACTGCATCTTCAAGTGGCAGATCTTCTGCTGGAGCCGCCTCGGTTGAAGATTCAACTGGAGCTACTTCTGTGATGATTTCTGCGTCAACTGCTTCAGATGCAACTTCAACAGCGTCAGTTTCAACTGCAGCAGCATCCTCAAGGGGAGCATCAGCAACAACATAAACCTCAGCAGTTTCAACAAGAGTTTCATCTACTACAGCATCCTCAAGGGGAGCATCAGCAACGATCTCGACTGGAGCTTCAACTGTTGCAGTTTCCTCAAAAGATGCTTCAGCTGGAACTTGAAGTTCAACATTTTCTACCGGAGCATCAGCAACGATCTCGACTGGAGCT